>NZ_CP024201.1:638636-957954 GCF_002749615.1 Caulobacter mirabilis
TCATCGACACCCCCGGGCACGTCGACTTCACCATCGAAGTCGAGCGTTCGCTGCGCGTGCTCGACGGCGCCGTGACGGTTCTGGACGGCAACGCCGGCGTTGAGCCGCAGACGGAAACCGTCTGGCGCCAGGCCGACAAGTACCGCGTGCCGCGCATCGTGTTCGTCAACAAGATGGACAAGATCGGCGCCGACTTCGACAAGTCGGTCGAGTCGATCCGCGACCGTCTGGGCGCCAAGGCCGTGCCGATCCAGTTCCCGATCGGTTCGGAATCCAACCTGAAGGGCCTGGTCGACCTGGTCCGCATGAAGGCGGTTGTCTGGGACAACGACGGCCTCGGCGCGTCCTTCCGCGACGAAGAAATCCCGGCTGATCTGGTCGACAAGGCCAACGAAGCCCGCAACTACCTGATCGAGAACGCCGTCGAGCTCGACGACGAGGCGATGGAAGCCTACCTGGGCGGCGAAGAGCCCTCGGAAGAGACGATCAAGAAGTGCATCCGTAAGGCCGTTCTGACCGGCGCCTTCTACCCGATCCTCTGCGGCTCGGCGTTCAAGAACAAGGGCGTCCAGACCCTGCTCGACGCCGTTGTCGACTACCTGCCGTCGCCGATCGACATTCCGCCGACGCCGGGCATCGACTTCAAGACCGAAGAGCCGGTGGTCCGCAACGCCTCGGACGACGAGCCCCTGTCGGTGCTCGCGTTCAAGATCATGGACGACCCCTTCGTCGGCTCGCTGACCTTCTGCCGGATCTACTCGGGCAAGATGGAAACGGGCATGGGCCTGCTGAACTCGACCCGCGACCGCAAGGAACGCGTCGGCCGCATGCTGCTGATGCACTCCAACAACCGCGAAGACATCAAGGAAGCCTACGCCGGCGACATCGTCGCCCTGGCCGGCCTCAAGGACACCCGCACGGGCGACACCCTGTGCGACCCGCTGAAGTCGCCGGTGATCCTGGAGCGCATGGAGTTCCCGGCCCCCGTCATCGAGATCGCCGTCGAGCCGAAGTCGAAGGCCGACCAGGAGAAGCTGGGCGTCGCCCTGGCCAAGCTGGCGTCGGAAGATCCCTCCTTCACCGTCTCGACCGACCACGAGTCGGGCCAGACGATCCTGAAGGGCATGGGTGAACTGCACCTCGACATCAAGATCGACATCCTGAAGCGCACCTACAAGGTCGAGGCCAACATCGGCGCGCCGCAGGTGGCCTACCGTGAATCGCTCGGCAAGCGCGCCGAGATTGACTACACGCACAAGAAGCAGACCGGCGGCACGGGCCAGTTCGCCCGCGTGAAGCTGGTGTTCGAGCCGGGCGAGCCCGGCACGGGCTTCGTCTTCGAAAGCGGGATCGTCGGCGGCGCGGTGCCCAAGGAATACATCCCGGGCGTCATCAAGGGCCTGGAGTCGGCCAAGGAAAACGGCCTGCTGGCCGGCTTCCCGGTGATCGACGTGAAGGCCACGCTGATCGACGGCGCCTACCACGACGTCGACTCCTCGGTGCTGGCCTTCGAAATCGCGGCCCGCGCCGCGTTCAAGGAACTGCGTGAAAAGGGCGCTCCCAAGCTGCTCGAGCCGATCATGGCCGTCGAGGTCGTGACCCCGGAAGAGTACCTGGGTTCGGTCATCGGCGACCTGAACGGTCGTCGTGGCATGATCCAGGGCCAGGACATGCGCGGCAACGCCACGGTGGTGAACGCCTTCGTGCCGCTGGCCAACATGTTCGGCTACGTGAACACCCTGCGGGGCATGTCGCAGGGCCGCGCCGCCTTCACCATGCAATACGACCACTACGATCCGGTGCCGCAACACGTCGCCGACGAAGTGATCAAGAAGTACGCCTAATCCAACCCTAGACAGAGGACAGGCCCGGACAGGGCTGGAGCTTGAAATGGCTAAAGAGAAATTCGAACGTAACAAGCCGCACTGCAACATCGGCACGATTGGTCACGTTGACCACGGCAAGACGACGCTGACGGCGGCGATCACGATGGTGCTGGCGAAGAGCGGCGGCGCGACGGCGAAGAAGTACGAAGACATTGACGCGGCGCCGGAAGAGAAGGCGCGGGGGATCACGATCAACACGGCGCACGTCGAGTACGAGACGCAGAACCGTCACTACGCGCACGTCGACTGCCCCGGCCACGCCGACTACGTGAAGAACATGATCACGGGCGCGGCGCAGATGGACGGCGCGATCCTGGTGGTGTCGGCGGCCGACGGCCCGATGCCGCAGACGCGCGAGCACATCCTGCTGGCGCGCCAGGTCGGGGTTCCGGCGCTGGTGGTGTTCATGAACAAGGTCGACATGGTCGACGACGAGGAGCTGCTGGACCTGGTGGAGATGGAAGTTCGCGAACTTCTGTCGAGCTACCAGTTCCCGGGCGACGACATTCCGATCGTGAAGGGCTCGGCCCTGGCGGCGGTTGAAGGTCGTGAGCCGGCGATCGGCGAAGACCGTATCCTGGAGCTGATGACCCAGGTGGACGCCTACATCCCGCAGCCGGACCGTCCGGTGGACCTGCCGTTCCTGATGCCGGTGGAAGACGTGTTCTCGATCTCGGGCCGCGGCACGGTGGTGACGGGCCGGGTCGAGAAGGGCATCGTGAAGGTTGGCGAGGAAGTCGAGATCGTCGGCATCCGCGACACCCAGAAGACGACCTGCACGGGCGTGGAAATGTTCCGCAAGCTGCTGGACCAGGGCCAGGCGGGCGACAACGTGGGCGTGCTGCTGCGCGGCACCAAGCGTGAAGACGTCGAGCGTGGTCAGGTTCTGTGCAAGCCGGGCTCGATCACCCCGCACAAGAAGTTCGCCGCCGAGGCCTACATCCTGACCAAGGAAGAGGGCGGCCGTCACACGCCGTTCTTCACCAACTACCGTCCGCAGTTCTACTTCCGCACGACGGACGTGACCGGGATCATCAAGCTGCGCGAAGGCGTGGAAATGATCATGCCGGGCGACAACGCCGAGCTGGACGTCGAGCTGATCACCCCGATCGCCATGGACCAGGGCCTGCGCTTCGCCATCCGCGAAGGCGGCCGCACCGTCGGCGCCGGCGTCGTCGCGAAGATCGTCGAGTAACCCTCGACCGTCGAAGCTTCGGCTGAAGGATCAGGGCCTCCGGGAGCAATCCCGGGGGCCTTTTCTTTGCCCGCCCGCCGGGGACATGCTCCGCGAAGCGGTGCGTGTCCCCTCGACCCGACAGACGGGGACACGCACCTTGCGGGAGCATGTCCCCGGCCAGCGTCTCGAACCACGCAAGGCGGCCCAGCGGGCGCCTTTCACCGCGTTTCGGGTTCGAACCGAGAGTTTCTTCCAGCGAGTGGAAGAAAAATCACTCCGAAGGGCATGTTCGCCGCTGACGCAGCGTCCTTCGACGGCTAAGAGAGGGCCGCTGCTCCGGAAACCGCCGTGCTTCGAAAGGCGATCATGCCGACACCGTCCGCGCTCACGACCTCCGCCCTCGTCATCCTGGGGGCCTCGGGCGATCTGGCCCGGCGGATGCTGCTGCCCTCGCTCTACAACCTGGACGCCGACGGCCTGCTGCCCGCGGGGCTGAGCATCGTCGGGGTGGCGCGCAGCGACATGGACGCCGACGCCTGGCGCCAGGAGGTCCGCGAGCTGCTGCAGGCGCGCGAGCCAATCGACGAGACGGTCTGGGCCCGGTTCGCCGAGCGTCTGGACTACTGCGCCGGCGATGTGACCAAGCCCGAGGGCGCCGCCTGCCTGAAGGGGCGCGTCGACGGCCGCCGGCCGCTGGTGATCTTCTTCTCGCTGTCGCCCAGCCTCTACACCGCCGCCTGCGCCAGCCTGAAGGCCGGCGGGGTGATCACCGACAGCACCCGCCTGGTGCTCGAGAAGCCGATCGGCCGCGACCTTGAGACGTCGCGCTCGATCAACGCCGCCGTCGCCGCCGTGGCGGACGAGAGCAACGTCTTCCGCATCGACCACTATCTGGGCAAGGAGACGGTCCAGAACCTGATCGCGCTGCGTTTCGCCAACAGCCTGTTCGAACCGCTGTGGACCAGCCAGACCATCGACCACGTCCAGATCACCGTGGCCGAGACCCAGGCCGTCGGCGACCGCTGGCCCTACTACGACGACTACGGCGCCATCCGCGACATGCTGCAGAACCACATGCTGCAGCTGCTGTGTCTGGTGGCCATGGAGCCGCCGTCGGATCTGGAGCCGGACGCCGTCCGCAACGAGAAGGTCAAGGTGCTGCGCTCGCTGCGCCCGTTCGACCGCGCCTCGGCCCAGCACGACAGCGTCCGCGGCCAGTACGGGCCCGGCATGGTTGAGGGCGAAAAGGCCAGCAGCTACGAGGCCGAGGTCGGCCGGCCGTCGCAGACCGAAACCTTCGTCGCCCTGACCGCCCACGTCGACAACTGGCGCTGGGCCGGCGTGCCGTTCTTCCTGCGCACCGGCAAGCGGATGCCCGAGCGGCGCACCGAGATCGTCATCCAGTTCAAGCCGGTGCCGCACTCGATCTTCGGCGGCGCCGCCCAGGGCGACCTGGTCGCCAATCGTCTGGTCATCGAGCTGCAGCCGGACGAGGACATCTCGCTGACCGTGATGAACAAGCGGCCGGGCCTGGGGGACGTTCGACTGCAATCGATGCCGCTGTCGCTGAGCCTCAAGTCGTTGGGCGAGGACGGCGGCCGTCGCCGCATCGCCTACGAGCGGCTGCTGCTCGACGCGCTGCGCGGCGACCAGACCCTGTTCGTGCGCCGGGACGAGATCGAGGCGGCCTGGGCCTTCGTCGACGGCGTCGCGGACGCCTGGACCGAGGCCGGCATGACGCCCAAGCCCTATCCGGCCGGATCCTGGGGGCCCGCCGGCGCCTTCGCCCTGATCGAGCGTAGCGGGCGCGCCTGGAATGACTGAGTCGAGAATCTCTCCCCGCATCGAGGTCGAAGCCTACGCCGACGCCGAGGAGGCCGCCCAGGCCGCCGCCGTCGCCATCGCCGACTGGCTGGCCGCAGGCCTGTCCGAGAACGAGCGGGCCAGCTTCGTGGCCACCGGCGGCCGTTCGCCCGGCCCGGTCTATGACCTGCTGGCCACCCTGCCGCTGCCCTGGGAGCAGGTGGCTGTGACCCTGTCCGACGAACGCTGGGTTCCGCCCAGTTCGCCGGATTCTAACGAGAAGCTGGTCCGCGACCGGCTGCTGACCGGCGAGGCGGCCGGCGCCCGCCTGGTTCCTCTATGGTCCGACGCGGCGACGCCCGCCGATGCGGCGGATGCCGCCGAGGCGACGGTCGCCGACCTGCTGCCGTTCGACGTCGTGCTGCTGGGCATGGGCGACGACGGCCATTTCGCCTCGCTGTTCCCGGGCAACCCGTCGCTGGACTACGGTCTCGACCCCGACAGCGGCGCGCTGGTCATTCCGGCGCCGAGGGGCGAGCCGGCCCCGCCGCAGGATCGCATCAGCCTGACCCTGCACGCCCTGACCAAGACCTATCTGATCGTGATCCTGATCAGCGGCGAAACGAAGCGGCGGATCGTCGAGGAGCGCGACGACCTGCCCATCCATGCGTTGTTCAGGGCGGCGGGCGATACGCCCGTCCGCGTGATCTGGTCGCCCTAGGAGTCAGCCGATGCATCCCGTCGTCGCGGAAGTCACCGCCCGGATCGTCGAGCGCAGCCGCGAGCGCCGCTCGGCCTACCTGGCTCAGGTCGAAGCCGCCCGCGGGGCCGAGCCCGGTCGCGCCAAGCTCAGCTGCGCCAACTGGGCCCATGCCTTCGCCGCCTCCGACCCGGCCGACCGCCTGCGAGCGCTGGATCCCGACGCGCCGAACCTGGCCATCGTTTCGGCCTACAACGACATGCTCAGCGCCCATCAGCCGCTGGAGCGATATCCCGCCCTGATCAAGGACGCGGCGCGGGAGGTCGGGGCGACCGCCCAGTTCGCGGGCGGCGTGCCCGCCATGTGCGACGGCGTCACCCAGGGCCGTCCCGGCATGGAGCTGAGCCTGTTCAGCCGCGACGTCATCGCCATGGCCACGGGCATCGCGCTGACCCACGACGCCTTCGACGGCGGCCTGTACCTGGGCGTGTGCGACAAGATCGTGCCGGGTCTGGTCATCGGCGCCCTGGCCTTTGGCCACCTTCCGGCGATCTTCGTGCCGGCGGGACCGATGACCTCGGGCTTGCCGAACTCCGAGAAGGCGAAGGTTCGGGCCCTCTACGCCGAAGGCAAGGCGACGCGGGAGGAGCTGCTGGCGGCCGAGCAGGCCAGCTACCACGGCCCTGGCACCTGCACCTTCTACGGCACGGCCAACTCCAACCAGATGCTGATGGAGATGATGGGCCTGCACCTGCCGGGCTCGGCCTTTATCCATCCCAACACCGACCTGCGCGACGAGCTGGTCAAGGCGGCGGCGCGGCGCTGCGCGGAGATCGGGCCCCGCTCGAACGAGTGGACCCCCGCCGGCCACGTCGTCGACGAGAAGGCCATGGTCAACGGCCTGGTCGGGCTGATGGCCACCGGCGGCTCGACCAACCACGTCCTGCATCTGGTCGCCGTGGCCCACGCCGCGGGCGTGGTCCTGACGATGGAGGACTTCGACGACCTGTCGAAGGTCACGCCGCTGCTGGCGCGGGTCTATCCGAACGGCAGCGCCGACGTGAACCAGTTCCACGCCGCCGGGGGCATGGCCTTCGTGATCCGCGAGCTGCTTAAGGCCGGACTGGTCCACGACGACGTGCTGACCATCGCCGGCAAGGGGCTGCATCTCTACGCGCGTGAGCCCTACCTGGACGATGGGCGGGTGGCCTGGCGCGAGGGGGCGTCCGAGAGCCTCGACCGCGAGATTCTGCGCCCCTGCGATGACCCGTTCGAGGCCGAGGGCGGTATCCGTCTGCTGGTGGGCGGTCTGGGCCGGGCGGTGATCAAGACCTCGGCCGTGAAGCCGGAGAACCGGCGGATCTCGGCGCCGGCGGCGGTGTTCGAGAGCCAGGCCGACTTCCTGGCGGCGTTCAAGCGGGGCGAGCTGGATCGGGACGTCGTGGCGGTGGTCCGCTTCCAAGGACCCCGCGCCAACGGCATGCCGGAGCTGCACGGCCTGACCCCGGCGATGACGGTGCTGCAGGATCGCGGACACAAGGTGGCGCTGGTCACCGACGGGCGGATGTCCGGCGCTTCCGGCAAGGTTCCGGCGGCGATCCATGTGACGCCGGAAGCCTCTGCCGGCGGGCCGTTGGCCCGCGTCCAGAGCGGAGACCGGATCACGCTGGACGCCGAGGCCGGCGTCCTGGCGATCGAGGCGGAGCTCGCGGGCCGCGAGTCGGCGACGGCGCCGGCCGAGGAGGGCGGCTACGGCCGTGAACTGTTCGGAGTCTTCCGGCGGGCCGTGGGCGCCGCGGACGCAGGCGCCTCCTCCCTGTACTGATCCGTACCGACGCCGGCGAGGCCTGCGGCGAACCGTCACGGTCGTCCGGCGGCAAGGTCGTGCGCAAACTCCTGAGCGTCCTGGCGCTCCGGACCCCGGACGCCTGCGCTGAAGGCGTACGCGCGCAATTCTATTCCCCAATTTCTGGACGGAACCGTCCTCGACCGGTTGACGCGGCGGGAAATCATACCGCATCATCGAAACAGGTTGCTGACTGGGTTTCGCTTCGCCGTGCCTGGAGTGCGGCGGTCGCGGTCCGGCGGCGCAACGAGCCTGTGAGGGGGTGGGTTGGCGTGTTCCGCGATCATCTTCGCCATAGCGGAAACGCGAAGAAATCCCGCTCGCAGCGACAATTCACGTCACATTTCTCAACATTGTCATTCCTCGCCGACATGCGAGCGAGGTCCGGGGCGCATCGGGCCCCCGCAACAGCGGGAGGTCCGTAGGCGTATGTGAAGCGCCGTAACCATCCTTCGAAGAAAATGGATGGAACGGCAGAGGAACCAACAGGGAGGGAGTAAATGCGCAGAATTGGCTATCTGGCCGGGGGATCAGCCCTGGCCATCACCCTGTCGCTCGGCCTGGTTTCGCAGGCGGCGGCGCAGGGACAATCCGCTCCGACAGATGTCGAGGCCGTCATCGTCACCGGCTCCCTGATCCGGGGCACCCCCGAGAACGCCGCGATGCCGGTCGATGTGATCGGCGCCGAGGAGTTGGCCAAGCAGGGCTCGCCGACCACGGTCGAGCTGCTCAAGGGCCTGGCGGTGTCCAACGGCGTCCTGGGCGACACCAACCAGTTCGACTCGCGCGCCCAGGGGTCGGAAGGCTCCGGCAGCGTGAATCTGCGGGGCCTGGGTCCGACCCGGACGCTGGTCCTCTTCAACGGCCGCCGTCTGCCGATCAACCCGTTCGCCCTGGCCGGCGCCGGGGCCGTCGACACCAACATCATTCCCAGCGCCGCCGTCGGGCGCGTCGAGGTGCTGAAGGACGGGGCGGCGGCGACCTATGGCTCGGACGCCATCGGCGGGGTGGTCAACTTCATCACCCGCAAGAACTTCGAAGGCCTCGAGGTCTCCGGCAGCTATCGCGTGATCGACGGCTCGGACGGCGACTACACGCTGAGCGCGGTCTACGGCTGGTCCAACGACACCATGAACATCCTGCTGTCGGCGGGCTGGCAGCACCGGTCGGTGTTGCCCGTGACCGAGCGCAGCTGGGCCAATCGCCCCTACCTGGACAATCCGGAGGGCGGCTGGTCGGCGGCGGGGAATCCGTCGTCCTTCATCCCGCTCGGCTCGAGCGCCAACCGGTTCCGGGACGACCAGTGCTCCCCGCTCGGTGGTTTCAGCGGCTTCAGCGGGACGACGCCCGTCTGCTACTGGCACTATACCGAGTACGACAACCTGGTCGAAAAGGAAGACCGCTACCAGATCTATGGCGAATGGAACCTCGACCTCAACGACACCACCAAGCTGCATGTCGAAGGGTTCTATGCCCGCACCGAGGTGCCGGACTGGAAGACTTCGCCGTCCTACGCGCTGCTGTCGACGCCGACGGCGCTCACCTCGCCCGTGCCCGGCCAGTACTTTGTGCCAGGGAACAACCCAGGCCTGCTGGCATATGTCGCCGCCCACCCGGGCACCATTCCGGGCTACAACGGCACGACCGGCGCGGCGTTCAACATCCCGACCGCGGCCTTGGGCGCCGGCGCGCTCGTCGTCGCCAGCCGTCCCTTCGGGATGGGCGGCAACCCGATGTTCAACTATGGGCCGTCCGAGGGGAGCCGGACCTTCGACGCCTATCGGTTCGCCGCCGATCTGAGCGGCGAGTTCAACCCCGACCTCAACTGGAACATCGCCATCAGCTATGGCGAGGAGAAGGGCAACCGGACCGGCTACGACACGGTCGTCAGCCGCTATCAGCTCGCCCTGCGCGGTCTGGGCGGGCCCAACTGCAACAACATCGTAGCCGGTCAGCCGGGGTCCACCTGCCTGTGGTTCAATCCGTTCTCGTCGGCGGTGCCCAAGAACGCGATTACCGGCCAGGCCAATCCGACCTACAACGCCGCCCTGGCCAACAGCGAGGAAGTCACCCGCTGGTTCTTCCAGAAGGCTGAAACGGAGCAGACCGCGACGCTGTTCGTGGTCGAGGGCCTGGTCAGCGGCAAGACCGGCTGGTCGCTGCCCGGCGGCGACGTGATGTGGGCGGCCGGCGCCCAGTGGCGCAAGTCGACCTTCAAGGCCTGGTACAACGACATTTCCAACCGGGCCAAGAACCCCTGCATCGACACGCCGATCAACGGATCGAAGACCTGCGCCTCGCCGCAGGGGCCGCTCGCCTTCCTGGGCGTCGGCAGCAACGTGTTCCTGAACCAGGATCTGTACGCGGTCTACGGGGAGGTCGTGGCGCCGATCACCGACGACTTCAACGCCACGCTGGCCGCCCGCTACGAAGACTACGGTGGCGCCGTCGGCTCGACCTTCGACCCGAAGCTGTCGCTACGCTGGCAGGCGAGCGATTGGCTGGCGTTCCGGGGCTCGATCGGCACTACCTTCCGGGCGCCGCCCGCGATCCAGCTGAACGATGACTTCGTCACCTCGCTGCAGGGGATCAACGGCACCTTCCGCGCCGTCGACGTCTACGGCAATCCCAACCTGAAGCCTGAGAGCGCGACGACCTACAGCATCGGGGTGATCTTCGAGGCGGGGGGCTTCCGCGCCACGCTCGACTACTGGAACTTCGACTTCAAGGATCCGATCGTGACCGACCCGGTGTCCGGGCTGGTCGCGGCGGTGTTCCCCAATGGCATCGGCGCCGGGGCCCAGGCCAACTGCGCCAGCCCTCTGGCCGCTCGGTTCAGCTTCAGCGGCGGAGCGACCTGCGCCTCGTTCGCCTCGGCGGCCGCGGCTTCGGCGGCCATCACCCGGGTTCGCACCAACAACGTGAATGGCGCGTCGATCAAGACCTCGGGCATCGACCTGATCGCCGACTGGACCTTCGACGACATCCTGGGCGGCGCGCTCACCATCGGGGGCACGACGACCTACGTCCACGAGTACGTCACCGACGCGACGACGATCGACGGCGTCGTGGTGGCGCCGGCCTTCGACGCGGTCGGCAAGCTGAACTACCAGACGACGGCCTATCCGCTGCCGCAATGGAAGGGCAGCCTGTATGCCGAGTACAACCACGGCCAGCACAACGTGCGTTGGACCGTGCGCTACATCGACAGCTACACCGATCAGCGAACCGCGCCGTTCGTGTCCAATCCGAACGGCAAGACCATCGACGCCTTCGTGAGTAACGACGTGACCTACCGGGTGTTCCTGCCGTGGGACACGACGTTCGCCCTGTCGGTGGACAACGTGTTCGACAAGGACCCGCCCTTCGCCCGCCTGGACCTGAACTACGACCCGTTCACGGCCAGCGGCCTCGGCCGAACCTGGAAGGTGGCGCTGACCAAGAAGTTCTGACCCGATCCCTCCGGGGTGTGTGGACTGGGGCGGCTTCGGCCGCCCCTTTTTTGCCTGGAGATCAGCGGCTGAAGACGCCGACGAGCAGGGGACGGGCGAACAGGGCGGCGGCCTGGTCCAGGTCCGCGCCGGGGGCCCAGTTCTGCAGCGACACGGCCGCGTTGATCATCGAGCTGATCATGTGGGCGGCGATCAGCGGATCGACGGGTCGGATCGAGCCCTCGGCGATCCCGTCCGAGATCATGGCGGCGAACCGGTCGGAGATCCGGGCGTAGCGCTCGACCAGGTCGTGGCGGATGTCTCCCGGCAGGGCGCCCATGGCCGAGGCGCGCAGCAGGGGGCCGTGATCCGACAGCTGGTAGTTCACCAGCGCCGCGGTGGCGGCCGTCAGCTGGGTCCAGCGGTCGGCGCGCTCCAGATCCCGGGCGGCGAACTGGTTGGCCCGCATCACCTCGAAAGTGCGTTCGAAGCACTCGACGACCAGGTCGTCCTTGGCCTCGTTGTGGTGATAGAAGCTGCCCTTGGTGACGTTGAGCTGGGCCGAGATGTCCTCGACCGAGGCGCCCCGGTAGCCCTTCTGGTTGATCACCCGCGTGGCGGCGATCAGGAAGGTCTCGCGCGAGACGTCCTGACCCGCGGCGGGTTCGGCGGCGGCGATGGGCAGGGGCGGCGGCGCCCAGGGACGGTCCCCGGCGGCCAGGCCGTTGCACAGGATGTCCGACATCCGGTCGCGGATCCGCGGGAAGTCCTCGACGTCGTACCGACGCAGCCAGGTGACGGTCCAGAAGGCCTGCTCCAGCAGCAGATGGGTGCGGGCCGTGGTCTCCAGCCGCGACAGCCCGGCGAACTCCGGGTCGTCGAAGAAGCCCCGGATGTTGCGGAACAGGTCGTTGAAAGCGCCGCCGACCTCTGAGCGCAGCGGCTCGTTCAGGCCCTTCATCTCGCCGAAGGCCACGAATGGCGGAACCTGTTTGAGGCGGATCTTCAGGGCGTGGTCGAAGTACAGCTCGATGAACCGCGCCAGCCGCGCCCGGGCCCCCACGGCCTTGGCGGCCTCGGAGGCCAGGTTGTCGAAGATCTCGACGCCGCGCAGGAAGCAGGCCGCCGCCAAGTCTTCCTTCTTGCGGTAGTAGTAGGTGACCGAGGTGGTGATCAGCCCGACGTCGGCCGCCACGTCGGCGAGCGTCATGCCCCGAACCCCCTGCCGGTTCAGGATCGCCGTCGCGGCGGCCAGAATGGCCTCCTTCTTGGCGGCGTAGCGAGCGGTCGAGCCGCTCGGCGGCGGGGCGTCCAGGGTCAAGCGGCGGCGTCTCCGGCGAACACGTCCTTCAACGCCGACTTCATGATCTTGCCGTTGGCGTTTCGAGGCAGGGTCTCATGCCAGAAGGCGACCCGGACCGGAACCTTGAAGGCGGCCAGCCGGTCGGCGACGAAGGCGCGCAGCTCCTGCTCGGTGGCCTGGGCCCCCGGCTTCAGCGTGACCACAGCCGCCGGCTCTTCGCCCAGGATCTTGTGCGGGATGCCGATCAGGGCCGCGTCCATGACGGCCGGGTGGTCGTACAGGACGTTCTCGACCTCGATACAGTAGATGTTCTCGCCGCCGCGGATCAGCATGTCCTTGGCCCGGTCGATGATGAAGCAGAAGCCTTCCTCGTCGATCCGCGCCAGGTCGCCGGTCCGCACCCAGCCGTCGACGAAGGTCTGGGCCGTGGCCTCGGGCTTGTTCCAATAGCCCTTCACGACCATCGGTCCCTTGCACCACAGCTCGCCGACCTCTCCGGGCGGCAGGTCGCGGAACGGAGCGTCGACGGTCATGATCTTCATCTCGCCGACCGCCGGCGCCGGGCCGCAGCTGTCAGGGCGGTTCACATAGTCGTCGCTGCCGTTGCTGGTGAAGGTGGCGCTGGTCTCGGTCATGCCCCAGCCGTTGCCGGCCGAGGCCGTGGGCCAGACCTCCTTGATCCGCCGCACCAGCTCGGGCGCCGAGGGCGCGCCGCCGTAGCTGATGCCCTCGATCGAACTGAGGTCGAAGTTCGGCCGCTCGGGGTGCTCGATCAGCTGCCAGGCGATGGTCGGCACGCCGCCGGTGGTGGTCACCCGCTCGCGCTCGATCAGCTTCATGCCCTCCAGCGCGTCCCATTTGCGCATCAGGACCAGCTTGCCGCCGTTGTTCAGGGCCGGCCCCAGGGTCGCCGAGCAGCCGGTGACGTGGAACATCGGCACGACCAGCAGGGTGACCTTCTGTGGCGCGTTCGGATCCGGCGCGGGGGGAGCCTCGCCCCGGCGCAGGAAGGGACGGGCCAAGGCCGCGCCGCTGGTCATGACGTTGGTCGCCATGGTGCGATGGGTGCCCAGCGCGCCCTTCGGCTTCCCGGTGGTGCCCGAGGTGTAGAAGATCGTCGCGTCGTCGTCGGGCGCGATCGGCGTCGTCGGCAGCGGCCGGTCCGGCAGGTCGGCCCAGGTCCTGGGCGCGCCGATCACGTCCTCGAGGCAACGCACGCGCGGATGCTCGCAGGCCTCGGGATTGCGGGCGGCGTAGACCGCCGTCAGGTCAGGACAGTCGGCCAGATGGCCGATGATCCGCTCCAGCCGCTCGCTGTCGACGATGGCGACCTTGCTACCGGAATCGACCAGGCCGTAGTGCAGCTCGGGCCCCGTCCACCAGGCGTTCAGCGGCGTGACGATGGCGCCCAAACTGATCGCGGCGAAGAAGGCGACCGGCCATTCCGGCAGGTTGCGCATGATCACCGCCACCCGGTCGCCCTTGCCGACGCCGTCGGCCGCCAACTGGGCCGCCAGCGCCGCCACGGCGCGATGAAAGGCCTCGAAGGTGACGCGATCGTCCTCGTAGACCAGGAACTCACGGGTCGGGAAGTTGCGGCCGTTGGCCACCATGTCGCGCAGGGTGGCCGGGGCGTTCTTCCAGACCTTGGTGGGAATCCCCCTGATCACGACCTCTTCGATCTCGAACCGGGCGCCGGGGGCGGTGAGGCGGGCGTGCGCCGCCTCGATGGTCATCGCGGGCCAGGTGCTCACGCGGCCTCCTCATGCTCGGCCAGGATCTCGGCGAACTTCTCCAGGGCTTCCTCGCGCCGGTTCAGCAGGCTGTAGGCCGGGAACAGGTCGTTGCTGGGCTGGTAGTGGCGCAACAGCTGCTTGGCCAAGGTCTCCTGGTGGACCTCGGTCGGACCGTCGGCGATGCCCATCACGAAGCTGCCGATCACCTGGCCGACGAACGGCATCTCGTTCGACACGCCCAGGGCGCCGTGCAGGTGCAGGGCCTTGGACGCGATCGAGTGATAGACGCGCGGCATGGCCACCTTCACCGCCGCGATGTCCTTGCGGACCTTGCGATAGTCCCGGTGCTTGTCGATCAGCCAGGCGGTGTGCAGCACCATCAGCCGGAATTGCTGCAGCTCGATCCAGGCGTCGGCGATCATCATCTGCACCGCCTGCTTGCCCGACAGCGGGCCGTCGCGGGTGGTGCGGCTGACGGCGCGCTGGCACATCAGGTCCAGGGCGCGCTTGCCCTGGCCGACCGTGCGCATGGCGTGGTGGATGCGGCCGCCGCCCAGGCGGGTCTGGCTGATGGCGAAGGCGCCGCCCCGCTCGCCCAGCAGATGGTCGGCCGGCACGCGCACATTGGTGTAGCGCATGTAGCCTTCGGAGCCCTCGTCGCCGTAGCCGACGCCGACATTGCGCACGATCTCCACGCCCGGCGTGTCGCAGGGCACGATGAACATCGACATCCGCTGATAGGGCGGACCGTCTGGATCGCTCACGGCCATGACGATCAGAAACTCGGCCCACTTGGCGTTGGTCGAGAACCACTTCTCGCCGTTGATCACCCAGTGGTCGCCGTCGAGCTCCGCCCGGGTGGTGAAGGTCAGCGGATCGGCGCCGCCGGTCGGTTCGCTCATCGAGAAGGCCGAGACGATCTCGTTGTTCAGCAGCGGTTGCAGGTACTTCGCCTTCTGCGCGGCCGTGCCGTAGTGGGCGATGATCTCCGCGTTCCCGGTGTCGGGCGCCTGGCAGCCGAACACCGACGGGGCGAAGTGGCTGCGACCGAGGATCTCGTTCATCAGGCCCAGCTTGACCTGGCCGTAGCCCTGGCCGCCGAGGTCAGGGCCCAGGTGGCAGGCCCAGAGACCCTGCTTTTTCACCTCGGCCTGTAGCGGCCGGACGAGCTTCGCGTAGAGTGGATTCTTGACGTCGTAAGGATGCAGGCGAATGCGGTCCAGCGGCTCGACCTCATCGCGGACGAAAGCGTCCATCCAGTCGAGCTTCTCTTGGAATTCGGGCTCTGTCTCGAAATCCCAGGCCATCGCGTTCCCCTTAGTCCTTATGTTTTGTAGCCCAGCCTAGAATGTTGGGTATGGTCCGGGAAGGCCCCCCGGAGGGAGAAAAGCGCATGACCAAACCTGAGAGCATCGGCCTGTCCTCCGAGCGGCTGGCGAAGATCGAAGCCTTCCTGGACGAGCGGTACGTCAAGCCGGGCAAGCTGCCCTGCGCCCAGGTCCAGGTCTGGCGGCGCGGCAAGCTGGCCTACGACGTCACGCTGGGTCTGGCGGATCGCGAGCGGAACCGCGCGCTGGAGAGCGACGCCCTCTTCCGCATCTATTCGATGACCAAGCCGATCACCTCGGTGGCCTTCATGATGCTGGTCGAGGAGGGGCTGGTCGCGCTGGACGATCCCGTAGCCAAGTTCATCCCGGAATGGGCGAACCTGGGCGTCTTCGCCGCCGGTACGGACGCGGGCTGGGCCAAGACCCCGCCGGCGCGGCCGATGCTGATGATCGACCTGCTGCGCCACACGTCGGGCCTGACCTACGGCTTCCAGATGCAGGGCAACGTCGACGCCGCCTACCGCAAGCTGAAGGTGGCCGAGGACCTGCGCTACGGCACGCTGCAGGAGTTCATCGACAAGCTGGCCGGCATTCCGCTGGTGTTCTCGCCGGGAGACGCCTGGAACTATTCGGTCTCGACCGACGTGCTCGGCTACCTGGTCGAGAAGATCTCCGGCCGGCCGTTCCCGGACTTCCTGGAGGAGCGCATCTTCCAGCCGCTGGGCATGGTCGACACCAGCTTCACCGTTCCGGCCGACAAGGCGCACCGTCTGACCGCCTGCTACGCCGCCGGCGTGTTGGGGTCCAAGGCGGTGAAGCCGGGCCTGCCCTCGCTGCAGGACGATCCGGAGAAGAGCCCCTATCTGACCCCGACCGACTTCCCCTCGGGCGGCGGCGGCCTGGTCGGCACGGCCGCCGACTACATGCGCTTCGCCCGCATGCTGCTGAACGGCGGCGAGCTGGACGGCGTGCGGCTGCTGGGCCCCAAGACCCTGAAGCTGATGACCGCCAACCACCTGCCGGACGGCAAGGACCTGACGCAGATGTCCAAGTCGCTGTTCAGCGAGGCGACCTACGCCGGCGTCGGCTTCGGCCTGGGCTTCGGGGTCACGGTCGACCCGGTGAAGACCATGATCCCCGGCAGCGCCGGCGACTTCTTCTGGGGCGGCGCGGCCAGCACCTTCTTCTGGGTCGACCCGGCCGAGGATCTGGCCGTGGTGTTCCTGACCCAGCTGCTGCCCTCGTCGGCCTATCCGGTCCGCCGCGAGCTGCGGACGCTGGTCTACAGCGCGCTGACCGAGATCGCGGAATAGCGGCGTAGGGGACATGCTCCGCGCAGCGGTGCGTGTCCTCGTTTGGTGCTCGGAAGGAGGACACGCACCCTTCGGGAGCATGTCCCTTCTGAGCTACGGAATCTGTCCCGTCGCCGCGTCCTCCGCCGCCTGGGCCTTGGCCGCGAGGGTCCGCAAGGTCTCCTCGTGGCTCTCGCGGGTGATGTTGTAGGCCTTCATGGCGAACAGCGCGACGCCGTACAGCACCACCAGGGCCGGCATGTAGACCAGGGCCAGGTTGTCGATCGTTGCCTGCGGCACCTGGCCGGGCTTGGCGTTCTGCGGGAAGTTGACGAGGGTCAGCAGCAGGCCGGCGACCATCACGCCCACGCCGCTGACGGCTTTCTGCATCAGGCTGGTGAAGGCGAAGATCAGGCCCTCGGACCGGCGGCCGGTGCGCGCCTCGCTGTATTCGACGACGTCGGCCAGCATCGAGGTGATCAGGATCGCCGCGGTGATGCCCAGCACGCCGCGAATGACGCCGTCCACGAACAGCCAGGGCACGATCTGCGGGACCTGGCTGCCGGCGATCAGGTCGTCGTTGCCCGGGAACCAGCCCATCAGGCGCAGGATGAAGGGCAGGAAGCCGACCAGCACCGAGGCGGCCAGCAGCAGGGCGCCGGCGGAGCGCTTGCCCGAACGCTTGCTGAGCATCGGCGCGGCGATCAGCGCCAGGGCCGAGGAGATGAAGTTGTCGAGCAGCAGGACGGCGGTCCACTGGCTGCTCAGCTCCCAGAAGTAGGTCGTGAAGTAGAAGACCAGCGAGAAGCTGACGCCCTGCGCCACGGCGGCGAACAGCCCGACCAGAGTGATGGCGATGAAGGGGCGGGTGTTCAGGGTCTGCGTCATCTCGCGGACGGTCTGGGCCAGCGGCTTGTGGGTCTTTTGGGGGGCGGCCTGAGGCATCCAGGGGATGAAGCGATGGGTGCCCATCGCCGAGATCATGATCGAGGCGAACATCAGGGCGGCGGCGATGTAGCCGTAGGTCGCGTAGCCGTCCTTGTTCAGCTGGCCGACCGGATACTGGGCCGTGGGCTGCAGCAGCACGGCGAACATGAACACCGTCAGCGCCAGCCCGCCCCACCAGGCGAAGAAGTAGCGCCAGCCGAGCAGGGCCGAGCGCTCGTCGTAGTTGGTGGTCAGCTCGGCCGTCATCGACGAGGACGGGATCTCGTAGAGGGTGATGAAGCTGCGCACCACGACGGTGACCACGACCAGATACCAGAACAGGCCGGTCGGACCCCAGTCGACGGGCGGGTTCCACAGCAGCAGGAACGACAGCGCCACCGGCAGGGCGGAGGCGTACATGAAGGGATGGCGGCGGCCCCATTTGCTGCGCCAGTTGTCGGAGATCTCGCCGACGATCGGGTCGATCACGCAGTCGATCAGCATCGCGACCATGATGGCCAGCGACACCTGGGCCGCGGGCAGGCCGATCACCTGGTTGTAGAAGAGCAGCAGGAAGACCCGGAAGCCGTTGTCCTTGATCCCGAAGGCGATCGAGCCGAACCCGTAGAGGGCCTTGGTCGGGATGCCGATGCGGGGGCGGGGGCCGAGCGCGGCGGCGGGCTGAGATGACGCAGCGGCAGGCGCGGCGGCGCCTCCAGGGGCGACGGCCTCGGTCATACGGTTTCCTCCACTTCCACCGCGATCTTGAGGCCGCGCACTGTTTTCGAAGTAGAGGTACGGCCGCGAGCGATGTCAACCGCCCGCGGCCGGGGCTCCGTGATCAGGTCAGCAGTCGCCGACCCGTTCGGCGGTCATCTTGGCCTTCATCGGACTGGGCATGCCCGGAATGGCCGGGTCCATGACGACCGAGCTTTCCATGACGTACCGGCTGTTGAAGTCGCCGGTGACCTTCATCTCGTAGGTGCTCTTGGTCCCGCCGTTGCCGTGGCAGGTGCCCTTGGTGGTGATCATGCCGGGCGTGCGGGTGACCGTCACGCCGGTGCAGTTGTCGTCCTGGTTCTGGGCCTGCTTCATCCAGTTGTCGCCCCCGACGTCGTCCTTCGTGTAGCAGACCTCGACCGGCGGCATCTTGGCCGGGACGCCCTCCATCTCGCTGGTGATCTTCCACTTGCCGGCGCGGGGCGCGTTGAGCTGGCCGCCGGCTGCGGGGGCGGCGGCCGGAGCTGCGGCTTCGGGCGCGGCGGCGGTCTTGCCGGCGTCCTCCTTCTTGGAGCAGGCGGCCAGCGGCAGGCTGGCCGCGGCGGCGAGGCCCAGGCCGATGAGCAGGGTTCTCATGCGTCGTTCTCTCCCGTTGTCTGGTCTCCCCCGACCAGGCGGCCAGGGTAGCGACGTTCGATGACGCCCGTCTCACGAAAAAGAGGGGCGCTTGCGCCGAGACCCGCCGGGGTGTCTCCTCCCGCCATGCCCGTCGAGATCCTGCAGACTTGGATCCTGCCGGCGCTGCTGGGGCTGGGCCTGGCGGCGGCGACCGGCCTGCGCGCCTTCCTGCCGCTGCTGCTGCTGAGCATCGCCGCCCGCTTCGGCCTGTTCGGGGTCGAGCTGAACGGCCAGACCGCCTGGCTCGGCTCCAACGCCGCCATCGTCGCCCTGGCCATCGCCACCGCTCTGGAGCTGGCGGCGGACAAGGTCCCCGTCCTCGACCACGCCCTCTCGGCCGTCGGCACGGTGGTCCGGCCGCTGGCGGCGATCCTGGCCGCCGGCTCGGTGTTCGCGGGGGTCGACCCGATGATCGCCGCGGTCGCCGGCATCGTCATCGGCGCGCCGACGGCCCTGGCCTTCCACGCGGCCCAGAGCGGGACCCGCGTCGCCAGCACCGCCACGACGGGCGGCCTGGCCAATCCGCTGGTGTCGTTCGTCGAGGACGCCCTGGCGTTCGTGACCGTCCTCATCGCCCTGGCCGCGCCGCTGCTGGTGCCGATCGTCCTGATCGCGCTGCTGTGGCTGATCTGGCGGCTGGTCAAGGCCGTGCGGCGGCGACTGTTCCCGTCGCCGCAACCCGCGTCGAGCGGGCTCGCGAACCCTAGGGACGGGCCGTCCGGCTGAGGATGGCGTCCAGGGTGCTGGCCCGGCCGGCGCATTCGCCGACCAGCTGCCGCGCCACTTCGCGGGCGCCCACCGGGTAGGCGTCGCCGCCGTCGGCGATCTCCGCCGCCAGCTGCGTCACCGCCACCAGGGCGTGCTCGAGGGCCATCACATGCTCGCGGGCGATCCCGCGGGCTTCGTTCTGCAGGCGCTTCACACGGTCGCGCAGCGCTTCGGTCGCCACGGGCGTGAGGGCGGTGGAGGCGTTGTCGGACACGATGGTCAGGTTGGCCGGGCTCATGACGTCTCTTCCTCTTGGGAGAGGCGCGCGGGGGGAGAGCGCGCCCCATGCCCATTGAAAAGGATACGCCGCGATTCGCGCCCGGTTCCCTAACGAAGGGCGCCGTAGGCGGAGTTCCGCCGACTGTGGCCGAAGGGCGACAGGGTATACCCGGACGGGGTTCGCGCAGGGGTGGAACGGTTCGCGCGGCAGGGGCGGGGACATGCCCCGGGAGCATGCCCCGGGGCTATTCGCCCTCATCCCCATCCTCCTCCTCATCCCCGTCGACCGGGCAGGCCGCATACTGCGCCCGCCAGTGCTCGGCCCGCGCCAGATAGCCCGGCGGCACGGGCCGGCCGGTCAGCAGCAGTCCTGCCAGCTCGCCCGCGACCTGGAAGGTGAACTCGCTGAAGGCGGACTGTCTCGCTTCCGCCGCCTGCGGGTCGTCGTCCTCTTCCGGACCGGCCATGTCCTCCAGCTTGGCGTCCAGCGCGACCAGCGCCTCGGCGGCGCGGATGTGGCGCAGGGCGGCGTCGGCGTCCCCGGCGATCAGCCGGCGCGAAGCCTCCGCCGCCGCCATCCGCGCCACGGTCACCGGGTCGCGCCGCACCGGCGGCAGAGCCCGGGCGTGCAGCAGGGCGAGGTCGGCGGGCGCGTCCTCGATCGTCGCCGCCGCGCCCGCCACAACGGCTGCCGCCGGCGAGGCGTCGGCGTCCGGGGCCGCAAGGCCCGGCGGGCGGTTCAGCCCGTTCAGGGCGAACGGCGCGGCGGCATGGACCCGCTTGGTCCAGCCCTCGCGCTGGGCCCGCTTGCGCAGCGCCCCGACCGACACCCCGAACCGCGCCGCCGCCGTCGGCGCCGACAGGCCGGAGAGGTAGGCCGCGCGGATCAGCTCCCAGGTGGCGGGCGAGGCGGTGACATAGGTGGTCTTCGGCTTGGCTCTCATGGCGGAGAGTATGCGGCCGGCGGCGAGGGCGGGGAGAGAGCGGCGTCTATCCCCGCCCGCGAAAGGGGCGGAAAGGGGCGCAATGTCCTGCGATGTCGCGAGACTATGCGTCTCGGGAGTCCCGTTTCGGAGGCGGGTTTTCCTCGGGGGAGGGGGCGCGGGGACCGATTGATGCCGTGGTCGGCGGTCTCTAGGATCGCCTCGATCTCCGGGGAGTGCTTCATGATCGTCACCGCCATCGCCGCCGCGGCTCTGCTCGCGGCCGAGCCCGCCGTCGTGCGCGGCGCGCCGGCCGAACCCCCGCCGGTCGTCTGGCGGAGCCTGCGCCGGGCCGACGCCGAGGCGCTGCTGCGGGAAGAGGGCGCCAAGGTCGTCGAGATCGGAACGACCGACGAGGGCGGCTGGTGGATCGACGCCGAAGCGCCGGACAATCTGCCCTTCACCTGGAAAGGCATGCAGTGCGAGGGCGACGGCGAGAATCGCGCCTGCACCGAGCACATGCTGATCACCTACATCCCCACCAGCTCGTCGAAGGTCGCCCGCGCGATCGTTGCGGAACGGAACGTCATGTATCCGGCGGACGCCGCCGATAAGGCCGACTATTCGGTGTGGCGGATGGACTTCACCTATGGCGGCGTCACCCGCGAGCATGTGAGGCACACCTTGAGCGTGACCATCGACCTGTTCTGGAAGGCGCTGGACGTGGTGCGCGAGCAGGACGAGGGCGGGCCGAGCAAGTCGGGCGCCGCGAAAGGCAAGGGCAAGGGCGAGCGCGGCTGACGCGCGCTCGTCAGGGCGCCAGCAGTCGGGCCAGGCTCTCGCCGGTGACGCCCAGGTCCGGGCCCCCTCGGGCGAGGCAGTCGTGTGTCAGCGCGGCCCGGCGCGGGACCCCGGCGGCGCGCAGGGCGGCGTCGATCGGCAGGATCCGCTCCAGCCGCTCATAGCTTTCGGGCTGGGCGTCGAGCAGCGAGGCCCAGCGCCCGTCGGGGAAGGTCACGACATAGGAGGCGGCCGGCGCCTTGGTGCGGTCGCTGCCGTCGAGGAGCTCGCACGAGGTCTCGACCAGGGCCGCCGCCGACCACGGCCGGCGCTCGATCATGCGGTCGCCGTCGACCCAGACCACGCTCTCGGGAAAGCCCAGGCCGCCTTGGGGCCGGCCGATCCAGGCCGTCGCCCCCGCCACGACCAGGACCGCGCCCAGGGACGCGGCGGCGACGACCCGGCGGCTGACCGGCCAGACCAGCGGCTTGCGCCAGTTCCAGCGCGCGCCGCCGAACAGGTCGGGCAGGACCATGACGATGAGGAAGACCAGGATCATCAGGGGCGTCCAGGACACGTCGGCCTCGCCCCACCAGAGCGGCGCCCGCGCCTGTTCGGCCACGGCCGCGATCCGGCGCTTGTCCGACGCGTCGGCCCAGGCCATCAGGACGAGGGCCAGGGCGGCCAGCGCCAGGGTGATCCCCCAGCCGAGGAAGGGCCGGGCCTTCGGGCGCTTCCGCCGCGGGCGGCGAGGCGCGCGGGGCTTGGCGGTCCTCCCGGCGGGCGCGGCCTGCGCGGGCGTCGCGGGCGGCGTCGCGGATTCAGTCCTAGTCTCCCCCATGGTCCAGCCATGCCCGGCCGCGTGCGGCGGGGCAAGGGGCCGTCTCAGCCCGGTCCGCCGCCGCTCCCCGCCGGGTCCCGCCGCGCGGGCGCCGCCGCGTAGGGGGCCATGGCCCGGACCAGGGCCGACAGCCGGCGGCGCATCCTGTCGGAAGGCAGGGCCAGCCAGGCGTCGGCCAGCTCGGTCCCGCCGGGCGCGGCCAGCATCTCGGCCACCCGCCCGCGGCCGGCGGCGCCGGCGACCGCCGCCGCCCCGCGCGGCAGCCCCTCGAAGAAGGCCCCGACGGAGGTCTCCAGCGCCTCGGCCATGGCGTGCAGCATCGAGGCGCTGACCCGGTTCTTGCCGCGCTCGTACTTCTGGACCTGCTGGAAGGTGATCCCCAGCCGCCCGGCCAGCGCCGTCTGCGTCAGGCCCAGCCCTCGCCGGCGGACCCGGATGGCGAGGCCGACGTGGCGGTCGACGGGGTGGGGGCCGCTCAGCCCGGTTGCGGTTCGCGCCATCCTTGCGTGGTCCCCCCGAAACGCAACGTCCGCTCGCTGGCGGTAAGCTGAAAATGGGTATCATCGTCCGTGGACCCATAGTCCACATTCTCGCGAGTCTTGCAACCGTGGATAAAACGGTTCTCAAGACTCTCGGACGGCGCGTCAGGGAAAAGCGCAAATCTCTTTCCTGGAGCCAGGAAGAGCTGGCGCATCGCGCGGATATCGACCGCTCGTACATCGGCGGCGTCGAGCGCGGCGTGCGGAACCTGAGCTTCAGCGTGCTCTGCCAGATATGCCGGGCGCTGGAGTGCGACGTGGCCGAGCTGACGCACGGGATACCGGAGCTGTGACCCTGGACCGTTCGGATGGGCGGTCGCTGGTAGCTTGGAAATCTGAAGAGGCCGCGCGTCGTGCGCGGCCTCGCGCAAGAGCGGCTGGCGTTTGATGCGTCAGTGGACCGCGCCTGCGGGAGCGGCTTGGAGCAAATCAACCGTAGACATGATGGGTCGCTTGGCCAGCGCGTTCGAAGTGCCGCTAGCAGAGCTTTTCATAGAGCCGGGGAGGGAGCGGAGCCTCCGGCATCGCTGAGAGCTGGTCGACGAGCGAAGGCGGTGCTCCGCTCATCGATAGCTCTAGTGGAGAGGGTTACAGTCGAACGCGCGGGCGGACTTGGACACGCTGAGCCACGCGAGCGTAAAGATCGCCAACGTTGGGGTGTGCAATCTCTACGACCAAAGAAAATTTCTGAGCCTCTTCCGCAGCCCACCGTTTTTCACATCTAACGACGAGATAGTAAGTATCTCCGTAGTCGTGAGAAGGATTTCTCTTAATCGTAAAAGTTCCACGCTGAAGCGTCCCGATGTCTCTTTTCGAGGGGCCTGGAAGCAGTGCGCAATTGTTTCTTTGGGGCATTTCGGGAACGGGTTCATCTTCACCGACGCGGCGCCGGAAATGCTCAGTTACTTCGTCGAGAGACGCTCCGCGGATGAGGCGAAATGACATCCGGTTTCCCAGATAGTCGCTTCTAGTGTGTCGCGTAGGTGGATCAAAGGCAAGCGTTACAGAAATCGTACGATCTCCCTTCACCGATACAAAATCATCGATGATGGGAACTTCGTAGATCAAAAATTGATCAGGCTGAATATCTGAATCCGCATATAGAACTACTCTAGAATCTTCAGAATATATTGACCTAGATAGGTCTGGAATGCCAAGTCCATATATATTCTCAACGGCGTTCGGCTCTAAAGGATGAATAATCTCTTCAGCAATCACCGGTATCGTTGCTGAGTTTCCAAGTAGCGCACGCGTCAGATTGGCGGAGCCTTCCGGGAAGGCCCGTGAAACAAGTGCCGCTTTATAGGCGACTCGTGGTGCTGCGTAAGATGTGCCAATTGCCGTCGTGAATAGACGATCTAGATAGTTATTATGCAGGCAGAAAATGCTGTTGTGTGGGTATGAATCAGTAACCCGTTGAGTCGCCCCGTCGAAAGTTAAGTTTCCCCCATAATCGACGAAATCGGGCTTTGTGCTCCCTTGGATCCCTGGCCCTCTGCGCGTGAATGGCGATGGGGCATCGATTGGAGCGATGGGGCGTAGGGCTACTCCATAATAGTCTTCAGGGGGAACCGCTGCTGCATGGGAGATGGACCCAACCGTAATGGCAATTGCGGCGTTGGCGGGCTCAAGTATCCGGCTATTTTCCTCCAAAAGATAGCGTGGATAGTTTTCTAGATGCGGCTCCGGGCCAAGCGGTGATGTATATTGCAAATTTCCAGCAGATACTACGATTACAACATTAAGATCCCGTGCTATTTCGTCGATTATGGCTGGCCATGATCCGATGCTGTTTCCGTCGAATACAAGGCGTCTATCTCCGAGTGAAATGTTAAATACTCTGCATCCATGTTCTCTATGAAAGTGTTCTATTGCCGTTCGCATCTGGGTGGTCACGAGGATGCGGTCGTGAAACTCACCCCGGTCCGTTACCACCTTTGCGCTATGTACTCGTACCTGGGGTTCGAAGAGGCGTGCTTCCGCAGGCGTTCGTAGGTCGCCATAGACGGCAATTCCGGCGACGCGGGTGCCATGCCCATAGATATCATCAGCTCCGAGATCTTCCGGAACGCCAATGCTTTCGCCGGCTGCTGCGGCAATGAGTGGGTGTACTGAGTGGAAGCCGCTGTCTAGCACGGCTACCTGCGCAGGATTTTCCGCGAGTATGGGTGCTTGTGGAAAATCCCCTATCCCAAGATCCAGAAGGTCTCCTACTGCCGGATCGGGCTGCGGCGGTAGATCCAGTTGCCGAACTTCCGGCCGCTCCAAGAGGGCGCGCACTGCGCCTCCTGGCGCCACGATTCTGAGTAGTGTAACGGATCTTCCTAGATACTTGTCAGATATTTCGCCACCAAAGGACGAGAGCAAGTTTTCTATTTGACCTATATGGCGCGTCATTAGTTGACGAGGTCTGATATCCCACAGTTCAACATCAAGGACGTAGCGGGCATCGGGCGAAAAATCTGCGACTTCGCTATGCGCTTCGCGTCGCAAGAGCCGGCCTATCCTGTCTCTTGGGGACAATTCTCCGATACTATCTATAGCTCCAATCAGGCCTGAATATGCTGGACTAACTCGTCCCGGTTGGGGGCCTTGGCCGAACGCGTCGATGCGCCGACGAAACTCTGTGAGTTCTGTATCATTCGAAAAGAGGATCAGCGTGCGATCGTTGGTCGACGAAAGTACGCTGAGGCCAGCCGCTTCCCAATCGCTCTCAGCTGTATAGCCTCCCGTCTCCACCCTTAGAATGAGGGCGGGATCTACCCCTGGCTGTCGTCTCTGGTGCGTCGCCCTGACGACAGTGGTCGCCATGTGTTGAAGGCTTGCGCCATGCCTTGCGGCGTCCCTGGGGATCGTGGAGCCGAAGCCTGGTCGTCTGCGGCGCTCAAGGTTGATCTCTGCCCGTGGTAGCGGCAGGTGCTGATGTTCAGGCAGTTTATTCCCCCGGGATTGAATTGTGACTTACCCGAGTCACAACCTCCCGACGAGTTTTCTCTAGTGTTATAGCGTAGTCAAGCAGGGGTTCGGAGAGTTCGCGCTTGCCTTCAAGGAGCGTTGCCTTGATGGCGTTCTGGCAAACTCGCTCGATCTCAGCATGGGAAAAGCCCAGAAACTGAGAGGCTTTCGAGGGGGGCGCGAAGGTAGTGGGAAAATTCTTCAACTTCATTTTCAGAAGTTGAGAAATTTCTTCATCTCCGGGTTTGTCGAAGAAGATGATCTCATCGAATCTCCTCCATACTGCGGAATCGAGTTTGTCTTCATGATTTGTGGCGGCTACGAGAAATCCTTTGCCACCAAATCTATCGATCAGTTGCAAAAGGCTATTCACTACACGTCGCAACTCGCCGTGCTCATTCTCATCGCTCCGGCTGCGCGCAACGGCGTCGAATTCGTCAAGGAACAGAACGCATGGCGTACTGTCCGCAAATTCAAATATCCTTCTCAGGTTAGCCGAAGTTTCCCCAAGATAGGATGATACCAGAGTATCGAGTCGAACTGTCACTAATGGGAGGGAAACCTGCTTGGCCAATAGTTCAGCTGCCAGCGTCTTCCCGCATCCCGGTGGGCCAACAAAGAGAATTTTGGATATTACAGGTAGGCCATGCTTTCGAATGAGGTCTCCCTTCCGGAATTCGTTCAGAATTCGTCGAAAGGCAGAACTATTTTTCGAACTAAGTACTATATCTTTGGGCGTCTTGTGCGTGCCGCTGGTAATCTCAGCAAGACCAAAACCCTTGTCTGGCTCGCGAGGTAGTGCGCTCAAAGACGGTTTGGGCGCCAATGAAGGAGCCGCGACGGCACGAGCGGACGCCAGGGCTTTCCTTAGCGCGGTTGCGAATGCCCGATTGTTCCGAGATTCTTCCTCACCAATTAGAATATCCGCAAATTTCTGAAATTGCTGAGGGTCTTGATAGGAAGCGAAGAGCTTCCTCAAGAGGTCCCCTCTTGTCATTTTCTGCTGGCTCACCCGATTCTCGCCTCCTGTGAGCCAACCTAGCTCGGTTCTGGTAGCCCGGCCACGCTTCCTCCCTACCGCTTCCCCTTCCTGAACCGCTCCTGCGCCTCGGCCCGGGCCGCGGCCCGCTCCCGCTTCGGCGCCGCCTTGTCGGCCGTCTCGCCTTCCGCCGTCAGCATGTCGTTGGCGAACTCCAGGTCCATCATCTTCAGGCGCTTGACCTCGTCGCGCAGGCGGGCGGCTTCCTCGAACTCCAGGTTGCCGGCGGCCTCGCGCATGCGGGTCTCCAGGTCCCTGAGCGTGGCCTGGAAGTTGGAGCCCATGAACGGCTTGGCCGCCTCGGCGACGCCGGCGTCGATGGTGACCCGGTCCTTCTCGTAGGGGCTGGCCAGGATGTCCTTGATGCGGCTCTTCACGCTCTCCGGCGTGATGCCGTTCTGGAGGTTCCAGGCCTGCTGCTTCTCGCGGCGGCGCAGGGTCTCGGCCATGGACCGCTCCATGCTGCCGGTGATCGTGTCCGCGTAGAGGATGACCTTGCCGTCCACGTTCCGGGCGGCGCGGCCGATGGTCTGGATCAGCGAGGTTTCGCTGCGGAGGAAGCCCTCCTTGTCCGCGTCCAGGATGGCGACCAGGCCGCACTCGGGGATGTCCAGGCCTTCGCGGAGGAGGTTGATCCCGACCAGGATGTCGAAGGCGCCCAGGCGCAGGTCGCGGATGATCTCGATCCGCTCCAGGGTGTCGACGTCGCTGTGCATGTAGCGCACGCGCAGGCCCTGCTCGTGCATGAATTCGGTCAGGTCCTCGGCCATCTTCTTGGTGAGGACGGTGACCAGGGTGCGGTAGCCGCGGGCGGCCGCGGCGCGGGCCTCGGCGATGACGTCGTCGACCTGGCTGGCGCCGCCCTTGGCGACCGGGCGGACCTCGACCGGCGGGTCGATCAGGCCGGTCGGGCGGATGACCTGCTCGGCGAAGACGCCGCCGGCCTTGTCCATCTCCCAGGGGCCGGGGGTGGCGCTGACGTGCACCGTCTGCGGGCGCATGGCCTCCCACTCCTCGAACTTGAGCGGGCGGTTGTCCATGGCGCTGGGCAGGCGGAAGCCGTACTCGGCGAGGGTGAACTTGCGGCGGTAGTCGCCGCGGTACATGGCGCCGATCTGCGGGACGGTCTGGTGGCTTTCGTCCGCGAACAGCAGGGCGTTGTCGGGGATGTATTCGAAGAAGGTCGGCGGCGGCTCGCCCGGCCGGCGGCCGGTCAGGTAGCGGCTGTAGTTCTCGATGCCGGCGCAGCTGCCGGTGGTCTCCATCATCTCGATGTCGAAGCGGGTGCGCTGCTCCAGCCGCTGGGCCTCCAGCAGCTTGCCGTTGGCGACCAGCCAGTCGAGGCGCTCCCGGAGCTCTTCCTTGATGTGGGTGATGGCCTGGTTCAGCGTCGGGCGCGGCGTGACGTAGTGGCTGTTGGCGTAGATCTTCACCTCGGCCAGGTCCTGGGTCTTCTTCCCGGTGAGCGGGTCGAACTCCTGGATGCTCTCGATCTCGTCGCCGAACAGGCCGATGCGCCAGGCGCGGTCCTCGTAGTGGGCGGGGAAGATCTCGATGGTGTCGCCGCGCTTGCGGAAGGTCCCGCGCTCGAAGGCGGCGTCGTTGCGCTTGTACTGCTGGGCGACCAGGTCGGCGACCAGCTGGCGGTCGTCGACGCGCTGGCCGACCTCCAGGCCGAAGGTCATGGCCGTGTAGGTCTCGACCGAGCCGATGCCGTAGATGCAGCTGACCGAGGCGACGACGATGACGTCGTCCCGCTCCAGGATCGCCCGGGTGGCGCTGTGGCGCATGCGGTCGATCTGTTCGTTGCGGCTGGAGTCCTTCTCGATGAAGGTGTCCGTGCGCGGGACGTAGGCCTCCGGCTGGTAGTAGTCGTAGTAGCTGACGAAATACTCGACCGCGTTGTCCGGGAAGAAGCTCTTGAACTCGCTGTAGAGCTGGGCGGCCAGGGTCTTGTTCGGGGCCAGGATCAGGGCCGGACGCTGGGTCTCGGCGATGATCGACGCCATGGTGAAGGTCTTGCCCGAGCCGGTGACGCCCAGCAGCACCTGGTCGTGCTCACGCTCGTTGATGCCCTCGACCAGGTCCTTGATGGCCTGCGGCTGGTCGCCGGCGGGGGCGAACTCGCTGACCAGGTTGAAGCGCCGGCCGCCCTCGGACTTGGCCGGCCGCGCCGGGCGGTGCGGGGTCCAGAGCATGGGGGCGTGGGCGTCGGCCAGGTCATGGACGAACGTCGCGGCTGCGTCTTCTACACCGCCAAGGGTACTGGGGGAACGGGACATGAACGCAAGGTAGGCGCGCGGGGGCGCGAAGGCCAGGGGGCAGCAGCGCCGGCTGCTGACAGACGGTGTCAGCAGGGTGGCGGCAGACTGCGTCCCATCGATCACCAAGCCCGCGGGAGGCTCCCATGCGCGTCATCGACCTGATACCGACCCTGGCCGCGGCCTGCGCCGCGGGATTGCTGCTGACCGGCGCCGACCCCGCCCGGGCCATGGACAAGAAGGAGACCCCGCCGATGCGCGTCGCCGACGCCTACCCCCTGATCACCACCTCGGCCCTGGCCGCGACCCGGGACTTCCACGTCCGCCATCTGGGCGCGACGGTGGTGTTCGAGGCGAGCTGGTTCGTGATGCTGCAGCTGCCGGCGGAGGACGGCGGGCGGCCGTTCACGGTGGCCTACATGACGCCGGAGCATCCCTCGACCCCGCCGGGGCCGGAGGCCTTCGACGGCAAGGGCATGATCCTGACGCTGCAGGTGGCCAGCGCCGACAAGGCGCATACGGCCCTCAAGGCGGGCGGGGCGCCGATCGTCTACGGCCCCGCCGACGAACCCTGGGGCCAGCGCCGCTTCATGACCCGCGACCCGGCGGGCGTGCTGATCGACGTGGTCGAACAGACCCAGCCGCAGGCGGGGTTCTGGGAGCGGTACGGGGTGAAGGCCGACTGAGGGAGCGCCCCCTCAATCCGTCATCCTCGCGCTTGTCGCGAGGATGACGGGGGGAAGGGGTTTACCGCCCCTCTTCCCAGACGTTCAGCGGCTGGTGCTCTTCCTTGCGGATCACGAACCAGTAGCCGAGGGCGAACAGCACGATCCCGGTGAACAGCCCGCCGAAGAAGCCGCCGGGCGTGGCGAACCAGACGGTCAGGGCGGTGATGGTCGCGCCGAGCAGGACCATGCACCATCGCAGCAGCACGTTGAACGCATGGTAGGTGCGCTCGTGCGCCTGGAGTTCCGGATTGTGGGTGTCGTCGAAGTCGGCGTCCATGGCGTTCCTCCGCGAGGGACGGTCCCGGGACGCGCGCTCGGCCCCCGGGGCCTCACTGACGGAACGATGCTACGCCGTTTCCGGTTGCGCGGCGAGAGGCGCCGGCGGGCTACAGCCAGCGGGCCTTGCGGAAGCGCTGGTAGAGCAGGCCGCAGGCCAGGGCGATGGCCAGCAGGACCGCCGGATAGCCCAGCGGCTGGCGCAGCTCGGGCATGACGTCGAAGTTCATGCCGTAGATGCCGGCCACCGCCGTCGGCACCGCCAGGATGGCGGCCCAGGCGGCCAGCTTCTTGGTGGTGTCGGTCATCTCCACCGAGGCCAGCAGCATGTTCGACTCCAGCGCCGCCGACAGCAGCTCGCGCAGATCGTCGATGTCGTGGACCAGCTGGATCACATGGTCCTGGACGTCGCGCAGGTAGGGCCGCAGCTCCTCGCTGAACAGCGGCGTGTCGAACCGCATCAGCCGGCCGCATATCTCCTGCAGCGGGGCGATGGTCCGGCGCAGCTGCATCAGCTCGTAGCGCAGGTCGTAGGCGCGCTGGACGTCGGCGGTCTCGCCGCGGTGGGTGAAGACGGCCCGCTCGACCGCGTCGACCTCGGCCTCCAGCGCCTGCACGACCGGGGCGTAGCAGTCGACCACGAAGTCGAGCAGGGCGTAGACCACGAAGCCCTCGCCATGGACCAGGCCGGCCTCGGCGCGCTCGGCCCGCTCGCGGACCTGGACGTAGGGCGGCGACATGCCGTGGCGGACGGTGACCACATGGCCGCGGCCGGCGAAGACATGGGTCTCGCCGAAGTCGACGCAGGTCCCGTTCCACGCGGCGTTGCGCAGCACCAGGAACAGGCTGTCGCCATAGATCTCGACCTTGGGCCGCTGGTGCGCCTGGTGGGCGTCCTCGACGGCCAGGTCGTGCAGGGCGAAGCGCGACTGCGCCCGGCGCAGCAGCGCCTCGTCCGGTTCCTGCAGCCCGATCCAGACGAAGCCCTGGCGTTCGCCGTCGAAGGCCGCGTCGTCGTGGAGGTCGACCTCCTCCTGTCGCCGGCCGGAGCAGTAGCGCGCGCAGTTGATGATCATCGCCGGGCCTCCCGGTCCGGACCGCGCCGGACGTCGGGACCCGACTCTAGCCGCCGATGCGACAGTCCGATGACGGTCTTGGCTGTTGACGGCGCGCGCCATGCTGCCACCAGATGGCGGCAGGGCTGGCATAGCTTCCGCACACCAACAGGGAGACAGTGTCATGAGCATCAAGGACATCGCCGACGATTTCGCCGCCCTCTGCAAGGCGGGCGAGTTCGACGCGGCGGGCGCCAAATACTGGTCGGCCGACGTCGTCAGCATCGAGGCCCAGGAAGGCGACATGCAGCGCGCGGCCGGCCTCGACGCCGTCCGCGGCAAGGGCGAATGGTGGGCCGCCAATCACGAGATCCACGGCTTCGAGACCGAGGGCCCGTTCGTGAACGGCGACCAGTTCGCGATGATCTTCCGCATGGACGTGACCCAGAAAGCGTCCGGCCAGCGCGTCCAGATGGACGAGGTCGCGACCTACACCGTCAAGGGCGGCAAGATCGTCGAGGAACGGTTCTACTACTGAGGTGGAAGGGATGCGCGCCGCGACGCGGTGCGCATCCCCGACTTCCGTTTGGCGTCGAAGGGGGCGGGGTCGGCCATAGCGTGCGCCCTATTCCACGCAGGGCCCCTCGCGCGGGTGGCTAGCCGACGTTCTGCTCGCCGGTCACGAACCGCCATTTGGCCGAGGTGACCAGCGGCTCCAGGCTGAGCCGGCCGACGATCTGCTCCAGCAGGCGATCCTGGCGGTCGTCGGCGCGCACCGAGGCCTCGACCTCGACGCGGTTGCTGTCCTCTATGTTGACGCTTTCCAGCGCCTGGATGTGCAGGGACGACCCCAGATCCCGCAGCAGCAATGCGCGGATATGGGCCTCCACCTCGCCGTGGCAGACGATGCTGATGTCGTAGCGGCTCTCCAGTTCGGTGCTGCTCAGCGGCTGGCGCTCGATCATCTGCACCAGCGGCCGCAGCAGCAGGTTGACCGCGATAACGAAGCCCGCCGCGACGACGGCGTGCGGATAGAAGCCTGCGCCGCACATCGCCCCGATCGCCGCCGAGCACCAGAGGGTCGCGGCGGTGTTGAGGCCTCGGACGTTCAGCCCTTCCTTGAAGATGATCCCGGCGCCGAGGAAGCCGATCCCGGAGACGATCTGGGCCGCGACCCGGGTCGGACTGCCTTCGCCTGGGAAGAGACCCGCGAAGACCACGAAGGTCGCCGCTCCGATCGCGACGAGCGTGTTGGTGCGCAGGCCGGCCAGACGCTGGCGCCACTGGCGTTCGAATCCGATCAGGCCGCCCAGCAGAAAGGCCGCGCCCAGGCTCAACGCTGTATGAATGAGGCTCTCAAACATCGGACCATCCTCCCGGGAGGCGTTCTCGCAGTCGTATGCGAATGATTTTCGACGCCGCGGCGCGGAGCCGCGACGCCAGTTTCAAAAGGGCCAGCGTCTGGCGCCGACCGACAAGACCTCGCCAATGGAGACGAGCCGCCGTTCCAACCAGCAGCCGAGCCGCGCCCAGAAGCGCGGACGCCAGACGGAGCTCCAGATACGCGTGAAGCCGATGACGAAAGACGACCATGACCGCATCTCCGCCCCGCTCACTGGCCGCTCGCGGGGCTGAGTTCGGCCGCGACGGCCGCCCTCGCCCGGGGCGCCGCAACGAGCATGGCGGCGACCAGCGCCAGGTAGATGGCGACGAGGACCAGGCGGCTACGAGCCTGACCAAGCTTGGCTTGGAGACGCGCGCGACCGTCGGGCGCGCATGGGCGTGGATGGCGTTGCATGAGGCGCTCCGCTGAAACAGGGCGGAGCTCGGACGCTCAGGCGCCGCAGGGCTCCGCGGATGATGAGTGAAGGGGGCTTGCGCGCAGGCTCACGCCCGCGCTGCGTCTAGGTCCGTCGTCCATGGCGGCCTCCATCACGCGGGGTTGTCGAGGCTGAACAGGTCGGCCCCTTCGTCGTAGGCGAAGAGCTCGCCGTAGCGGCCCCACTGGATGACCGCCCTCAGGGTCTGCTCGGCATAGTCCTCGGACATGTAGTCCTCCAGTTCGTCGCGGAAACGGCGAGCCGGAGCCTGATGGGTCGGTCGGTCGTCGAGCACGCGCCGGACACGCCCCGCGAGCGGCACATAGGACAGCAGGTGCTGGGCGAAGAGCTGCTTCCGCTGATCCACCGTCGCCTCGACATAGCGACGCGCCGCGGGCAGCAGCCGCAGGTCGCCGCCCTCCAGTTCGGCGAAGCGCAGCAGCTGCAGAACCTCGGCGATCGGGAAGAGCTCGTCGGCCTCGTACCGCAGTTCGCCGGCGAGCTGGGGCAGATCGGCCTCGCCGTCGTACGGGGCGGCGGCCACGGCCTCCATCAGACCGGCCAGGGTGTTGGTCGACACGCGCGGCAGCACCATGCCGACGCCCGTCCCTGGGAACAGGCCTTCGCGAGGCTGGTCCGGCGTCGCCCGGGTCGTCATGCGGACGTAGATGTCCTCGACCAGGGCGCGGAACGCCGGATCCTGGCGATCACGTGGCTGCGGCAGCTCCACCTTGATCTCGGCCGTGACCCGGCCCGGGTTGGACGAGAACACCAGAATGCGGTCGCACATCAGCACCGCCTCCTCGATGTTGTGCGTGACCATCAGGATCGACTTGATCGGCATGCGGCCCTCCGACCACAGGTCGAGCAGGTCGGTGCGCAGGGTCTCGGCGGTCAGCACGTCCAAGGCGGAGAACGGCTCGTCCATCAGCAGTATCGAGGGATCGACGACGAGGGCGCGGGCCAGACCCACGCGCTGGCGCATGCCGCCGGACAGTTCCTTCGGATAGGCGTTCTCGAAGCCGTCCAGGCCGATCAGGTCGATGGCCGCCAGGGCGCGCCTGCGGCGCTCGGCCGGCGCGACCCGCTTGGCCTCCAGGCCGACCTCGACGTTCTGCTGCACCGTCAGCCAGGGAAAGAGCGCGAAGCTCTGGAAGACCATGCTGACCGTGGTCGCCGGTTCGTCTGGCCCGCGCGGGAAGGCGATCTCGCCGGAGGTGGGCGCGATCAGACCGGCGATGGAGCGCAGCAGGGTCGACTTGCCCGAGCCGGAGCGGCCGAGCAGGCCGACGATCTCGTTGTCGAACAGGGTCAGGTCGACGTCGTCGAGGACGAGGAGGTCGCCGCCCGCCTTGCCGTAGTGATGGCGGACGTTCCTCACTTCCACGAGGCGGCGTTCTTCGATGAGGGTCATGGCGATCTCCCTTAGTCGAGGCGAAGGCGGCGCTCGGCGAACCGGTACAGCGGCCGCCACAGGGCGCGGTTGAAGGCGATGACGAAGATGGACATGACCGCCACGCCCAGGGCGACGCGGGCGTAGTCGCCGGCGGCGGTCGCGTTGGCGATGAAGGAGCCGAGGCCCGCGGCCTCGAGACGCTTGCCGCCCCAGCTCACCGCTTCGGCGACGATGCTGGCGTTCCACGAGCCTCCGGAGGCGGTCAGCGCGCCGGTGACGTAGTAGGGGAAGATCCCCGGCAACCCGACCTGGCGCCACCATTGCCAGCCGCGCACGCCGAAGATGTTCGCGGCCTCCCTCAGGTCGCTCGGGATGGCGCTGGCCCCGGCGATGACGTTGAACAGGATGTACCACTGGGTCCCCAGCACCATCAGCGGCGAGAGCCAGATGTTGGGGTTCAGGTTGAGGCCGACGATCGCTGCGACCGCGAACGGGAAGAGGACGTTGGCCGGGAACGCCGCCAGGAACTGGGCGATCGGCTGCAGCCTTTCCGCCCAGGCCGGCCGCAGGCCGATCCAGACCCCGATCGGAACCCAGATCAGCGTCGCCAGGGCGATCAGGACGACCACCCGGACCAGGGTGGCCAGGCCGAGGCCGAAGGCGGTCAGGGCGTCGTCCCGGGTGAGGCTGGCGCTGACGAACGACCACAGAAGCCAGGTCGCGCCCAGGCCGGCGACCGCCACCACGGCGATCCAGAGGCCGTCCAAGGCGCGGCTCGCGGCCGGCGCCAGGCGCGCCTTGGGCAGGCGCGCGGCCGGCCAGTCGATGAGCGACATGGCCTTGGCGGGCCAGCTGAGCGGCGCCACGACGATGCGCGCCCAGCGCGTGCGGCGGACGAGGTCGTAGAGCCATGAGCCCGGCCGGCTCTGCGACGCCGTCTGCTCGAAGCGGAACTTGTCGGCCCAGGCGACGATCGGCCGGAAGACGAACTGGTCGTAGAGCACGATCACCACGGCCATGGCCCCGACGCCGATCGCCACCGCCTTCATGTTCTCCTGGGCGATCGCCAGCGAGAGCCAGGAGCCGATTCCCGGCAGGGTGACGGTGGTGTCGCCGACGGTGATGGCTTCCGAGGCCACGACGAAGAACCAGCCGCCGGACATCGACATCATGACGTTCCAGACCAGGCTCGGCGTGGCGAAGGGCAGCTCCAGCCGAACGAAGCGCCGCCAGGGCGAGAAGCCGAACTGGCGGCTGACTTCGTCCAGGTCGTTCGGGATCGTCCGCAGCGACTGGTAGAAGCTGAAGGCCATGTTCCAGGCCTGACTGGTGAAGATCGCGAAGATCGCCGCGCACTCGACCCCCAGCTGGCGACCGGGAAACAGTCCCATGAAGAAGGTGACGGTGAAGGTCAGGAAGCCGAGCACCGGCACCGACTGCAGGATGTCCAGCGCCGGTACGATGATCAGTTCGGCCTTGCGGCTCTTGGCGGCGAGCGTCGCCACCGTGAAGGTGAAGATCAGCGACGCGCCGAGCGCCAGGAACATGCGCATCGTCGTGCGAAGCGCGTACTCCGGCAGGCGGGCGGCGTCGAGCGTCACTGGGGCCTGCTTCAGCGCCGCCAGGGATTGGCTCATGTCCTCGGCGCCGCGCACGATCAGGATCGCGGCGGCGGCGAGCAGCAGGAACGCGATCAGGTCCGCCCAGGACGGGGCGATTCCGATGCGCAGGAACCGCGCGAACGGACGCGCGGACCTATGGTCTCCGGAGAGGAACACCATGGGGCTCTACCTCGTGAGGGGCCGCGAAGGCCGTCACGACAGGAGCCCGAAACCAGACCCTAGCGGGACGCCCTCAGCGGCGCGTTAGATCGACTGTGACTGTCGCTGGGCATGGGTTTGAGAGTTCCGTTGAAGGGCGGGCGTCCCGCGAGGAGGCGCCGACAGCGCGCCAATGATCCTCTGAGCCCAGCCTGTCAAGGCGCGTTGTTCGCCGATCCTGGGGGCGTCGAAGTCTAGCGGCCGGCACAGCTTGCCTTGGCCGACAACCGTGCCGATCCCGCCGCGCCCTCTTGGGCGGCGCGCCGTCGATCGGCCGCTCTTGGAAACCGGCCTCGGCAAGGGGCGCCCCGTCAGAAAGCGGTTGGCCTCAAAGGTTAACGCGCTATAAACACAACCATTCGTTGATCAAACAGGGAGCGGTCCGATGACCCAGTCCGTGAGTCGGCGTTTGGTGGTGGGGGGCGGCGCTGTGACGGCCCTCGGCGTGGCGGGCCTCGTGTCCGGCTGCGACAAGCTCGAAGACCTTTTCACCCAGATCCAGAACCGGCCGGTCCGCAAGAACGTGGCCACGCTGGACCCCAACGGGCCGGAGCTGACGGCCTACAAGGCGGCGGTCACGGCGATGCGCGGCCTCAGCGCGTCCGACAACCGCAACTGGACGAAGCAGGCGGAGATCCACCTGAACCACTGCCCGCACGGCAACTGGTTCTTCCTGTCCTGGCACCGGGCCTATCTGTACGCCTTCGAGGCGATCTGCCGGCAGATGTCCGGCGATACGACCTTCGCGCTGCCCTACTGGAACTGGCAGGCGCAGCCGAGCGTGCCGGCGCCGTTCTGGGTCGCGGGCTCGCCGCTGAACTACAGCCCGCGGTCGGCCACCCCGACCAGCGTCATCCCGCCGGGGATCACCGACCCGCCGACGATGGAGGACATCCAGTCGCTGACCGACTTCCAGTCCTACGCCAGCTACGCCTCGACCGCCCCGCGGGGCGGGACCGGCGGGGGCACGGGCGAGCTGGAAGGCACGCCGCACAACTCCGTGCACGGCTTCGTCGGCGGCACCATGGGCACCTACATGTCGCCGCTGGATCCGGTGTTCTGGACCCACCACTGCATGATCGACGCCTGCTGGGTCGACTGGAACATCCGTCGCGGCCACCAGAACACCAACGACCCGGTCTGGACCGGCTACACCTTCACCGACTTCTTCGACCGGGCCGGCGATCCGATGACGATCACCACCAGCCAGGTGCTGCTGATGCCGCTGCTCAACTACCGCTACGACGATCCGGTGATCGGCGAGCCGGGACCGGGCGAGCTGAAGGCGGCCATGCGGTCGAACGCCGACGCCCAGGCCCTGAAGAAGACCCTGGAGACCGGCGGGCCGTCGACCTTCAAGATCACCCAGCGGGTGCCGGTCGCGCAGGGGCTGGAGGTCAACACCGTCCGGCCGACCCAGGCGGCGGCGAAGCTGTCGACGGACGCCCTGACCGCCTCGCTGGACCGCCGCGAGCGGCTGTTCCTCAGCGTCGCGATCGCCAAGCCGCCGGCCGAGAACGACTTCTTCGTCCGGGTGTTCGTGGGCAAGCCCGACGCCACGGCGCAGACGCCGATCACCGACCCGCACTACGCCGGCAGCTTCGCCTTCTTCGGCGACGACGACGCGGCGGCGAACGCGCTCGGGGCGGGCCACGGCCAGCACATGACGGCCAAGCGCAACTTCATCGTCGGCATCGACTCGACGGCGGCGGCGCTGTCCAAGGCCGGAGCCCTGAAAGGCGGCGCCGAACTGCCGATCACCCTGGTGACCGTGCCGTTCGAGCCGCAGCGGGCCGTCAAATCCACGGGGTTCTCCGTGGGGCAGCTTGAACTTCTGGTCAGTCCGGAGCCAAGCTCCGAACCGGCCAAACAATGAGAAGGCGGCGGCCCTTCGGGGCCGCCGACCCCGGAATGACAGTCGCCGCCATCAGCCTGATCCTCGCCCTCGCGGCCGCCTGCGCGCCTGGAGCCGGCATGACGGAAAACATCCGCCTCAGTCTCGATCGGCCGGAGCGCGAGATGTCGGGGGCGCTGCCGCGTGCGATCGCGACCGCTTCGCCGCCGACGGCGACCCTGGTGGTGAACCGCATCGAGAACCCGGCCCGCCGCGCCTTCATCATCGAGGTGGAGCTGCGCCCGCCCGGCCGTCCGCCGGTGCGCCTGGGCGGGGCGGCGCCCTATCCTCCCGACCAGCGTGGTCGCTATGTGCTGACCTCGAAGGCGGGAACGCGGTTCATCGTCGGCTCCGACCTGTATGTGAGGCTGCGGCCGTTGAACCCGCGAGAGACCGGCGACATCGTCGTCGACCTGTCGATCACGGCCGGCGCGGCCCCTGAGCCGCGCTAGGGCGGTCGCCCATCGGCGAAAATAAGTCGCCGGCCCGCGACGGAAATCCCGCCGCCATGCATCGTACCCCTGATGGGGGAACCTTCGAACGGATGGCGCAGGATCGACGAGACGTGGTGGCGTGGGTCGGACAACAGGTGTTGCCGCACGAGGGCGACGTGCGGGCGTGGCTGCGCGGCCTGTCGGTCAGCGAGCATCAGGTCGACGATATCGTGCAGGAGGCCTACTGCCGCATCGCCGCGCTCGACAGCATCGCCCACATCGCCAGCGGCCGAGCCTATCTGTTCGGCGCCGCCCGGAACATCATGCTCGAGCAGATCCGCCGCTCGCGCATCGTGCGTTTCGAGACCATGAGCGAGATCGAACGGCTGGAGGCCGCCGACGGCCAACCCTCGCCCGAGCAGGCGGTTGACGGCCGCCGCCAGCTGGAACGGGTCAAGGCCCTGATCGCCGCCTTGCCGGACCGTTGCCGCCAGGTGTTCGAGCTGCGCCGGGTCCAGGGTCTGTCGCAGCGCGAGACCGCCGCCCGCCTGGGCGTGACCGAAAATGTCGTCGAGGCCCAGACCGCCCGCGGCCTGAAGCTGGTGCTCAAGGCTCTCGCCGACCCCGCCGACCAACCTGTAGAGACCCAGCATGTCCGACGCGTCCACCGCCCGTGAGATCGACGAGGCGGCGGCCGACTGGGCCGTCCGGCTCGACGCCGACCCGGCGCGCTATGCCGCGGCGGTCGAGACCTGGCTGGCGGGCGACCCGCGCCGCGCGGGCGCCCTGCTGCGGGCTCGAGCGGCGCTGAGTTTTATCGACGCGGCGGCGGATGGCGGCGGGGTCGCCACGCCGCGGCGGCGAGGGCCTTCACGGCGCGGGCTCCTGGCCGGGGGCGGACTGTTGGCGGCGGGACTGGCGGGACTGACGGTCTGGCGCGGCATGGGGGACCGCTACGACACCGGCCTGGGCGAGGTGCGGCGCGTGTCCTTGGCCGACGGCTCGACGACGACGATCAACACCCAGAGTGCGGTCGGGGTCAGCCTGGAGCCTGAGGTGCGTCGCGTCCGGCTGGCGCGGGGCGAGGCCTGGTTTCGCGTGGCCAAGGACGCGACGCGGCCGTTCGTGGTCGAGGCCGGCAATGCGCGGGTCCGTGCGGTCGGCACCGCCTTCTCCGTCCGTCGGCGCGACGACGGCGTCGAGGTCCTGGTCACCGAGGGCGTGGTCGAGGTCTGGCGGGCGGGCGCCGAGGTCTCGCGCTCCCGCGTCGCGGCCGGTGAGAAAGCCTATGTCTATGAAGAGCAGCCGGCTCAAGCCGTGCGCGCCGCGCCGAACGAGATCGAGGACGCCCTGGCCTGGCGACAGGGCCAGATCGTGCTGACCGGCACGACGCTGGCCGAGGCCGCCTCGGAGTTCAACCGCTACAACCACCGCAAGCTGGTCATCGATGAGCCCGACCTGGCCGGAGAGACCCTGGTCGGTCGCTTCCGCGCCGACGAGCCGGACAGCTTCGCCCGCGCCGCGGCCTCCACGCTCGGCGCCGCCGTGCGTGAGGACGGCGGGACGATCCACCTGTCCCGTAAACGACTGTATTGACAAATTTGTCAGCCGGCCGACGGAAATCGCCGGCCCGCGCATCGTCCCCCTTGAGACGCGAACAACGCGTCCGTCTAGTCACACAGGGGGAGACACCAATGAGGAGCGTACCTTCCGCGCGCGGTCGCGCCGCGCTGTTGGCCGCCACGGCCGTTGCGGCCTGCATCGCCGGCCCGGCCTGGGCTCAGGCCCGCGACTTCGCGATTCCAGCCCAGTCCGCGGTCACCGCCATTCCCGAGTTCGCGCGCCAAGCGGGCGTGCAGATCCTGGTCGCCGAGGGGGCCGTCCAGGGCGCCCGCACCTCGGCGGTGAACGGCAGCTACTCCGTCGAGGAGGGGCTGCGCCGGCTGCTGCTCGGCGCCGGGCTGGAGGTGGCCTCGAACGACGGCCGGACCATCACCCTGCGGAGGGCCTCGGTCCCCCAGGTCGTCAGCGCCGGGGAGGGCGCTGAACCCACCGCCGTCGACGAACTGATCGTCACCGCCCAGAAGAAGGAGGAGCGCCTCCAGGACGTGCCGATCGCCATCAGCGCCTTCAGTCAGCAGAGCCTGGAAGCCCAGAAGATCGAGGGCGGCTTCGACCTGGTGAAGGCCGTGCCGAACGTGACGTTCAGCAAGTCGAACTACTCCAGCTACAACTTCTCGATCCGTGGCATCGGCACCAAGGCCGTATCGGCGACCTCCGATCCCGGCGTGGCGATCAGCTTCAACAACGTCGCCCTGATCCGGAACCGGCTGTTCGAGCAGGAGTATTTCGACATCGAGCGGATCGAGGTGCTGCGTGGGCCGCAAGGCACCCTGTACGGGCGCAACGCCACCGGCGGCGTGGTCAACATGATCACCGCGAAACCCGAATTCGACACCTTCCACGGTTCGATCAAGGCGGAGGTCGGCAACTACGACAGCCGGCGGCTGGTGGGCACGGTCAACGTGCCGCTGGGCGACATGCTGGCGGTCCGGCTGGCGGGATCGTCGACGGAGCGAAGCGGCTACGGAACCAATCTGGCGACGGGTGAGGATGTCGATGGCCGGGACCTCTGGTCCAGTCGCCTGTCGGTGAGCTTCGAGCCGGCCGACTGGTTTCGCGCCGACTTCATCTGGGAGCACTTCGAGGAAGGCGACAACCGCCTACGGACCGGCAAGCAGCTCTGCCACCGCGACGAGGGGCCCGAAAGCGTGCCGGGCGTCGATACTCTCAGCGTCCTGGTTCGCGGCCGCCTGAGCCAGGGCTGCAAGCCGGGCTCGCTCTACAGCAAGGACGCGTTCGGAGCGCCGAACGGGCTCAGCATTCCGTTCGTGATCGCGGCGCAGATGGTCGCGCAACTGGGCTTCACGCAGCCGGAGTACCTGCCCGACGATACGTACAATCCCAATGCCGTGCTCGTGCCGTTCATGAAGCCGGGCATCGATCCGTACGGCGTCGAACAGTCGCGCGACCTGCGCACGATCTCCTCGATACACGACGCCGACTATCGGGCGAGCGCGGACATCCTGGCGCTCAACGTCGATATTGACCTCACCGACAGCCTGACCCTTACGTCCCAGACGCTGTATAACGAGGACAAGGTCTATTCCTTCCAGGACTACAATCGGTTCGCGACCGTCCCGACGTTCAACAGTTCCGCCGGCCTGTACAATTTCTATTGCGCGTCGGGGTTCCAGCACATGCCGGAATACAACTGTTCCGCGCCGGAAGGACTCTCGACCATGATGCCCGGCGGGATCTTCACGGACCCGCAGATCGGGCCGGCCAATACGCTTTCGGGCTTCGAAATCTCGTCGAGCGAGAGCCAGCAGTACTCTCAGGATTTCAGGCTGCAATCCAGCTTCTCGGGTCCGCTGAATTTTTCGATCGGAGCGAACTACACCGAGTTCAAGGGGCAGAACGACTACTACCTGTTCTTCAACGTGGTGACCCTGCTGGCTCAGGGGTTCTACAATCGATCCCCGATCATGGGCGGCTGCGCCGGCGGGAGCGACGGCCTCGCGGGTCCGGAAGGTTCGGGCGCCGGGGGCGGCTGCATGATCGTCGACCCCAATCCGATCGGGAAACTGGACGGCGACGGCCACAACTACTTCCGCAACAAGAACCCCTACAAGCTCGAGTCCAAGGCGGTGTTCGGCGAGCTCTACTGGCAGGCCGCGTCCAATCTGAAGATCACCGGCGGCCTGCGCTTCACCGACGACCGCAAGTCGTTCACGCCTTGGCGCAGCCAGCTGCTGGTCATGGGCTTCAACTATGGGCCGGGCGATCCGGTCAACCAGCGCTGGACCGAGGTCACCGGCCGTCTGGGCCTGGACTGGCGCCCGGAGCTGTCCTTCACCGACGACACGATGGTCTATGCCTTCTATTCGCACGGCTACAAGGGCGGCGGCGCCAATCCGCCGACCGCCGTGCCGATCGACCAGAGTCTCGTCGTCGCCGAGCATCCCGCGGTGTTCAAGCCCGAGTTCATCGACGCCTTCGAGATCGGGGCCAAGAACACCCTGCTGGGCGGTTCGCTGATGCTCAACGCGTCGGCCTTCTACTACGACTACGCGGACTATCAGGTGTCCAAGGTCGTCGACCGCACCATCGTCAACGAGAATTTCGACGCCAAGGTGTGGGGCTTCGAACTGGAGAGCGTGTGGCGACCGACGGAAAGCCTGCGGCTCAACGCCACCGTCGGCTACCTCGACACCCGGATCAGCGACGGCGAGCAGTCGATCGACATCTTCGACCGGACCCAGGGCCGAGACGGCTGGATGGTGATGACGCCCTGGATCCAGCAGACCTCGAACTGCGTCCTGCCGACCGAGGTGGTCGCCTTCGTCGTCAACGCGCCGCTTCTTCCGCCACGGTATGCGGCCTTTTCGCCGCTGTTCCAGGCTTGCAAGGTATGGGCCGACGAGACCGGGCTGCCGGGCCTGTTCAATCGCGCTGACTATCCCGAGGCCAACAACGGCGCCGGGTTCGCGGCCGACCTGTCCGGCAACGAGCTGCCCAACGCGCCGCATTGGACGTTCGCGGTCGGCGCCGAGTACCGCTGGACCTTCGGGGACGGAGCCTGGGAAGCCACGCTGCGCGGCGACTACTACCGCCAGACCGACAGCTTCGCCCGCGTCTACAACACCGTCTCCGACCGGCTGCGCGGCTGGGACAACGCCAACTTCTCGCTGCGCATCGCCCGGCCCGCCGACGACCTGACGTTCGAGATCTACGCCAAGAACGTCTTCGACGAGACGCCCATCACCGACGCCTTCCTGAACAGCGACTCCACCGGGATGACGACCAACGTCTTCACGCTGGATCCCCGGCTGATCGGCGTGTCGGTGACCAAGGGCTTCTGACCCGGGTCCTCACCTCGGTCCCACGCCGAACCTCTCTCGGCGATCTGGGCGGCGGCTCACCCTCGGGCCGCCGCCCCTCTTTGTTTTCCTTGCATGCCGCGATCGCCGGTTCGATCGTGGGACCGTGACGGCGTTTCGCGCGTTGGCGTGGGACAGGCTTGCAAGGGGCGTGGATGGCCAGGGCAGCGACAGGAACCACTCCGCCCGGCCGACCATCGACGCCGGGACGTGGGACCCAGCGCGACCTGACCCAGGGACCCGTGACCCGGACCCTGCTGCTGTTCTCGCTGCCCGTGCTCGGCGGCAACGTGCTGCAGTCCCTGAACGGCAGCGTGAACCAGTTCTGGGTCAGCCACTCGCTCGGCGTCACCGCCATCACCGCCATCGGCAACGCCAACATCGTCATGATGCTGCTGCTGGGGGTCGTCTTCGGCGTCAGCATGGCGGCCAACATCCTGGTCGCCCAGAATGTCGGCAAGGACGACCTGCCGATGGTCAAACGGGTGATGGGGACCTCGATCACCTTCTTCGCCGCCCTGGCCACGGCGGTGGCGGCGCTGGGCTATGTGACCTCGCCCTACATCCTGGCGGCCATGGGCACGCCGCACGAGGCGGTCGAGAGCGCCGAGATCTATCTGCGCATCGTCTTCCTGGCGATGCCGTTCATGTACTTCTTCGCCTTCCTTCAGATGGCGCAGCGCGGGGCGGGGGACTCGCGGACGCCCTTCTATTTCATGCTGTTGGCCGTGGCGCTGGACATCGTCCTGAACCCGCTGCTGATCAACGGCTACGGCCCGTTTCCGCGGCTCGGCGTGGCGGGGTCGGGCTGGTCGACCTTCATCTCCCAGGGCTTCAGCCTCGCCTGCCTGGTGACCGCGCTCTACCTGCGGCGCAGCCCGCTGGCGCTCCATCGCGAGGAGCTGAAGCTGCTCTTGCCCGATCCGGAGATCCTCAAGGCCCTGGTCGTGCGCGGCCTGCCGATGGGCCTGCAGATGCTGGTCATCTCCGGCGCGGCGATGGTGATGATCGGCATGGTCAACAGCTACGGCTCGGTGATGGCCGCCGCCTATACCGCCGCCTCCCAGGTCTGGACCTATGTCCAGATGCCGGCGATGGCGCTGGGCGCGGCGATCTCGTCGATGGCGGCGCAGAACGTTGGGGCTCAGCGCTGGGACCGGGTCGATCGCATCGCCCGCTCCGGCGTGATCTGCGGGCTGGTCGCCACCGGGGCGACGGCGGCGATCATCTACCTTCTGGGCGACATCACCCTGCGGATCTTCCTGCCGGCCGACAGCGCGGCGCTGCCGCTGGCGCACCACATCAACGACCGGGTGCTGTGGGGTTTCGTGCTGTTCAGCATCTCGTTCAGCCTGTCGGGCGTGGTCCGCGCGACGGGGGCGGTCTGGGGCCCGCTCGTGATCCTGTTCGTCGCCATGTACGTGGTCCGCATCCCGTTCGCGACGGCGCTCATGCCCAGCTGGGGCGCGGACGCGATCTGGTGGAGCTTCCCGCTGGGGATCATCGCCTCCAGCCTGATGAACATCGCCTTCTACCTGCACGGAGGCTGGAAGAAGGCCCGGATGGTGGCGCCGCCGCATCCGACCGGCGTCGCGCCCGACGCCGGCCAGGCGCCCCCCGCCGTCGACAAGACCGAACGCGAGCCGGCGACGACGGCCGGCTGACCAGACAGGAAGGGAAAGCGCATGAAGACCGAGCATATCGAGTACGAGGCCGACGGCGTCCGCATGGTCGGGACCCTGACCGTCGACAACCGCCACGCCGAGAAGCGCCCCGGCGTTCTGGTCATCCACGAAGCCGGCGGTTTGAGCGACCATGCCCGCGGCGTCGCCGAGCGGCTGGCGGCCCTGAACTACGTCGCCTTCGCCATGGACTATTTCGGCGACGGCAAGGCGCCATCCGACTGGTCGAAAATCGCGGAACAGTTGGAGACCTGGCGGGCCGACCCGACCGGCATCCGCGCGCGAGGCCTGGCCGCGCTGGAGGTGCTGAAGGCCCAGCCCGAGACCGACGTCACGAAGCTGGCGGCGATCGGCTACTGCTTCGGCGGAACCACGGCGCTGGAGCTCGGTCGGGCGGGCGCCGACCTGAAGGCCATCGTCGGCTTCCACTCCGGCCTCCAGACGGCCCGGCCGCAGGACGCCGCCAACATCAAGGGCAAGGTGCTTGTGGCGATCGGGACCGCCGACCCGATCATTCCGCCGGAGCAGCGCGCGGCCTTCGAGGCCGAGATGACCGCCGCCGACGTCGATTGGCGCATGACCCTCTACGGCGGCGTCGGCCACAGCTTCACCAACCCGGCGGTGGACGCCCTGAACCGGCCGGGGCTGAAGTACGACCAACAGGCGGACCATCGCGCCTGGCGGGCGATGATCGACCTGTTCGACGAGACCCTGGCCTAGCGGACGACGGAGCGGCGGCGATGGCGACGACCGGCACCAAGGACAGCGCCAGGATCGTGGTCTACGCCGCCCTGGCCGGGAACCTGGCCATCGCGGCGGTCAAGTACGTCGCCTTCCTGCTGACCGGCTCGTCGGCGATGCTGACCGAGGCCATCCACTCCACGGTCGACACCGGCAACCAGGGCCTGCTGCTCTACGGCATGGCCAGGGCGCGCAAGCCGCCCAGCCCCAGCCACCCGTTCGGCTACGGCATGGAGCTGTACTTCTGGTCGTTCGTCGTCGCCCTGATGATCTTCGCCCTGGGCGGGGCCTTCTCGATCTATGAGGGGATCCACAAGATCCGGCATCCCGAGCCGATCGAGAACGCCTGGATCAACTTCGTCGTCCTGGGCCTGGCCATCCTGTTCGAGGGGCTGTCCTTCACCGTCGCCTGGAAGGAGTTCAAGGTCGTCCGCAAGGGCGCGCCGTTCCTGCGCTCGCTGCTGGTCAGCAAGGATCCGTCGATCTTCGCCGTGCTGCTCGAGGATGGGGCCGCGCTGGCCGGGCTGGTCATCGCCCTGCTCGGGGTCACCGGCGCGACGGTCCTGGGCCTGCCCTGGGCGGACGGCGCCGCCTCGATCGGCATCGGGCTGCTGCTGGTGGCCGTAGCCGTCTTCCTGGCCAACGAGACCCGCAGCCTGCTGACCGGCGAATCCGCCTCGCCGGCCATCGTCCAGGCGGTCAAGGACGCCCTGAACGCCGACCCGCGCATCGAGAGCGTCGCCGAGGTGCTGAGCATGCACCTTGGCCCGCAGGAGATCCTGCTCGGCGTCACCCTAGACTACCGCGACGACCTGACCGCCGTGGAGATCGAGGAGGCGGGCGATCAGTTCGCCGACGTCATCCGCGGCATCGACCCGCGCATCACGCGGGTCTTCGTCCGCTCCGGCCGGGCGAGGGCGGCCTATCTGCGCCCTCTGCCCGAGCCGCAGGTCTGAGCCCCTAGCGACAGGTCTCGCCGGAGACGGGGTTGCAGCGGAAGCCGTCCGCGAAGGGCTTCACCGCATAGTCGTTGGCGAAGATGTTCGGGGCCCAGGGATAGTCGGTCGAGACGATCTGGGCGCCGCTGGCCAGGGCGGCGTCGCGTCGCTTCACATCGTTGGTCCGGGCTTCGTAGGTGTCGATGTCGCTGCGGGACCGGACCAGGCGGCCGCTTTTGACCAGGGCGCGGATGTCGTCTCCGCGGGTCAGGGCGTTGTCCACCATCGCGAAGGCGGCGTGGGCCATGCCGGGTTCGCCCTGAACGAAGGCCATGCGGCCCTCGAGGTTGGGGCGGCCGTCGAGGTAGGGCTTGAACGCCGCCAGGTTCATGCCGGGCACGATCATCAGGAAGACGAACTTGCCGCGCGACTGCCCGACCGTCGGCCAGTCGCCGGCCAGCGCCGCCTTCTCGAGGGTTTCGTGACGGCCGCGCAGGTCGTCGGGCGTCACCACCTTGTCCCGCCCGATGATCTCGATGATCGAGGCGTCCAGCTCGGCGAAGGCCTTGGCGTCGAACGGATCGAGCTTGGTCGCGCCGGGCACGGCGTCGCCCAGGCCGCCGAACTTCGGCTCCAGCAGGACGAACACCGGCGAGTGACCGGGATTGGCGTCCGACCAGCCGCGCATCTGCTGAAGGCACAGGCGGAAGGTCGGGCAGCTGCTGCGGAAGTCCAGGTCGGCCATGTGCAGCGTCTTCAGGCCAGGCTGCTTCAAGGCGTCCGCATAGAGCGGCGCCAAGTCCTTCGCGCCCTGTTCGCGCAGCAGCCGGTAGGCGAGCGGGTTGGAGAACCGGCCGCCCTCATGGTCGACGTTGAGGTCGAACTCCAGGCTGCGCAGGCCGGCGCGCAGCTGCATCTCGACCGGCGGATGGACGTACTCGAGGCCGGCCTGGATGTCGGCCCCGAGCGGGTTGGGATGCTCGTCGGCGAACCGCGCCGCCATCGCCGGCGGCATCATCTTCATCATGCCGTCCATGAACGGCTGCAGCCGCGGCTTCATCACCGCGAAGACGCGCGGGTCGGCCGGCTGGCTGTAGCTGTTGTGGGTGCCCACCACCTGGATCTGGTTCAGCTTCAGGTCGTCGCCGGGCGCGGCCAGGGCGGCGCCGGCGACGGACGCCAGCGCCAGGGCGGAAAGGCTGTTCCTCAGTCTGCGCATCGTTCCTTCTCCGGGCTCTAGCGGGTGATGCGCAGGCGGACGCCGATCATGCGCGGGGTGGCGCGGATCGAGGTCGGGACGCCGAAGAACTTGCCGCCGTTGCCGACGTCGCGGACCCAGTCCTGGTCCAGCAGGTTCTCGGCATAGGCTTCGACGAGGAGCCCGTCGGCGCTCTCGGCGCCCAGGCGCAGGTCGACCAGGCCGAAGGCCTTCTGCGCCTCGCTCTCCAGGTTGTCGTTGTTGAGATAGTACTTCGACCGCCAGGCGTAGTTGGCGTTCACGAATCCGTCCCAGCCGTCGAACAAGGGGCGGCGGTAGTCGGCGCTGACCGAGACGGTGTGTTCGGGGGCCATCCGGAACACGTTGCCGGACCGGTCGATCAGCTTGCCGCCGACGACCTCGCGGAACTCGTCATACCGGGTGTTCAGGTAGGCGTAGGCGCCCGACAGGGTCAGTTCCGGCGTGACCTTGAGGCCGCCGTTCAACTCGACGCCCCAGGCCGAGGCCTTGCCGGCGTTGACCACGCCCAGGGTGAGGTCGACCGCGCGGGTCTGGAAGTCGTTGTAGTCGTAGGTGAAGGCGGTCGCCTCGAAGTAGAGGCGATCCAGGACCGTGCCCTTGGCGCCGATCTCGAAGTTGACCACCTCCTCGGTCTTGACCTCGCCGAAGACGGGCGTCGGCTTGCCCGCGGCCGGGGCGCCGAAGGTGGTCTGCGGGTAGCCGGCCTTCAGGCCGCGCGAGACGCCGGCATAGACGTTGATCTGGTCGCTGAGGCGATAGGTGACGGCGATCCGGGGTTGGACCATGTCGTAGTCGCGACTGTTCGAGAACTCCTGGCCCAGGGAGTAGGACAGCCCGTTCGGCAGGGCGATTGGCGCGACGCCGTCCACCGTGGTCACGAGCGAAGCGTTGCGGACCGTCGCCTCGTCGCGGGTGAAGCGGACGCCCGCGTCCACCACGATGCGATTGGTCAGATCGTAGCCGCCGTTGATGTAGGCCGACCAGCTCTTGCGGTTGTTGCGGGTGCTGGAGAGCGTCGAGTTGCCCTTCGTCACCGGCAGGACCAGGCTCGTGCCCGGCACGGGGAAGCGGGTCACAGGGGTGGTGTTTCGCGGGAAGCCGGCCAGCAGCAGCTGTTCGTTGATCACGAACTCCGACTGGTTGAACGTGCGGTCCTGGTAGTAGCTGACGCCGCCGACCGCTCGGAAGGCGCCGCCCTGGTCGTAGGCCAGCCGGAACTCCTGGCTCAGGATGCTCTGGTCGTCGGCCAGGTTGCGGCCGATCAGGAACTCGTAGGTCGTGCCGTCGACGTCCCAGGACTCGGAGAAGTCCACCTCGCGCCAGGCGCTGATCGACTTGAAGGTCCAGCCGTCGGTGAAATCCCAGTCGCTCAACAGGGTCACGCCGGTCTGGCGGCGCTTCTGCGGCGGCTGGTAGCGGTTCTGGCCGGCGTCGCTGAACCAGCCGGTATCGCCGCCCGGCGAGGCGATGTTGATCGCCTTGGTCGCGGCGGCCGAGTCGTTGTCGGCCTGGTGGTCGAGGATGAGGTCGAACGCCAGGTCCGGCGTCGGCGTCCAGCGCAGCGAGGCGCGCGCTGCCCACAGGTCGTCGTCGTTCAGCGGCTTGCCGCCGGCGATGTTGTCGACGAAGCCTTCCCGCTCGCGGCGGCGGACCGCGACGCGCAGGCCCAGCGTGTCGTCGACGAGCGGGGCGTTGAACACGCCGGTGACGCTGTAGAGGTTGTAGGAGCCGTACTGTCCTTCCAGGGACCAGGCCGTCCGCGTCAGGTCCGGCCGGCGGGTGACCACGGCGACCGCGCCGATCTGGGAGCCGCGGCCGTAGAGGGTGCCCTGCGGTCCCTTGGCGACCTCGACGCGCTCGATGTCGAACAGTTCCTTGAGCATCCCGCGCGAGCGGCTGGTGTCGACGTCGTTCAGGAAGAAGGAGATGCTCGGCTCCGACACCGCGCCGGCGTTGCCGGCCTCGATGCCGCGCATCACGAAACTGGCCGACGAGTCGGTCTGCTGCTGAACGAAGAAGCCGGGGGTCCGGGTCGACAGGCGTTCGAAGTCGGTGAAGTTCTGCTGCTCCAAAGCCGCTGCGCCGAAGGCGGCGATCGAGATCGGCACGTCCTTCAGCTTCTGTTCGCGCTTCTGGGCGGTGACGATCACCTCCTCGACGGCGGCCGGATCGGCCGCCGTGGCTTGAGCGAACGCTTGTTCAGTCGCGACGGCGCTGACGCCGATGGCGAGAAGCGCCCGCAAGGTTTGGCGGCGCGCTTGCGCGGTCTTGAGCATCTGTCATCCCCTGTGGCTCGGACCGGCGCCTTCTAGTGGGCCCGCGAGAGTCTCGGGAAAACAGTTGTGCGAAATTTTCGCGACGGTTTTTCTGCGAAAATGCCGCCCTACAGAACGATTGTTCAGCTCCCCAGGCCGAGGGTCCAGTCCACGATGTCGCCGCCCCGGCGGGGGTTCGCCGGCGGCGCCGGCCAGCAGGATGGCGCCCATCCGCGCCACGGAGGCGGTCTGGGCGGCGCAGAGATCGACCTCGATGTTCAGCCGTTCGGACGCCCGCCATCGCAGGTTCTCGCCACGCAGGCGGCGGAGGTCGACGGCGAACGGCCGCAGGTCCGGCTCGCGCGCGGCGGCGAGGGCGATGGAGACCGTGCCTCGGACCACGAAGGCCTCCATCTCGGCGGGATCGGGTCTTGGCGCCAGACGCCCCTGGGCGACGCGGTAGATCACCGTCAGGCCTGCGCGCAGCAGGTCCAGCCGCGTGCGGAAGTGATAGGCCACCGAGGAGGCGGGTGTGTCAGCCTGCTCGCCGACAGCGCGGTGCGTCACGCCGTCCGCGCCGCGCGCCACGATCAACTCGCCCGCCGCCAGCGCGATGGCCAGCGCGCGGCCGGCATAGGGCTCCTGCGCGCTCGGGGTCGGCAGGGCCACCGCCGGGTCCAGCCGGCGCACCATTGTTTCGAAGAAGGTCGGGTCGGACAGGCCCAGGTTGACGCCCCGGCTCGCCAGCCGTTCGAGGGTCATCCGACGGAGCAGCCGGTAGTCGGGATCGTCGGACTGGACGAGGCTGTGCGCGGTCTCGTCCGTGACATAGCCCATCGCGGCCTCGGCCCAGGCTTTCGGTGTTTCTGCTCGCCCCTCGAACAGCGCGCGCCAGAACGCGCGGCGAGCGGCGATCCAGGGCGCCGCCAGGTCCCTGACCTCGACGTCGTTGACGGCGGCCAGGAGCAGTTCGCACCAGATCAGGCTGGTTGTCCTGGCCGAGCCCGCGGCCTCGTCGAGATAGGCCTCCAGGAGGGCGGCGATCGCGGCCGGCTCGAGACGCGGCAGATCCGCGAACCGCGCGGCGAAGGCGGCGTGACGCGCCGCGTCGGCCTCCCGCTCCGCCGCCACGAGTCGCTCGATGAGGGCGCGCTTGGAGCCGAAGTGATAGGTCAGCGCCGCGACCGTCGCGCCGCTCGCCTCGGCCAGCGGCCGGAAGGTGAGGTCGCGAAAGCCGCCGGTCGCGAGCCGATCGCGCGCCGCCTCCAGGATGCGGTCCGCCGGAGCAGCGTTCGTCGTCTCGGCCTCGCTCATGGGATGCGGAACTCTCCAGCTCGACCGGACTTGGGCCAAGCCATACTCCTGTGCACAAGAGCCGGCCGACAGCAATGCGTCCGGCGGGGAACGGCCCGGACGGCCGCGCCCCGCGCACGAGGTTCCGGAGGCTTGGCGGCCTACTGAGTCGCCTCGAAGGTCAGGCTGTGGCTGTAGCTGCGGTAGGGCGTTTCCGAGCCTGCCGGGGCCGGGCCGCGGTGCCGGACCAGGGTCATGTAGGTCCCTGCGTCGGGCGCGGTCAGGCTGAAGCGACCGGCCGGGTCGGTCGTCACGGGCTCCAGGGCCTTGCGGCCGTCGTAGACGCCGGCCGAGCGGTAGACCTCCACGCGGGCGCCGGCCAGCGGCTTGCCGTCGTAGAGCAGCTCGAACTTGGCGGCCTCGCCGGCGAAGATGCGGTTGGGGTGGGTGATCGGGCGCAGCTCAAGCCCCTTGCCCGAGGGCGACAGCACGGCGTCCGTGGGCTCGCCCTTGCTGACATAGACCTCGGCCACGGTCACGCTCTGGACGTCGACCTGTTCGACGCCTGCCGGGGTGGGGCCGCCTTCGCCGACCATCAGCCACTGGCCGTCGGCGGCCTTGTACATCTTGGCCTTGCGGCCCATCCGGACGCCCGAGGAGATGCGGTAGGCGCCGGCCTTGGGCGTCTCGACTTCGAACACGGCCAGGTCGCGCAGGTAGGTCACCTTGGTGATCGGGGTCACGCCGTCGGCGCCGCGGACCGACCAAGCGTCCGACTTCATCACCACGTCGGGAATGAAGGCGTCCTCGGTGAATCCGGCCTGCACCGTCACATGATCGCGGCCGGTGAGCTCGAACTGGCCGGGCAGGAGATAGGGCATGTGCGCCCAGGCGCTCGCGGGGGCGGCCAGCAGCACCGCGCAGGCGGCGGCGATCAGGCGGGTTCGGTTGGTCATGTCCAGGCTCCCACGGGGCGGGAGCCCCAACGCTCGCCTTTTAGATGCGATCAGTTCGCATTAGCAAGAATGAACGGCGCGACAGGAGAGGCCCGCGGCGGCCTCTCCTGATCGATCGAGCCTCAGCCGCCGAGCAGCGCCTTCACCGCCGCGTCGAGCTGAGCGTCCTTGGCGTCGCCGAGCGGACGGTCGACGTCGATGTCCACCGGCCGCGGGTTCAGCTCCATGTTCTGGCCGCGCAGGTCTTCCACCCGGATGAAGGGCAGGCGCACCGTCGAACCGTCGATCAGCTCCCGGCCGCCGGTGTAGATGATCCAGCCGGCTGTCGGCTTGCCGACCACCTTGCCCAGGCCCAGCGAGCGGTAGCCTTCGGTGAAGTCCTCGGCGTCCGACAGCGAGGACTCGTTGATCACCAGGACGGTCGGCAGGCCCAGGGCCCGCTGGCCCAGGTTCTGGCGGCTGGGCACGGGGAACCGGTCGCGCGCGGTCATCATCAGGTAGTTGCGGCGCGTGAACACGTCGAGCGCATGGCCGTTGACGTAGCCGCCGTTGTTGTTGCGCAGGTCGATGACCACGCCCCGCTTGCCCTGGTTCTCCGCGTCGAGGTCGATGTAGAGCTGCGCCAGCGACGAATCGCCCATGTCGGCGATGTGGACGTAGCCCAGCTTGCCGCCGCTGACGCGATCGACATAGGCGCGGCGGTCGTTGACCCACTGGCGGTAGAGCAGGCCCGTGGCCACCGAGCCGGAGACCGGGCGGACGACGGCTTCGCGGGTCTTCGACGGATCGCCGGCGGCGCCGATGGTCAGGCTGACGCGCTTGCCGGCCTGGCCGCGCAGCAGCCGGTCCAGGTTCACGCCGGCGCCCAGACGCTCGCCGTTGACCGCGACCAGGGTCTCGCCCGGCTTGATGCTGCCCTCGACCGCGGCCGGCCCCAGGACGACCACCTCGCGGATCACCAGCCCCTTGCCCGCTTCGTACGCCTCGCGGTCGAAGCGCAGGCCGAGGTCGCCGTTGCGCGCCGGCGGCTGGCCGGCGTCGTCGGGGCCGCGCATGCCGGTGTGCGAGGCGTTCAGCTCGCCGATCATCAGATTGAGGTTGCGGCGCAGCTCGTCGCCGGTCCGCGCGCCGGCGACATACGGTTGCCAGGTTTCACGCAGGGCCTTCCAGTTCCGGCCGTGGAACTTAGGATCGTAGAAGCCGCGGTCGAGAATGCCCCAGGCTTGGTCGAAGACGACCTGTTTCTCGGCGTCGAAGTCGACCTCCATCTCGGCGTTGACCGTCAGCGGTTTGGGCCGCGGCAGCGCGAGCGTGATGGAATTGATCGACCCGCTTTCCAGATAGAAGACGGTCTTGGAGTCCGGCGTGAAGGCGGCGTCGCCCTTGCGCTTGCGGGTCGAGGTCAGCTGGACCGGGGCCGGCGGTTCCTTGGCCAGTTCGTCCAGGCTGTAGCTGTAGAGGTTCGTCGCCCCGGCGGCGTTGGCGGTGAACACCAGGGTCTTGCCGTCGGGACTGATGGTCGGCAGGCCGACGTTCAGGCCCAGCGGCAGGAACGAGGCCCGTTCGCGGATCCCCTCGAACACGATCCGCACCGGTTCGACCTTCTTGGACCTGGCCGGCTTGTCGCCTTTGTCGCCCTTGTCCGTCTCGGCCTCGTCGGCGGGGGCTTCGGGCTTGTCCTCGGTCGGGGGCTCCGGCTGGGAGGCGGGCTTGGCCGGGCCGTCCGGCTTGAACAGGTCGCGGAAAGCGTCCTCGCGGTACTTCGGCGTGTTCGGCAGCAGGTCGATGCGCAGCATCTTGGCGTCTTCGCTGCGTTGGCCGGTGTCGGTGAGGATGAATTTCCCGTCCGGCGACCAGACGATCTTGCCGCCGGTCTGGCCGTTCGCGAGGAAGCTGATCGGGCGCGCCTCGCCCCCCGCGGCCGGGACGACGTAGACGTTGTCGAAGGCCCTGCGGTCGGTGACGGCGAACGCCAGCCACCGGCTGTCCGGCGACCACGACGGCGCATTGTCCTCGAAACCGCCCAGGGCGCCGTCGAACAGCAGGACGTCGCGCAGAACACGGCGATCCTCGCCCAGGGTGATCACGCGCAGCTGCCGACCGTCGCGGATGTAGGCGATCGCCTTGCCGTCGGGGGCGTAGGCCGGGGCGGTGTTGCGGCCGCCGCCGCTGGTCAGGGCGCGCTCCGCGTCGCGGCCGAAGTCGTACTCGAAGACGTCCGCCGCCAGGCCGCGTTCCGAGACATAGGCCAGGCGCTTGCTGTCCGGCGACCAGACCGGGTCGCGCTCGATCCCCGGCGTGCGGGTCACGCGCTGCGCCGCGCCGCCGTCCTTGGTGGTGGTGGCGAAGATCTCGCCGTGCGCCGTCACGGCGACCTTCTTGCCGTCGGGCGACAGGGTCATGCCGTTGAAGCTGGTCAGGTTCAGCCGGGTCTCGCCGGCCGCCGCCGGCGCGCCCTGCAGCGTGATCGGCAGGCGGGTGGCCTGGCCCGTGGCCGGGTCCAGCGACCAGATGGCGAAGTCGCGCTCGAAGACGATGGTCCGGCCGTCATAGGCGATGGTTGGCCACATCAGGCGGCCGTCGGTGAAGCGGGTGACCTTCTCCGGCGCGCCGCCCAGCGGCAGGCGCCAGAGGTTCTCCGATCCGCCTTCGTCGCTCATGTAGTAGAGCGTGCGGCCGTCGGGGGTCCACATCGGCCAGGCCCGCCGGGCGCCGGACGGCAGCAGCCGCTGGTAGGCGCCGCCTTCGGAGACGGCCTTCAGCCACAGCTCGCTCTGGTCGATGTGCGAGCTGCCGTTCCGCCACCACTGGCGATTGCTGATGCCGCGCGCGACCAGGGCGACCGATTTGCCGTCGGGCGAGGGGGCGCCCTGGAACTCGTTCAGGAAGCGCTCGCGACTGACCTCCAGCGGCGTGCCGCCGGTCGCGGCGACGCGGAAGATGTCGCCCTGGCCCGCCACGTCGTTGGCGCCGGAGGTGAAGTAGATCCACTTGCCGTCGCGCGACCAGCCGTCCAGCGCCTCGCTGGCGTCGGCGTAGGTGAGGCGGGTCACCGCGCCCGTGGCCAGGGTCAGGACATAGATGTTGGCCGACCCGGCCCGCGTCGAGACGAAGGCGAGCTGCCGGCCGTCGGGGGAGTAGAGCGGCCGGGACTCGGTGGCGGCATGGGTGACCAGCAGGCGCGCCTGGCCGCCCTTGGCGGGGACGGTCCAGATGTCGCCGCCGGAGACGAAAGCCAGCTCCGCGCCGTTCGGCGACAGGGCGGGCTCGCTCAGCGACGGCGCCGACGCCGGCGCCGCCGCGGCGACCCCGGCCCAGCCGCCGGCGATGGCCGCGACCGACAGCGCGCCCAACAGGACCCTGAACCTCATGAAAACCCCCGACGACAGACGCGTGACAAGGCGGCGAACCTCTCGCGGAGGGAAGGCGATGGCAAGCCCCGAGGATCAGACTCCGAAGGTCACCGAGCCGTCGTCGCCCAGCCTGAAGCCAGGGTTCCAGACGATGTCCCAGGCGTGGTCGTCCGGATCGGCGACATAGCCCTGCAGCCCGCCGAACGGCGGCTCGACCGGCGGCTTCAGGAGCGTCCCGCCGTGGGCGGCCAGCCGGTCGAGGATCGGCCGCACCTCTTCCCGTGTGCGGACGTTGTGGCCGAGCGAGAAGGGCGCGCGACCGACGCCGAGCGGGCGGCGCATGTCCTCGGCCAGCTTGTCGTGCAGCCAGGTTCCCAGGACGAAGCCGTTCATCTGGTAGAAGACGATCTCCTCGTTCTCGAACACCGGCCTCCAGCCGAAGCCGTCGACGTAGAAGCGCTTGCTGCGGATGAGGTCCGCCACCCCCAGGGTGACGACGGAGAGTTGCTGTTGGAACGCCATGCGGCCTGCCTTTCATGTCCCGACGACGCCCGGCGCGGGATGCGCGGGCGGCGTGTCACGGGACTTGGCGCGGGAGCGCCAGACAGAACCTCCGGAACGCTCCGGAGGCGGCCGGGCTAACCACACCGGCGCCGCCTTTCTTGACGGCCCCAGGCTAGCGGGTCGACCCGACCGGTCAAGCCGCGGCGGCGCGCAGCATGGGCTGGCGGCGGCCGTAGGTCAGGCTGCGCCAGAGCCATTCGACAGGGCCGAAGCGGAAGACACGCAGCCACAGCATCGCGAAGGCGGCCTGGGCCGCGGCGATCGCCAGGACCAGCAGCCAGAGCTGCGGCCAGTTCAGCTTGCCCCACAGGCCCAGGCCGAAACCGCCGAACAGCAGGGCGCAGACAAGGCTCTGACCCAGGTAGCCGGTCAGGGCCATGCGGCCGTGGGCGGCCAGCGGCGCGAACAGCCGGATCGGCAGGGCGCGCCAGGCCAGGTGGAACAAGCCTATGTAGCCCAGCGTATGCGCCGTGCGGCCGATCTGGCTGGTCAGCTCCGTTCCGGCGGTCGCCGCGCCCAGGTTCTTCCACATCGCCCAGACCTCGACCGCGTTCAGGGGCAGGGCGACGCCGAAGCCGACCGCCGCCATCCATCCGTAGAAGCGGGTCGACGCCTTGCCGTTCAGGATCCCCAGCCGCAGCAGCGCCATGCCGATCAGCATGAAGGCGGCCGCCTCGAGCACCCACCAGACCGTGCTGATGTCGAAGGTCCAGTCCCAGGTCAGGCGGCTGATATAGACGAGGTTGGTCAGGTAGCCGGCGGTCCGCACCGCCTTCTCCGCCAGATAGCCGGGCGTCTCGCGGGTCAGGATCTCGGGCTTGCCGACGCCGAACACATCGATCGCCCAGACCGAGAGGACGGCCAGGGTGATCGCCGCGACGACCAGCAGGGTCCGCTCCCGCAGCTTGGCGAACGGCAGGATGACGAAGGCGGCCAGACCATAGACCAGCAGGATGTCGCCCGGCCACAGCAGCAGCGTGCCGTTGACCGCGCCGAACCCGACCAGCCAGAGCGAGCGCTTCACGAACAGGCCCGTGCGACCCGCGCGCGCCTCCGCCCCCTGGGCCTCGCGCAGGAACAGCAGCATGCCGGCGCCGAACAGCATCGAGAACAGGCCGCGCATGGCGCCTTCGATGAACAGGTTCTGGACGAGCCAGATACGCCAGTCGGGATTGGCCAGATCAGGCCGTCCGAACGGCTGCGGCCAGTCCAGCATGGCGCCGAAAGCGACGATGTTGACCAGCAGGATGCCGACCAGCGCGAAGCCGCGCAGGGCGTCGATCGAGGCGATGCGTTCACCCGGGGCCGCGGGGGCGTTCAAAATGCTCACTGGTCGCCTGCTCCCCCGGATCGAGCGCCCCAGATGTGGCGCGAGGGGAGGGTTCGCAAGGCCCGGCCTCAGCCGAGACGCCAGCCGTCGATCGGACGCACCGTCGCGCAGCTGGGTTCGCCCTTCCGGTCCGTTCCCGGGAAGGCCGCCGCGAGCGGTCGGCCGGTCTCCGCGGCCTGCCGGACCAGGTCAGCCGGAATGTCGGTGAGAAAGATCTTCCCCCGTCGGGTCCAGGGCGTGTCGTGCTGTCCCGCCAGCGTGCCGACGCGATAGTAGACGAACCGCTTGGGGCCTTCGCGGCGGACGTAGGGGCCGAGCCAGCGCGGCGAGCCGTCCGGATTGCTCCCGAGGCGCAAGGGAACATCGAACGTCAGGTCGGCGCCGGTCGAGAGGGCCTGCGCCACCGGCGTCTCGTCGCCTTCCTGCAGCGAGAACATCACCCCGGCGGGCGGAGTGACGAGCGTGAAGCGCAGGGTGAGGGTTTGCTCGGTCATGGGCCGACACCATGCCATCGTGGGCGGGTCGTGCAACAACCCCCGCTTGCGCGGCGACGCCCCCTGTGGCGAAACTTCCAGCATGGCCGACCTGATGCAGAAGCGCTGTCTCTACTGCGGGACGTGGAACCAGTTTCCGGAGGCGCGGCTGGCCGACGGCCCCAAGTGCGGCGAGTGCAAGCTGCCGCTCGTCGCCGGCCCGCCCGCGGCGCTGGACGACGCCGGGTTCGCGGCCGAGTTGGCGCGCAACGACGGGACGCTGATCGTGGATTTCTGGGCGACCTGGTGCGGACCCTGCCGCTCGTTCGGCCCTGTATTCAGGCAGGCCGCCGCCGACTACGGCGTCCGCGTGCGCTTCGCTACGATCGACGTCGACACCGTGTCGGGGACGCCGCAGCGCTACAATGTCGGCTCGATCCCGACGATGATGGCCTTCCGCGACGGCCGCGAGGTCGACCGCGTGATCGGGGGGCTGACCGGCGCCCAGCTCGACCGCTGGATCCGGGGCGTCGCCGGCCTGCCGCCGCTGCCGGACAAGCCCCGCCCCCGGCCGCCGCGCCCTGGCCATTGATGTCCGAAAACCGCGAGACTCCGGCCGCCGAGAGGCCGATGATCGCGACATGGACACCCCGACGCCGCCGATCGATCTGGACCAGGACGCCTGCTACCGCGCGGTCGAGACGCGCGACCCTCGCTGGGACGGCCGCATCTTCGGCTGCGTGAGGACGACGGGGATCTACTGTCGCCCGGTCTGTCCGGCGCGGACGCCCAAGCGCGAGAACATGATCTTCTACCCCTCGGCGGCGGCCTGTGAGGAGGCGGGCTTCCGCGCCTGCCTGCGCTGTCGGCCCGAGACGGCGCCGGACATGGGGGCTTGGCGGGGCAGCTCGAACACCGTGTCGCGCGCGCTGGCGTTGATCGAGCTGGGCGCCCTGGACTCCTCCAAGGAAGACGGGGGCGACGTCGACGCCTTGGCCGGCCGGCTGGGGGTCGGCGAGCGGCAGCTGCGCCGCCTGTTCCGCCAGCATCTGGGCGCCTCGCCTGTGGGCGTCGCCCAGACCCGCCGCGTGCTGCTGGCCAAGCAGCTGATCCACGAGACCGACCTGCCGATGGCCGAAGTGGCCCTGGCCGCCGGCTTCGGCAGCGTGCGACGCTTCAACGAGACCTTCCAGCGGCTGTACGGCCGGCCGCCGTCGGCGCTGCGCCGTCGCGAGACGCCGCGCGACGGGCGACCGGGCGCGGTGACTCTGAAGCTCCGCTATCGGCCGCCCTACGACTGGGACAGTCTGATCGGCTTCCTGGCCGCACGGGCGATTCCGCTGGTCGAGGTGGTCACGCCCGGCCGCTATGCCCGCACCATCAGTTTCGACGGAAGCATGGGGACGGTCGCGGTCAGCCGCGCCGGCGGCGACCAGCTGACCGTCGAGGTCCGTTTCCCGAAGATGACCGCCCTGCCGCAGATTCTGGCGCGGGTGCGGCGAGTGTTCGACCTGACCGCCGACCCCGCGACGATCGAGACGCACCTGGGCCGCGATCCGACCCTGGCCGCGATGATCGCCGAGCGGCCGGGCCTGCGCGCGCCGGGCGCCTGGGACGGGTTCGAGGTCGGGGTCCGCGCGATCCTGGGCCAGCAGATCACCGTGTCCGCCGCTGTGAAGCTGGCGGGGAAGCTGACCGCCGAATATGGCGCCCCCCTGCCGGAAGACTGGGCCGAGCCGGGCCTGACCCTGGCCTTCCCGGAGCCTGAACGGCTCGCCGAGGCGGACATCGCCGGCCACGGCCTGATGCCCGGCGCGAGGGCGCGGGCGATCTCGTCGATGGCGGCGGCGGTCGTCGCCGACCCCGACCTCCTGGGCGCCCGGGCGACGCTCGAGGAGGCGGTGGCCGCCCTGCGCGCCCTGCCGGGCATCGGCGAATGGACGGCGCAGTACATCGCCATGCGTCAGCTGCGCGAGCCGGACGCCTTCCCGGCCGCCGACATCGGCCTGATGCGGGCGCTGCAGGACGAGGCCGGCGTACGGCCGACTCCGGCGCAGCTGCTGGCGCGGGCCGAGGCCTGGCGGCCCTGGCGCGCCTATGCCGCCCTGCACCTGTGGGCGAGCGATCCGCAGGCGCCCAAGCCCAGCGTCGTAAAGGAGGCCGCCGATGCCCGCCGCGCGGCCTGAACGCCTGATCCGCGATGTGATGGACACCCCGATCGCCCCGATCCAGGTGATCGTCGATCCCGGGGGCGCGGTGCGGATGCTCGATTTCGACGCCGACAGCCCGCGCGTTGAGCGCCTTCTGAAGCGCTACTACCCTGGCGTTCCGGTGGAGCCCGGGGCGGCGCCGGCCGAGGTTCGCGCGGCGCTGACGGCCTATTTCGAGGGCGAGATGGAGGCGCTGGCGCGTGTGCCCTGGCGCGTCGTCGGCACCGACTTCCAGCGCACCGTCTGGAACGCCCTGACCGTCATCCCGGCCGGCGAGACCACGACCTACGGCGCCCTGGCGGCGAGGATCGGCCGCCCCGCGGCGGTGCGCGCCGTCGGCCTGGCCAACGGCGCCAATCCGATCGGCGTCGTCGTGCCCTGTCATCGGGTGATCGGCGCGGACGGCTCCTTGACCGGATATGGCGGCGGCCTGCCGCGCAAGCGCTGGCTGCTGGCGCACGAAGCGCGCGCGGCGGGACTGCTCTAGGGCGTCTTGAACAAATGGGGAACAATGCTACGCCTTGGCGTAGAGGAGTTCGCCATGCCCAAGATCGATATCGACCAGATGCCGCTCTACGAGGGGACGGGATACCCGCCGCCGATGGATGAGCGCTGCAAGCTGCGGTCGGCGCGCCTGCTGTCGCGAGGCATGGGGCTGGACAAGGTCGGGGTGAACCTGATGACCGTGCCGCCCGGACAGTGGTCGTCCCAGCGTCATTGGCACGACGACGAGGATGAATTCGTCTGGGTCGTTTCCGGAGAGGTGGTGCTGGTCGAGGACGGGGGTGAGACGATCCTGCGGGCGGGCGACTGCGCCGCGTGGAAGGCCGGAGTGGCCGACGGTCATCACCTGCAGAACCGCTCGGATCGCGATGCGGTGCTGCTGCAGGTCGGCAATCCAACCGATCCGGCGACCGAGACCGTCGACTATCCGGACCTGGACCTGATCATCCGTCCCGGCGGCGAAGGCTACCGGCGGCGGGACGGTTCGCTCTATCCGGCCAAGGCCTAGAAACCGCCCCAGTAGTCGCCGGAGAGCGGCGTCTCGACCGGGCGCCCCGTCTCCGCCAAAGCCTTGCGGGCCTCGGGCCGGTCCAGCATCGCCTGACGGCTCCGCTCGAACGCGGCGCGGCCCGGCGCGACATAGGTCGGGGGCCGGGTGATCCAATACGGATCCAGCCCGCCGGCGCGGTGTTGTTCGGACCTCAGCCGCCAGGCGAGCAGGTCGCCCGCCTCCTCCACATGGCCGAGGCACAGCAGGGCGAGGCTGAGCGGCCCCGGAACGTCGTCGCGGGTCTTGCGCAGATCGGCGACGATCGTCTCGGCGCCCTTCGTGTCGTTGGACGCCATGGCGCAGGCCCGGCGGCCGTCCAGCCAGGCGCGGCCGGCCGGCGTCAGGTAGTCTCGGTCGAGCGCATTCAGCACCGTTGTCGCCTCGCGCCCTTTCCGCTCGTCGGTGAGCAGCCCGGCCAGCGCCAGCCCGGCGTCGAACGCTCGGGTCGGAGAACTCGCCGCCGCTGCGCGGTAGGACGCCTCGGCCTCGGCGACCTTGCCTAGATCCAGCAAGGCGCCGCCGACGGCGACCCGCAGCAGTTCCTCCTGAGCGCCGGCGTCGTCGAAGCGCTCGCCGTCGTCCAGGCGCGCCGTATAGGCCTGGCCGATCAGGACGGCCTCCTCGGAGCGCCCCAGGGCGCGCAGCATTTCGAGCGCATCGACGGCGGGCCGCAACTGGTCGGGGAGGTCGGTCATCTCGGTTCGCGCCCGAGCCAGCTGCGCCTCGGCCAGGGCCGTCCAGTCGAACCGTTTTTTGGCTTCCCACGACGGCCAAAGGGTCGCGAAGCGGCGGTCGCCGGCGATCATCAGCAGCACGTAGAGCTCGTCCGCCTTGTCCACGGCCCGGGCAGCCTCCGCGGTCTGTCCGCGGTCGGCGAGCAGCCGGCCATAGGCGAGCGCCCATCCATTGCGCGCCGCGCTCTTGCTGGCCGGCTTGTCCCAGGGCAGCTCGACCAGAGTCTTCAGGACCTTGAGCGACAGATCCGGATCGCCAGGGACGCCATTCGCGAAGCCGGACACCAGCTCCGGCTCCCAGGTCGCCGCAACGGCGGGCGATTGTTCGGCGAGCTCCAGAAAGCGGCGTGCGGCTTCGGCCTTGTCGTCGCGCTGAAGGGCTTCGGAGATGCGCATCGAGTAGACGGCGGCCAGATCCGAGGGTTCCGACGCGATGGCTTCAAGCCGGGCGGCGGCGTCGAGCGCCACCGGCGGCTCCTTCACCTCGGCGCAGATCATCAGGGCGAACAGGAATTGGCGCCGCACCTCGACCTCGATCCGGTCGAAGCGCGGATCCGCGAGCAGGGTCTGCATGCGAGGCAACGTGGCGGGACAGGCGCTCTCGAAATCGCTGAACGCCTGGACGGCCACGGCCGAAACCTCGTCCTGGAGGCGCAGAAGATCCATTCGCCTCGCCAGCGACTGGGCCTGGGCCGCAGTGGCGCTGATCAGGACGACGAGTCCCGCCGTCGTGGCGAGGACCTTTTGGAGACGCATAGTCACAACCCCGAGCCAGAAGGGCTCGGGCGCAGTTCAGGCGCCGTGGGGGGCGCCGTCAAGCGGCCGTCAGCGGCGGCGCAGGCCGACGTAGGTATCCTGCATGTCCATGCAGGCGCTGCGCAGGTGGTTCCACGGAGAGGCGTCGGTGATTCCGTTACGGTCGAGCACGGCGCCGCCTTCGGTCCGGCCCTTGTCGACGACCTCGGCGACGCTGGCGATCGCCACCTCGCGTGTCACCTGGCGATCCTTCACCAGGCGGTCGACCGCGGCCTGGAAGAACGATACGCCCTGCGCCTTGGCCGCGTCCGCGCGCTGAGTGTCGCCTTTCGCCGTCAGATAGTTGCTGGTGGCGCCGAAGAAGCCGGAGCAGTGCGCCTGGAGCACCCAGTAGGGCTTTTCGCGCATGCTCTCCGTCAGCAGGGAACTCCCTCGGTAGACGAGGTCCCGTCCTGTACTGGCGGAGGCCGTAGCCGAGCCGGCGGAAGCCAGGAGCGTGGCCGCCAGGATGATATGTACGCTGCGTCGCATGATTGACTCCCCCAAGAGCATCCGGGCGCATGCTGCATCCGGATGCTTCGGGGCGCAACGGGGCGGCCCGAGTTGACGCGCGTCGACCGTCTATTTCCTGCGTTTTTTCGGTTTGGCGGCCGTGTCCACGACCGCGCCGGTGGCCGCGCCGACCACGGCGCCGGGCGGGCCGGCGACCACGGCGCCGGCGATCGCGCCGGTGGCCGCGCGCTGTTCCATGTTGTGGCCGCAGGCGGCGAGGCCGGCGGCCGACAGGCCGAGCGCGGCGAGCGAGAGCAGTGTGCGGGCGGGCATGGCGGTGTCCTTCGATGACGTCCCTGGCCGGTGCAAACGGCCGACGCGGGCTCCTGTTCCCGCCCGGATGGCGCGATCCGACGGCGCGCAATGCAACGTCTTGATCAATAAGGATTTGTTAGGAAGATCGCCGTTCGATGATCGCGGAGATTGTGCTGCAGTGCAGCATTGGCTTGCGAATCGTCCACATTGGCGCCATAAACACCCGTATAAGGCGGAATTCGGCCAGCTCGTGATACGGCCAAGTTCCCGCTTTCGCGGCCCTGATTGAGATATGTTCCAAGGGTCCGAAGGCGTCGATGACGGGGGGCGGGAAGCCCTCGCCGCATAGGACACGAAATCTTTGTTCTCCCTTTCCCAGACGCGTGCGTCCGCACGCGCGCTGGCCGGAGTCGTCTTGACCGGGTCCACCTTGGGCGCGGTCTTCGGCGGGCTGCTCGGCGGCGCGTATCTTGCGGGCGGCATGGCCCAGGCGGCCGCGCAGCACCAGCGCGTCACGAAGCTCGCCGACGTCGCCTCGGGCGGCTACGCCGACGAGGACCTACAGCGGGTGGTCGACCGGATGGACGACTCTGCTCTGTCCATCGCCCGTCGACACGATCCCTATGTCAGCGCCGGTTCGGCGCAACGCGACCGCCAGGCCGCTCTGTTCGCCGCGCGCCTCGAGGCGCATGGCGCCGGCGCCAACTCTGAAACGCAGAACCCCCCGATGTTGTTGCGCGCCAGTCTCGGCGGCGCCTTCAATCCCGCGGCGCGGCCGTTTCGTCTGGGCGGCGCCCTGGAAGAGTCGCGCGACCTCGAGTGCCTGACCCAGGCCGTCTACTACGAAGCTCGCGGCGAGACCCCGGCCGGCCAGGCGGCCGTCGCCCAGGTGGTCCTGAACCGGGCGCGGCACCCGGCCTTCCCGAAATCGATCTGCGGCGTGGTGTTCCAGGGCGCGTACGGCGCCGGCGCCTGCCAGTTCAGCTTCGCCTGCGACGGTTCGATGCGGAAGCGCCGCGAACCCGGCGCCTGGCAGCGCGCCGAGCGCGTGGCCGCCAAGGCTCTGTCCGGCGCGGTGATGAACACGGTCGGGACCGCGACCCACTTCCACACGGTCAACGTCTCGCCCGGCTGGGGTCCGCGCCTGGTGCGCGTCGGTCAGGTCGGTCTGCACATCTTCTACCGCTTCGGCGGCCGCCCTGGCGCGCCGGACAGCTTCGACCGCACGCCGGATCGTTCCGGCCCGGGCATCGGCGATCGTCCGATCTACGCCTCGGCGAGCAAGCCCGAGGGCCCGGTGCCCTACGCCAGCCTGCAGCCGGCCAAGGACGCGGTGTTCATCGCGGCCACGGCGATGAAGGCGCCGGTGATCGAACTGGTCGAAGGCGGTGTGGGCGGCCAGGCGGGCAAGGCTCCGGAGCCGGCCTCGGCGCCGAAGCCGGCCAAGCCGGCCAAGGCCGAGGACGCGGCTACGAAGACTGAAGCATCGACCGGAGCTGCTTCCTGACGGCGCCGGGCATGAAACGGGCGGCGAAGCGCATTCGCTTGCCCGCCTTGCCCACGATGTAGTGCAGATCCTTGCCGGGCTGAGCCGCCCGCCAGATGACGGCGGCGGCCTCCTCGACCGTATAGACCTCCGAGCCGCCGGCGCGGATGCTGTCGGCGATGTTCTCGTTGCCGCCCTGTGACCCGGCCCGCAGGATCGGCGTGTCGACGAACCACGGCATGATGCAGCGCACCGCCACGCCGTGGCGGCTCCATTCGATGTCCAGCGCTTCGGACAGGCCTTTCACCGCGAATTTGGTCGCCGAATAGACGGCCATCTTCGGCGCGCCGAACAGCCCGGCGCAGGACGCCACGTTGATCAGCGTCGACCCCGGCGTCGCCTTCAGCATCGGCAGTGCGGTCCGCGCGCCGTTGATCACGCCGGTCACATTGATGTCGATCTGGCGGTCGACCTCGTCGTCGGTCTGGTCCTCGAAGAAGCCGAAGTGGGCCACGCCGGCGTTGTTCAGCAACGCGTCGAGCCGGCCGTTCGTCGTTTCGCCGAAGGCCGTCAGGGCCGTCGTCCAGGCCTGGCGATCGCGAACGTCCAGCCGGAAGGTCGCGCCGTTGTCCGGTCCGATCTCCGCCAGGGCCGCCGCCAGTCCGCCGGCGTCGATGTCCGACAGGCCGACGAACCAGCCCTCCCGCGCGAAGCGCTTCGCCGCGGCCAGGCCGATGCCGCTGGCGGCTCCGGTCACGAAGATGCTCCTACGGCCGTTCGCGGTCGCCATGTCGTCCCCTCCCACAGAGCCTTGCACCGATCAGACGGCGCATTCCGCTTGCCGGTCAAGCGCGACGCAGCGTCATCATGGACGACGCAGCCTCCTGGAGACCGCCATGTCCGACAGCCGCCGCGACCAGCTTTCCCGCCAGCTCCTCGACGTCGCCTACGCCGACCTGCCGCCGATCAAGCAGAGCGTCATCGACCTGATGGTCGATGAGCGGCCGACCAGCATGGCGCCGGGGCTGAAGGGCAAGGACGGCAGCTTCTGGGAGCGGCTGGCCGACCAGGTCGCGGCGGTGGGCGGCAGCTGGGGCTTCATCTTCAGCTTCCTGGGCGTGCTGCTGGGCTGGATGGCCCTGAACCTGCTGCTGGCGACGAAGGCCTTCGATCCCTATCCCTTCATCTTCCTGAACCTGATGCTGTCGATGCTGGCCGCGATCCAGGCGCCGGTGATCATGATGAGCCAGAACCGCCAGGCGGCGAAGGATCGCCAGGCGGCCGAGCACGACTACACCGTCAATCTGCGCGCCGAGCTGGAGATCATGCGGCTGCACGACAAGCTCGACGCGCTGCGCCAGCAGGAGGTCCTCGATCTGGTCCGCTGCAACAACGAACTGCTGGAGCTGCTCAAGGAGCAGAAGATCGAGATCGCCGCGCTGCGGGGACGGTAGGCGCGCGCCTCAGGGCTTCAGAGTCGCCTCCAGGAACGCCAGCATCTTCGGCCAGGCGTCCAGCTGCGCCTGGGCGTTGGCGGCGGCGCTCCCGCCGCCGTGAGCGACCTGGCCGATGGTCGGGGCCCAGCCGTCGCCACCGACGTCATGGCCGGCGTCCGGGTAGATCAGCGCGGTCGTTCTCAGGCCCTTGGCCTTGCGGGCGATCTCGACGTTCCGGGCCATGCGGCCCGACTCCCAGAGCGTGTCGCGGCCTCCGGCGATCAGCATCAGGGGGCCCTCGTAGTCCTCGACGCGGATGCGGGCGGCGGCCTCGCGCTCGGGGAACTTGGCGCGGCCGTCCTCGTGGATCTTGCGCAGGTCGGCCCTGTCGCCCAGCTGCAGTCCCTCGACGAAGCCGACATAGGGCATGAAGGGCAGGGCCTTGCCTTCGAAGGAGAAGGACGAACGCGCGCCCTCGGCTTCGACCATCTCCAGACCCCAGCCCTCCCAGACCAGGTCCGACGGGGCGAAGGCGACGACGGATGTCAGCCAGGGGTACTTGCTGGCCGCGATCAGGGCGAACTCCGCGCCCTTCGAACCGCCGAACAGGGCGATGCGCGAGACGTCGACGCCGGGCGTCCTGGCCAGCTGCGCACGGAGGTCGGCGATCTGGTCCACGCGGATGTCGATGAAGCTGCCGGGCAGGTCCTTGATCGCCTTGGGCGGGCCGTACTGGCCCCAGTCCGGCGAGTAGTAGGGCAGGCCGACCACCGCGTAGCCGAGCGAGGCCAGTTTGCGGCCATAACGCTCCGAAGCTTCGGTGTTGCCCTCGGCGCCATGCAGGATGACGACCACCGGGCGCGGCTTGTCGCCGGGGAGGCGATAGAGTCTGGCCGCCGGGAAGCCGGGGACGGCCTCGTCCGTCACGCCGGGCTGGAAGCCGAGCAGGCGGGTCATGCCGGTCGCGACCGGCGCGCCTGCCGTCGAGGCGGTCAGCCGCACTTCGCCCGTCTTCCAGTCGGCGGGAACGGGCGCCTGGGTCGGCTTCATCGACCAGAACAGGCCGGCGGGGTCGGCGCCCCGATAGTCGCCGCCGGTCGGGGCGGACTTGGCCAGGTCGATGCGGCCGCGGCTGTCGGCGGTGAAGGTGGCGGCTGAGCGATAGACCGCGGCGGGGCGGCCGAAGCGGCGTTCGGCGGCGATCTCGACCGTCTGGCCGGGTTTGAGACTCGTCAGGGCGACAGAGACGGGCCGGCCCTGCAGGACGTCGCCGGCGGGGCGGATATCGAAGGTCTGGGCCCCGGCGGGGGCGGCGAGGGCCAGGGCGGCGGCGAGGAACGCGAACTGATGACGAGCAGACATGCGGGGTCCTCCTGCGCGACGGCGCAGCTGTTGTGGTTCTTGGGGCGTCGGGATGAGGAAGCGGGGACTCAGCCGGGCGGCGGGGTCTTCCAGAAGAAGACGTCTTCCACCCGGCAGCCGAAGACCAGGGCCAGCTTCATGGCCAGCTCCAGCGACGGGGCGTAGCGGCCGCCCTCCAGCGAGATCACCGTCTGGCGCGTCACGCCGACGGCCTCGGCGAGCGCCTGCTGGGTCATCTCGCCCCGCTCGAAGCGCAGGCGGCGGATGTGGTTGCCGATCGCCAGCTCAGGCATCGCCGTCCGCCGGGCGGTTGGCCAGCCAGTAGCCGACCAGGCGGCCGGTGAAGTTGGCGACGATCAGGAGCTGCAGGATGACGATCATCCAGTTGCCCATGACGAAGGTCAGCATGTCGCGGCCGATCAGCACCTGGCCGAAGCCGAGCAGCAGGGCGGCGGCGGTCAGGACCGCCATGGCGGCCCAGAAGGCGACCCGGTGGCCCAGGGCGGCCATCTCACGATCGCGTTCGTCCCGGCTGCGCTGGCGCGGGCGGATGATGAACCAGCCGGCGAAGGCGGCGAGACCGAGCAGCCAGTTGTCGCCGGACGCCGGGCCGCCCCCGATATGCAGATCGGCGCCCGACGCCAGCGACGTGGCGAGGTGACCGCAGGTGACCGAGGCGCCGACCATCACCTGCCAGGCGGCCCGTTCCTCGGTCGCCGGGTCGTCGCCGGCCGCTCGGGCCTTCCGCTCCCAGTACAGGCGCACGGCCACGGCGAGCGCGAGCAGCAGCGCCGCGCCGACCCAGCCGGGCGTCAACGGCGGGAAGGCCGGCGCCGAGGCCAACAGGGCGCCGAAGCCGAGGCTCGCCGCCAGCACGAGGAAGATCCTGACCATACGCCCCACATTCGAAGTTGAATGTAAGGTGTAGATTACATCATGTAATGTCAAGCGGACATCATCGATGCACGAAAAGGCCGCCGGCGTCTCCGCCGGCGGCCTCGTCGTTTCGGCGATCGTCGAGGGCTACATGCGCTCGATGATGATGGCCGGAGCCATGCCGCCGGCGGCGCACATGGTGATCAGGCCGCGCTTCTTGCCGGTCCGCTCCAGCTCGTCGACCATGGTGCCGATCAGGATCGAGCCGGTGGCGCCGATCGGGTGGCCCAGGGCCATGGCGCCGCCGTTGACGTTGACCTTCTCACGATCGAGACCGAGGTCGCGGATGAACTTCTCGGCCACGACCGAGAAGGCCTCGTTGATCTCCCACAGATCGATGTCGTCGACCGTCAGGCCGGCCTTGGCCAGCACCTTGCGGGCGGCCGGGACCGGGGCGTTCAGCATCAGGGTCGGGCTGTCGCCCTGGTTGGCCATGGCCACCACGCGGGCGCGGGGCTTCAGGCCGTTGGCTTCCGCATATTTGGGCGAGGCCAGCAGCAGGGCCGCCGAGCCGTCCACGACGCCCGAGCTGTTGCCGGCGTGGTGGAAGAACTGGATGGCGAGGTCGGGGTAGACCGCGTTGATCAGTTTGCGGAAGGTCGTGCCCTGATTGTCCAACGGCACGTCGGCCATGGCTTCGAACGACGGCTTCAGCGAGGCCAGACCCTCGGCGGTCGTCTGCGGACGCGGGAACTCCTCGTGGTCGAGGGCCAGAGAGCCGTCCTCGAAATAGACCGGCACCAAGCTCTTCTCGAAGCGGTTCTCGGCGATGGCCACCGCGGCGCGCTGCTGGCTGACCAGGGCGAGGGCGTCGAGCGCCTCACGGCTGATGCCCTCCATCGTGGCGATGGCGTCGGCGCAGACGCCCTGGTGCGACTGCGGGTGCTTGGCGCGCAGGCGCAGGTTGCCCTGGTCCATGGTCACCGGGCCGTCCTCGGGGGAGCGGCGGTTCGGCATCGACATCATCTCGCAGCCGCCGGCCACGACCAGGTCCGACATGCCCGACATGATGGTCGCGGCGGCGAAGTTCACGGTGGTGATGCCCGACCCGCAGAAGCGGTCCAGGGTCACGCCGCTGGAGCGGATGTCGTAGCCGGCGTCCAGCGCCGACATGCGGCCCAGGTCTCCCGCGGCCGGACCGCGCTGGCTGCTGGTGCCCCAGATCACATCGTCGACTTCCGCCGTGTTGATGTCGTTGCGCTCGGCGATGGCCTTCAGGACCGTGGCGCCCAGCTGCTGCGGGTGGATCGCGTGAAGGGCGCCCTTGCCGTACTTGCCGATGCCGCGGGGGGTCCGGGCGGCGTCGATGATCCAGGCTTCGCTCATGTCGTGTTCCTTCCGGGTCTCGTGTTCTTGTTCTGATGTCTAGCGGGGGGTCATGCGGATGGCGCCGTCCAGTCGGACGTCCTCGCCGTTGAAGTAGCCGTTGGTGATCATGGTGTGGGCCAGGTGGGCGTACTCCTCCGGCACGCCGAGGCGGCGGGGGTGCGGCACCTGGGCGGCGAGGCCGGCCTTCACATGCTCCGGCGCGCGGCCGAGCAACGGGGTGTCGAAGATGCCGGGCAGGATGGTGTTCACCCGGATGCTCTCGTTGCTGAGGTCACGGGCGATCACCAGGGTCATGCCGACCACCCCGGCCTTCGAGGCGGTGTAGGCGACCTGACCGATCTGGCCGTCCTCGGCCGCGACCGAGGCGGTGTTCACGATCGCGCCGCGCTCGCCGTCGTCCATCACCGGCAGCGTCAGCATGCCGGCCGCGCTCTTGGTGATGCAGCGGAAGGTGCCGATCAGGTTGATGCCGATGATCCGCTCGAAGTTGTCGAGGGGGTATTCCTTGATCTCGCCGGTCTGCTTGTCGCGCGAGACGGTCTTGGCGCCGCCGCCGACGCCCGCGCAGTTGACCAGGATCCGCTCCTGGCCGATCGCGGCCCGGGCCTTGGCGAAGCCGGCGTCGACCTCTTCCGTCGAAGCGACGTTGACCTTGCAGAAGACGCCGCCGAGCTCCTTGGCGAGCGCTTCGCCCAGCTCTTCGTTGAGGTCGAAGACGGCGACCCGGACGCTGTCGGCGGCCAGCCGCCGCGCCGTGGCGGCCCCGAGGCCGGAAGCGCCGCCGGTCACGACGGCCGAAATGCTTGAATCGAGCTTCATGGCTTTTCTCCCTGAGAACAGCCTTAAGCGGGGTCGCGTTACGTCAGCCTAGAGCCTTGTTGACGCGTCCGGAAACCTGGACCGTCCGAATGGGACACGCACCGTTCCGGAGCATGTCCCCGGTCGGCCCTAAAGCTTGAGCAGATACACGTGCTCGCCGTCCAGGATGGTCTCGCCCTTCTGGTTCACGACCCAGGCCCGCATGGCGACCACGCCGGTGGTGCGCTGCCGCTTCAGCTCGGTGATCTCCAGGGCCGGATAGAGGGTGTCGCCGGGATAGGCGCTCTTCAGCACCTTGGCCTTGACCTCGATCATGCCGAGCAGGGCGTCGCCGATCTCGTGCGGGAACAGGCCCGCGCCGGCGGCGGTGAAGCACAGCACCTGCAGCCCATGGGCCAGCGGCCCGGGATGGCCCAGCGCGCGGCAGTACTCGACGTCGTAGTGGATCGGGTGGTTGTCCAGGCTGACCGCCTGGAAGGCCGCGAAGTTGCCGTCGCCCAGGGTGCGCGACGGCAACGGATAGCGGTCGCCGACCTTCAGGTCGTCGAACGTCTTGGCCGGAACGACCCGGTGATGATCGTAGATCGGCGGAAGGGACATACGGGCCTCCAGGAAAGCGGTTCGCATGCTTAGCAAACCAAGGCGGCGGCTCCCTAGGCCGCTCGCGCCCGCCGGAGCGCCTGGGGCGGTTGGCCGAAGGCGCGGATGAAGGCGCGGCGCATGCGCTCGGCGTCGCCGAAGCCTGTCTCCAGCGCCACGTCCTCGACCTGAAGGGGCTGGGAATCGAGCAGGGCCCGGGCGGCCTCGACGCGCAGCCGCTCGACGGCCTTGGCGGGGGTGAAGCCGGTCTCGGCGGCGAAGGCGCGGGCGAAGTTGCGCTCGCTCATCGCCGCCCGGTCGGCCAGTTCCTCGACGGTCAGCGCGTTGCGCAGGTTCTCGCGCATCCAGACCAGCAGCGGGTCGAACCGGCCGCCGGCCTCCATCTCCAGCAGGGCCGAGAACTGCGACTGACCGCTGGGGCGGCGATGATAGACGACCAGTTGCTGAGCGGTCTTGCGGGCGATCTCGTCGCCCAGATCGTCGGCGATCAGGGCCAGGGCCAGGTCGATCCCCGCGGTGATGCCGGCGCTGGTCCAGATCGGACCGTCCCGGGTCCAGATCCGGTCAGGTTCCAGCCGGGCGCCTGGGTAGCGTTTGGCGAAGTCGGCGGTGCGCGCCCAGTGGGTGGTGCAGCGTCGGCCTTCCAGCAGTCCCGCCTCGGCCAGGACATAGGCGCCCGAGCAGATGCTGGCGGTCCTGCGGGCGGTCGCCGCGGCGTCGCGGACATAGTCCAGCGTCTCGCCGCAGATGGCCGGCCGCCGCGTGCCTTCGCCGCCGGAGATCATGAGCGTGTCCAGCCGTGGCGCCGCCTCCAGAGCCTCGGCCGTCATGCCGACGCCGGAAGAGCTGCGGACCACGCCGGCCTCCTTGGCCAGAACTCGAAGGACGTAGGCGCCGGGGACATAGCGGGCGGCGATCTCGAACGCCGAGATCGGTCCGGCCGCGTCGAGCAGCTGGAAGTCGGGGAAGATCAGGACGCCGATCGTGCGCATGGCTGTAAACGAGGGATGTCTTTCATTTCTGCCGAACGCTAGCGCTGGCAGGTTGCCGTCGTCAACCGGAGGCGTCCCCATGACCGACAAGAGCCTGCACATCGTCTTCGCCCTCTATCCGGGGGTCACCCACCTGGACTTCACCGGCCCGCACCAGTTCCTGCAGCGCCTGCCGGGAGCGAAGGTGACAGTGGCCAGCGTCGAGGGCGGCGAGATGGAGGCCGACGGCCTGACCTTCGCCCGGCTGACGCCCTTCTTCGACATCGAGCGTTGCGACCTGATCTGCGTGCCGGGCGGCTTCGGTACGACGGAGGCGATGCTGGACGAGGTGTTCCTGGAACAGGTCCGCCGGCTGGCCGGGACGGCGACGTGGGTGACCTCGGTCTGCACCGGCTCGCTGGTGCTGGCGGCCGCGGGCCTGCTGCGCGGCAGGCGGGCGGCCTGTCACTGGGCCTGGCGCGACCAGCTGGCGCTGTTCGGAGCGATCCCCGACGCCTCGCGGGTGGCGCGGGACGGCAATGTCATCACCGGCGGCGGCGTGACGGCGGGCATCGACTTCGCCCTGACCGTGGCGGCCGAGATCGCCGGCGACGCCTACGCCCAGGGGCTGCAGCTGGCGCTCGAGTACGCCCCGGCGCCGCCGTTCGACAGCGGCCGGCCGGAATTGGCGCCGGCGCCGGTCCGGGCGCGGATCGAGGCTCTGTACGGCGCGGACATGCCGGTTCGCCTGGCGGCTGCGCAGCAGGCGGCGGCGAAGCTGAAGGAAACGGTCTAGCCCTGCGTGGCTCGGCACGCGGCCTGCGGCCGCTGCTCACCACGACTGGCGCACGATTACGGGGACATGTTCCGGCGCAGCCGGTACGTGTCCCCGACCGATCAAGGGGACACGCACGCTTCGCGAGCATGTCCCTGTTGAGCGATGCTATCCGATCACGACCGAGGTCATCGATATCGCAGCGACGATGTCGTCGTTGAAGAAGTCGACCGGTTCGCCCGCTTCAGCCGCGCCCAGGGTGTAGAGCAGCGGCAGGTAATGCTCGGCGCTGTTGATCGACAGGGCCGCGTCGGCCCCCAGGGCCTCCCAGTCGACGAGCGGCTGATGATCGTAGGCCTCGATCATCGCCTTGGCGCGGTCGTTGAAGCGCGGCGCCCAGTCGGGGATCGCGCCCGAGCGCCAGTCGACGGCGCGCAGATTGTGCACGATGTCGCCGCTGCCGACGATCAGCACGCCCTCGTCGCGCAGCGGCGCCAGCTTCCGGCCGGCCTCATAGTGCCAGGCGTTCGGCTTGGCGCGGTCGAGGCTGAGCTGAACGATCGGGACGTCGGCGTCCGGGTACATCGGCGCCAGGACGCTCCAGGCGCCGTGATCGAGGCCGCGGCTCGGGTGCTGCGCCACCGGATCGGGCGACAGCAGCTCGCCGACGCGGCGCGCCAGGTCCGGATCGCCGGGCGCCGGGTACCGGACGTCGAACAACGCCTGCGGAAAGCCGCCGAAGTCGTGAATCGTCGCCGGTCGGGGAGAGGCCGAGACCGCCGCGGCGCCCATCGTCTCCCAGTGGGCCGACACGCACAGCACCGCCCTGGGGCGCGGCAGCCGCCGACCGGCTTCCGCCCAGGCGCGGCGCCAGGCGTTGTCCTCGATCGCGTTCATCGGCGAGCCGTGGCCGAGGAACAGGACGGGCATGCGTTCGCTCATCGTGAACCCTTATCGTAACCGTATCGGTGACAGATGGGGCGCGGCGCGCCGATTGCAACGGAGGTGAAGATTCCCTCGGAGACTCGGCCTTGGCGCGAGAACTGTCCCATTCTGCATCGTCGCCTGCATCGGCGGGTCGCGGCGGCGCGCTGGACGCCCTGCGCTTCGTCGCCTCGCTGCTGATCGTCCTCTACCACTTCGGCGGCGATGCGCCGGTGGCGCTGGAGACTCTGCACCCGGTCTTCGAGCGCGGCTACCTCGCCACCGACTTCTTCCTGATCCTGTCGGGCTTCGTTCTGGGCCGGGCCTATGGCGCCCAGGTGATGTCCGGGCGGATCGGTCTGCTGGCGTTCGTAAGGAAGCGGATCGCCAGGATCTGGCCGGGACAACTCGTGGTCTTGGCGACGCTGGCGGGGATCGTCGCCGTGGCGGGCCTCGCGGGCGTGGCGCCGAACAACCCCGAACACTTCACCGCGATGGGCCTGGCGATGCAGGCATTGCTGGTTCAGGCCTGGGGCGTCCCCGGCGGAGAGGGGTGGAATCACCAGAGCTGGTCGCTGTCGGCGCTGATCGTCTGCTATGCGGCCTTCCCTCTGGCCTGGCGATGGATCTCGCGGCTGAACAGTCCGGCCGCGCTGCTGAGCCTCGGCCTGACGGCGGTGATGCTGGGCGACCTGATCTGCGCGATCGTTCTGGGCCGCCACATCTATGATCTCGACTTCCACTTCGGCGTCATCCGCGCGGCGCCGCTGTTCCTGCTGGGGATATGCATCGCCCGGCTGGTGGAGACCGGTCGCCCGTCGGTCGGCGCGGCGAAGATCATGGCCGGCCTGTCGCTGGCCGCCGTCGTGCTGCTGCAGATCGCCGGGCGGTTCGACCTGCCCAGCATCGCCGCGATCGCGGCCATCGTCCTGTCGTTCGGCCGCCTGCCGGTCGCCAGGCCGTCGGCGCTGATCGAGCAGGGGGCCAAGCTGTCCTTCGCCCTGTTCATCACCCACGCGGTGACCGGCCTGCTCTGGTTCGGCGCCCTGCAGGCCTTGCGCGGCCGCGTCGCCCTGCCGGCCTGGATCGACTGGAGCCTTTGGGCGATGAGCCTGCCGGCGGCCTTCGTCGCGGCGGCGTTGTTCCACCGCTTCGTCGACGAGCCGATCCAGAAGTGGCTGGCGCCGAGACTGAAGCGGCCCGCCCCGGCGGCCGCGCCCGTCGAGCCCACGCCCGCGTCCGTCTAGCCGCCCGCCTGGTCCAGGACGAGGTCGCCCAGCAGGTTGATCCGTCCGCTGGACCGGACGAAGGCGCGAACGCTCAGCCGCGTGATCTCGACGGCCTCGCCGGTCGGGCAGGCGATGCACTGATATACGACCTTGGCCGCCCGATAGTGCTGCCATTGCGCGGGATCGGGCGGCGGGGGCGGCTCCTCGAAACGTAGCAGGCGCGGCGCCCGGAAGCCGGGTCGTCCCAGGGCGTCGGCGATCCGCGCCTCCAGAGCCTCTCGCGCCCCGTCGTCCTCGTCGAGCCTATCGGCCGACGGCGCTTCCGCAAGCGCCAGTTCGGCGCTGTCGACCCTGGTGGCGAAGGCGAGGTCGCCGGTGACCATGTCGGTGTCGCCGGAGAAGGTGAACGCGTGGAAGATGGAGGCGCAGCTACGGCACTGGAGGCGCACCACTTCGCCTTCGATACGCCTGGGCATCAGCCGATCTCCTCGGCGGCGACGGCCGCCAGCAGGCCCTCGAGCAGCGGCGCCAGGTCGTCTTGGCCGCGCAGGCCGTCCCGCCAGCGCAAGGGGATGGCCTCGACGCCGTCGCGGATCCCGGCCAGACCGCCGGCGATGCAGGCGGTGGTGTCGGTGTCCTCGCCGTAGGACACCGCCGTCTTCACCACGACCTCGTAGGACCCCGCCCTCAGGGCCTCGCGAGCGCTGAACAGGCTGTCGACGACGAAGCCGGACCCGCCGGGCGTATGCGCCGCGTCGGGGCGGACGCCGTCTTCGAGGGCCTCCAACAGGCGCGGCTGGTCGGCGTAGATCGCCCGGAGCGCGGAGAGGGCGTCCTCCCAAGGCTGCGGATGGACTTCCAGCAGGCGGCGGGCCCACAGGCAGTAGAGGGCGCAGCAGGCCAACACGACCGGATGGCCGTGGGTGACGCGCGACTGGTCATGGGCGTTGCGGACCAGCGCCTCGTCGGGGCCGCGATGCCAGAGGGCCAGGGGCAGCACGCGCATCAGCGAGCCGTTGCCCTGGCTGAACTCCGCCTCGCCGCCGGCCTTCAGCGGCTCCACGCCGCGTCGCAGTCGGCCGATCGCCTCCGCTGTCTGGTTGCCGACGTCGAAGACTCGCCCGTCGACGGCCAGGTAGCCGTGGTCCAGCCAGTTGGTCAGCCGGTTGGCGAAGTTACCGGCGTCGAAGCCGTCGCGATGCAGCAGAGTCGCCAGCAGGCACAGCGCCTGGGCGCCGTCGTCCGACCAGGTCCCGGGCGGCGTCGCGCCGTGCGAGCGGCGGAAGTCGTGGGGCGGCTCGAACTCGATCGCATCGAGGCTGGGGATCGCATGTGCGGGGTGGAATTCGTAGGGCACGCCCAGGGCGTCGCCGACCAGCAGGCCGACGAGTCCTCCCGCCATTCGGTCCCGCCGCGTGGTCATGGCTTCAGGCCGCGTCCAGACCGATGTCCAGGACCGGCGCGGAATGGGTCAGGGCGCCGACGCTGATCACGTCCACGCCGGTCTCGGCGATGGCGCGGACGGTGTCGAGGTTCACCCCGCCCGAGGCCTCCAGCACCACCCGGCCGCCGGCCATCCCGACGGCGATGTTCAGGTCCTTGAGGCTGAAGTTGTCGAGCAGGATCACGTCCGGTCCGGCGTCGAGCGCCTCGGCCAGCTGGTTCAGGCCGTCGACCTCGCACTCGACCTTCATCAGATGGCCGGCGAAGGCCCTGGCGCGGGTGATGGCCTTGGCGACTCCGCCGCAGGCGGCGACGTGGTTGTCCTTGATCAGGATGGCGTCGTCGAGGCTGAAGCGATGGTTCACCGCCCCGCCGCAACGGACCGCGTACTTTTCCAGCGCGCGCAGGCCGGGCGTGGTCTTGCGGGTGTCGGTGATCCGGGCCTTCGTGCCTTCGACGGCGCGGACGTAGGTGCGGGTCAGGGTGGCGACGCCGGACAGCCGGCCCAGCAGGTTCAGCCCGGTGCGCTCGGCCGACAGCAGGGCGCGGGCGTTGGCGTCGACCCGGGCCAGCACGCCGCCGGCCGCGACGTCGGCGCCGTCGGGCGTGACGACCTCGAAGGTCGCGGTCGGGTCCAGGGCGGCGATCGCCAGGCGCGCGCAGGCCAGGCCCGCGACGCGGCCTTCCTTGCGGGCGCCGAAGGTCGTCGTCAGGCGCGCGTCGGCGTCGATACAGGCCAGGGCGGTGACGTCGCCGGCGCGGCCAAGGTCCTCGGCTAGGGCGGCGCGGACGATCGGGTCGATGATCAGGTCAGGAAGCGGCGGGGTCACGAGACCCTCCTCTGGGTCAGGCCTTCGGTCAGTAGGCGGATGGCGTGGCGAACTTCGCGACCCGTGGCTTGTGGGTCGGGCGAGGCGGCGATGCGCAGGGCGCCTTGGACGAAGGCACCGAGCAGGACGTGGGACAGGGCGGGCACGGCGTCGGCGTCGAGCAGGCCGGCCTCGACCAGATGGTCCAGGGCGTGAGCGATCAGCCCGACGCCGAGCGGCTCCAACAGGGCGTTCCAGCCCTCGACGCCCAGCACCGACGGCCCGTCGACGAGCAGCAGGCGGCGGACTTCCGGCGCCTCGCAGATGTCCAGCCACTGGTCGCCGCCGGCGACGATCTCGTCGACCGAATGCTCGACCTCGCCCATGACGCCGCGGTCCAGCGCCGCGCCGATCTCGGCCAGCAACGCGGCGCAGGCGGCGCGGAACAGGTCCGTCTTGTCCTTGAACTGGTAGTAGACCGCGCCCTTGGTCAGGCCCGCGGCGGCCGCGACCTCGTCCACGGACACGTCGGCGTAGCCCTTGTCGGTGAACAGCCGACGGGCTTCGTGGACGAGGCGGTCACGGTTGGAGCGGCGAGCGTCGATTGACATCATACTATCGGTATGATCCGATTATACCATCGGTATGACAAGGGGCTGCGCCATGCGCACCGGAACGATCGTGGGGCTTTCGGCCCTGGCGGCGCTGGCCATCGGCGCGACCGGAATGGCGCTGCAGGGCGGCTGGACGGTCGAGGGCGCCGGCGCGGGCGCGCGGCTGACGGCGCGCTGGGCCTTCCCCTGGTTCATCGCGGCCTGGAGCGCCTCGTCCCTGGCGGCGCTGTGGCCCGGGGGCTGGCGCACGACGCTGCTGCGCCGCCGCCGCGCCGTGGGCCTGGCCTTCGCGGCCAACCACTTCGTGCACCTGGGCTTCATTCTCCTGACGGGGCTGGTCTTCGGCCATGCGTTCGGCTGGATCACCGTCATCGGCGGCGGGACGGGCTATCTCCTGATCGGGGCGATGGCGCTCACCTCCAACGACGCGGCCGTGCGCTGGATGGGACGCGCCCGCTGGAAGCTGCTGCATACGGTCGGCGGCTGGATCGTGCTGCTGATCTTCGCCAACAGCTATGTGGGCCGGATTCCCGAGAAGCCGTGGGTGGGCGTTCCCGCAACCCTGCTGATCGCGGCCGCGCTGCTGCTGCGGCTGGCGGCTTTCCTGAAGGCGCGTCGCCCGCGCGCGGTCTGAGGTCCCGGTCATTCGGCGGCGACGCACAAGGCCTTCAGAGCGGGCGGAGTGACGAAGGTCCGGGCGGGCGGCTCCCGCGAGGCGGTGAAGTCGGCGCGATAGTGGCCCCCCCGGCTTTCGCGGCGCTCCAGCGCGGCGCGGGCGACGAGGCTCGCCGTCGTCAGGATCGGACCCTCGCCGTGCGCCGCCTTCAGGCCGTCGACCGTGTCGATCAGACGTTCCAGCCCCTGGGCGTCGCGGACCACTCCGGCGTCGGCGCTCATCGCGCGGCGCAGGGTCAGCAGGGCGGCGCCCTTCAGGTCGGGCAGTGGTCGGGCCGGCTGGACGCGAGCCTGCGCCGGCGTCGCCTCGCGCGCGGCCTCGCCGGCGCGGACGCCGAACACCGCCGCCTCGAGCAGCGAGTTGCTGGCCAGACGATTGGCGCCATGGACGCCGGTGGAGGCGCATTCGCCGGCGGCGAACAGGCCGTCCAGGCTGGTGCGGCCCTGTGCGTCCGTGGCCACGCCGCCCATGTGGTAGTGGCAGGCCGGGGCGACCGGGATCAGCTGGCTGCGCGGGTCGATCGCCGCGCTCATGCAGGCGGCGAACACGCCCGGGAACTCAGTCGGGAAGTGGTCGCCCACCGCCTGGCGCGCGTCCAGGAAGGCGCCGCGTCCGGCCGCGATCTCGGCATGGATGGCGCGGGCCACCACGTCGCGCGGCGCCAGCTCGGCGGCCGGGTGGTAGGCGGCCATGAAGCTCTCGTCCAGGCCGTTGACCAGCACCGCCCCCTCGCCGCGCAGGGCCTCGGTGGCCAGCGGGGCGGGATCGCGGCCGACGTCGATGGCCGTGGGGTGGAACTGGACGAATTCGGGATCGGCGATCACGGCACCGGCCATGGCGGCCAGGCCGAGACCCTCGCCCTTCACCTCCGGCGGCGTGGTGGTGACGGCGTAGAGGCCGCCCAGCCCGCCGGTGGCCAGGATCACGGCGTCGGCGGTGATCTCCCACAGCACGCCGCGGTGCTCGGTGATCGCGCCGCGGACCCGGCCCTCGGCGTCCTGCAGCAGGGCGCGGACACGCACGCCGGCGCGGCTTTCGATGTGCGGCGCGGCGAAGGCGGCCGCGACCACCGCGCGCATGATCTCGCGGCCGGCCTGGTCGCCCTTCACCCGGGCCACGCGGGCGCGGCTGTGGGCGGCTTCGAGGCTCTGGGCGAAGTCGCCCGTCTCGGTGCGGTCGAAGGGCGCGCCGAGCGCGGCGAGCTTGCGGACGGCGGCGGGGCCCTCGGCGGTCAGTATCTCGACGGCGGCGGGGTCGCAGAGACCGGCGCCGGCCGCGATGGTGTCGGCGGCGTGCAACGCCGGCGCGTCGTCGTCGGCCAGGGCCGCGGCCATGCCGCCCTGCGCCCAAGCCGACGAGCAGCCCTGGTTCAGCGGCGTCGGCGACAGCACCAGCGCCTTGCGGGGGGCGACCGAGAGCGCCGCCGACAGCCCGGCCAGGCCGGCGCCGACGATCAGGACTCCGTCGTGGTGATGGCGGTTGGTCACCGGTCCATCCTCTCCGTCAGATCAGCTCCACCGCGACGTGGTGCTGCGCTTTCACGAGGTCGTAGCGGGCCGGCTGAGCCGGCGGCGGCATGTCGATCATCCGCTGGACGGCCAGGCGCGCGCGCTCGGCCAGCTCCGGCTCGACGGTGACCTCGAACTGCTCATTCACCAGGGCGTCGAGGATGTTCTCCAGCGTGATGCGCTTCATGTGCGGGCACATCATGCAAGGACCTATGAACTGAGTGCCGGGCGACTGCGCCTGGATGTTGCTGGCCATCGAGCATTCGGTGATCAGCACGACCTGCTTGGGCTGATGGTCCACGACCCAATCGTTCATCGCGGCGGTCGAGCCGGCGAAGTCGGCGGCGCTGAGCACCTCCTCGGGGCATTCCGGGTGGGCCAGGATCTGGGCGTCCGGCCAGGCCTGCCGCATGTCGGCGATGTCCTGGGCGTTGAAGCGCTCGTGCACCTCGCAGCGGCCCTGCCAGGCGATGATCTTCACGTCCGTCTGGGCGGCGACGTTGCGAGCCAGGAACTCGTCGGGGATCAGGATGACCTTGTCGACGCCCCATTCCTTGGCGGCCCACTCGACCACCTGCACGGCGTTGGCGCTGGTGCAGCAGACGTCGGTCTCGGCCTTCACGTCGGCGGTGGTGTTCACGTAGGTGACGACCGGGATGCCCGGGTAGCGCTGCTTGATCAGGCGCACGTCGGCGCCGGTGATCGAGCTGGCCAGGCTGCAGCCGGCCTTCAGGTCGGGGATCAGGACTTTCTTGTCCGGGCACAGCACCTTGCTGGTCTCGGCCATGAAGTGCACGCCGGCCTGGATGATGATGTCCGCGTCCGAACGCGCGGCCTCGCGCGCCAGGCCCAGGCTGTCGCCGACGTAGTCGCCCACGCCGTGGAAGATCTCCGGCGCCATGTAGTTGTGGGCCAGGATGACCGCGTTCTTCTCGCGCTTGATCCGATTGATCTCGGCGATCAGCGGGGCGTGCAGCTGCCATTCCAGGGGCGTGACCTTGGACTTCACCTTCTCCCACAAGGGAGCGGTGAGGGTTTCCACCTCAGGGGTGAAGGGCAGGGACGCGAACCCGTCGGCCATCCGATCCTCCTTATGCTCAAACTGAGCATTTCAGGGGCCTGTAAAATGCCGGTGACGGACAATCCGTCCCGGCGGCGGCGACTTATGCTACATATGAGCATAACCCGCAAGACAGATATAGACCTTCGTTACCCCGTGTGCAAACCCTTTGCCGCCCTGAGCGTTATGGGGTTCGCCGGAAGGGCGGGGGTTGGCCGTGCGCGCCCGGGCCCCTAAATCGGAGTGAGCACGAAAGGATCCCGAATGGCTGAGAAGATCGACATCGGCATCAGCGACAAGGACCGCGCGGCGCTCGCCCAGGCTCTGTCCAAGGCGTTGGCCGACACCTACGCCCTGTACCTGAAGACGCACGGCTATCACTGGAACGTGCGGGGGCCGAACTTCTCCTCGCTCCACGCCCTGTTCATGGACCAGTACACCGAGCAGTGGGCCGCGCTGGACGAGATCGCCGAGCGGATCCGGGCGCTCGGAGAGTTCGCACCGCAGAGCGGCGGCGCCTTCGGCAACCTGACCGCCATCAAGGACGGTGATCCGGAGAATGGCTGGGAAGCCATGGTCGGCGAGCTGAAGACCGACCACGAGACCGTCATCGCCACCCTGGGCGATGTCATCGCTCTGGGCGAGAAGGTTGGCGACGACGTCACAGTCGACCTGGCCACCGGCCGCCGCACCGCGCACCAGAAGCACGCCTGGATGCTGCGCTCGACGCTCGGAGCCAAGTGAGCCTCGGCCTGAAAAAGACTCTGACCAAGGGGCTCGTCGTCATTCTGGCGACGGGCCTTTCCGCGTGCATGACCGACTATCGCAAGCCCGCCGGCTCCGGCCGCACCGAGGGCGTCGCGGCGGTCAGCCGCGGCTTCTCCGAGACGGCGCTGCAGCGGATGACGGCGGACATGGACCCGGCCATGCTGGCGCTGATCCAGCGCCACGACGGTTCGCGCCGGGTCGACAGCTGGGGGCGGGTGAAAGGCTGGGAGCGCTACGATCTCGCCGACGCGCCGACGCTGGCCGAGGATTTCAACTTCACCACCGCCGACGCCGAATTCATCAACGCCCTGCGGCCCGTCGGGCTGGATCCGCCGCTGCCGGCGCGCCCGTTCGTGCTGAAGGCCTCGGCCGACGACCGGACCCAGGCGCTCGAATGCCTGACCCAGGCCATCTACTACGAGTCCGCCACCGAGCCCGTCGAGGGCATGCAGGCCGTCGCCCAGACGGTGCTGAACCGCCTGCGCCATCCGGGGTATCCGAAGTCGGTCTGCGGCGTTGTCTACCAGGGCTCGCAGCGTGTGACCGGCTGCCAGTTCAGCTTCACCTGCGACGGTTCGCTGGCGCGGGTCCCGAACGCCGTGCTGTGGGACCGCGCCCGCGGCGTGGCCCAACAGGCGCTGAACGGCTTCGTGCTGAAGTCGGTGGGCACGGCGACCCACTACCACGCCGACTATGTCGCCCCCTATTGGGCGCCGACCCTCTACAAGATCGAGAAGATCGGTCGGCACATCTTCTATCGCTGGACGGGGCCGTCGGGCATGCCGAAGGCCTTCACGGGCCGCTACGCCGGTGGCGAGAACAACCTGTCCCTGGCCATCCTGGAAGGGCTCGACGCCCGCACTCAGTTCCAGGGCGACGGTCTGATGGCGGCCTCGGCGGCTGGGCCCGGCCGCGTGCGGACCCTGACCCTGGCCGTCGACGGGACCACCCGCACCTACGCCGTCGAGACCGTCAGCCTGCCGGGCCAGGCGCCGCGCACGCCGGGTGCTCTGACCCCGGTCCGCCGCCAGCCGACCGCGCAGGAGATCGCCGACATCAACGCCCGGCTCAAGGCGCTGGAGGACCCGAATGCGCCGATGACCACCGCGCCGGCTGCGCCGACGCCCGCGCCGAACGCCGGGGACCTGCCGCTGGGCCGCAAGTCGCCCTAGGGGCCTTTCTCAATTCCAGTCATCCCGGCGAGTGCCGGGATCCAGCTTCAGGCCCGGTGACGGGTGATTTCGCGGCAAAACACGGCGCTGCGAACTGGACCCCGGCCTTCGCCGGGGCGACCGGGCGGAAGGGCATGCGGCTAAGGCCCTGAAATCCCGAGGTCCCAGTCGAGTCCGGACCCTAGCGTTTCCGCACGATCGCCAGTGCGCTCTTCAGAACCTCGTCCTCCGCGGCCGGAGCGATCGGCGAGGGGATGGCGATGTCGGGCGTAACGCCGCGCGCGCGGCGGTCGCCGTTCGGCCGGATGATCAGCGCCTTGGGGTAGCCGACCTTCACCCCGGTGCGCGGCAGGGCGAAGGTCTCCATCGCGCCGTAGGTCGTGGCCATGTCGGAGGTCTCCTCGCCCAGCACCGTCCCGAGGCCGTAGTCCTGGACCAGCGCCGCCACGGTCACGGTGTTGGAGTAGGAATGCCGGTTGATCAGCAGCCAGACCCGGCCGGTGAACCGCTTGCCCGGGCGCGGCTGGGCGAACGGCAGGTCCAGGGTGACGATCGAACCGTTCCGAGCGCCGGCGTACAGCGCCGCCATGCGGGCTGACGCGCCGTCCTCCTGTGCGCCCGAGATGTCCAGCCGCGCCTGGTTGGAGGCCGTGGTCTGCGGGCTGACCTTGATCTCGAACCGCGAGTAGAAGCGGAACGGCCGCTGGGCGAACCAGGCGATCATCGGGTCGCTGAACGAATTGTCCCCGCCCGGATTGTCGCGCAGATCGACGAGCAGATCCGTCGCGCCGGCGGCGATGAAATCCTCGAACGCGCGGTCGATGAAGGGGATGTAGGTCGAACTGTCCCACATGTCGGGCGCGCCGGGCGCGACGTTGTAGAAGGGGCCCGGCTTCAGATAGGCGACGCCGCCCGCCAGCATCCGCGCCTCGCGGGTTTCCGGGTTCAGGGCGAAGGCGGCCGGCCGGGCGGCTTCGGCCGCGGCGGCCTCGTTCCGCGTCGTGGCCGGCATGCGCAGTGTGGCGCTCTCGCCATCGGGCTTGCGCACGCTGATGTCGAAAGCCTCTCGCGGGCCGACCTCCAGCCAGAGCCGCCGCGGGAAGCTGGCTTCAAGCAGGGCGCCGGTCATGTAGGGCGTATCGGCCGACGCCGAACGGCTCACGCGCTCGATCCATTCCGCGATCTGCCGGCCGTCGATCGACAGCAGTTCATCGCCCGGCGTGACGCCGGTCTGGGTCGTCAGCATCTCGCCGACATAGACCCGGTCGCCGACGGGGCGGATCTGGAACGGGAACGCCCGGCCGCCCGCCTTGCGATAGGCCTCCCAGCCGTCGTGCTCGCTCAAGATCACGGCGTGGGCGATGCGGCCATAGGCGGCGAAACGCTGAAACCGCTCCTCGACCTCGGCCTTGGTCATCGGCCGGTCCAACCCTCGCAGCATCTCTGCGTGGAGCCGGTCGTACTCGGCCTTCGAGCGATGGGCGTACAGGTCGTAGTGAGCTTCCTTCAGTCCGTCGTAGAGCGCGGCGAAGTCCGCCCTCACGGCCGCGACGGGATAGACGGTCTCGGCCGCCGTGACGGGCGACGAGACGGACAGGATCAGGATCGTGGCCAGGAGGCGCCCGAGCATGGAGGGTCCTTCGGAAGGGATCGACGCCTTGAGGGCTAGGCGAGGGGCGCCCTAAGCTGCAACGACGCTTTGGTCCTGTTTTCCTGACGAAATCCTGACGGGGGTCGGTCGAGCATCGTGACGCAGTCGACCTCCATCCGGATCGGAGAGTGGCGCGCCGACCGCCTGTCCGGCCGTCTCAGCGGCCCGACAGGCGAGGTCGCCGTCGAGCCCAAGGTCATGGACCTGCTGTTCCTGCTGGCCGAGCGGCCGGGCGAGGTGATTCCGCGCGAGATCCTGTTCGAGCGACTGTGGCCGGGCGTGGTGGTCGGAGAGGATACGCTTGCGCGCTGCGTGTCCAAGCTGCGCCGGGCGCTCGGCGACGCCCCCAAGACGCCACGCTACATCGAGACCATCTCCAAGCGGGGATATCGGTTGCTGGCGCCGGAAGCTGCTCCGGTCGCCGTTTCGAAGCCCAAGCCGCGCTGGATCGTGCTGGCGGTCGTCGCGGCGGTCCTGTTTGCAGTCGTCGGTGTCGGGGTGGTCTGGCGCGGGCAGGCCGCGCGGACGGCGGAAAGCGCGCGGCTGACCGGCCTCGCCGACGACTTCTACTTCCAATACACGCGGGCGGACAACGAGGCGGCCATCGCCCTCTACGAGCGGGTGATCGCCGCCGATCCAAGGTACGCGCCGGCTCAGGCGGGCCTTGCCAACGCCCTGGTTCAGCGCGTCGTCCGCTGGCCAGAGGGGCCAGAGCGCCCCGAGATCGGCCGCACCGATCTGCGCCAGGCGCTGGCGAGCGGCCGCACGCGCACGCCTCAGGCGCGACGGATCCTGACGCGGGCTTTGGAATTGGCCGAGGGCGCCGTGCGGCTGGAGCCGGACGACGCCGGCGTGCAACGCGCTCTGGGCTTCGTGCGATCGGCGGGCGGCGACTTCGCTGGGGCGACAGAGGCCTACCGTCGCGCCGTGGCGCTGGATCCGGACGCCTGGGGCGCGTTGATCAATCTCGGCGACGTGGCGGATATCCAGGGACGCGACGCCGAGGCCCTGGCCGATTTCGAGCGGGCCTACGACGCTATGACCCGGGTCGCCGATCGCGAGCCGACGCGGGTGCGGCCTTGGCGCGCCGAGCTGGGCGTGGTGATCGCCGACCGTCATGCCCGGGCGGGGCGCGGTCAGCAGGCCGAGCTCTGGTATCGGCGGGTGCTGGCCTATGCGCCGCTGCACCGGACGGCGACGGCGGGACTGGCCGCCGTGCTGGCCCGGTCCGGCGACGCCGCCGGCGCTCGACGGCTGTGCGTGGCGCTGGTCGAACGAACCGGCCCGGAACCTGGTTGCGCGCCGTATCTCTAGGGCGACGGAATCCCGAACGCCTTGGCGTAGGTGACCGCGACCGGCCGGTCGAGCGCGCCGGGCGTCAGGGCCAGGGCCATGAAATGCTCGCCGGAGAAGGGGGCCTTCACGGTCTTGGCGGCGGCGGCTGAGAAACCTGCGCGCGGGTAGTAGTCGGGGTGGCCCAGCACGATGACGGCGTCGACGCCCTGGGCGGCGAGCAGGGCGTGGCCGACCTCCATCAGCATCGTGCCCAGGCCCGTGCGCTGCTCGCCGGGCGCGACGGCCAGCGGGGCCAGGGCGGCGAAGACCGCCCCGGTGTCGGTCGCCAGCGGGCTGTACAGCAGATGGCCGATCACGGCGCCGCTCTCGTCCTCGGCGACCAGCTCCAACAGGGCGTCGCCGTCGGCGCGCAGGGCGTCGACGAGGTCGGCCTCGTCGGGCTGGCCGAAGGCGGCTTCGACCACCGCATGGATCGCGGCCTGGTCGGTGGTCGTGGCGGGACGGACCAGCATCAGGGGACGACCGGCTGGTCGACCGCCGCGCAGTCGATCTTCTGATCCGAGGCGACGAGCAGCAGCCGGTACATGAAGGCGTTGGACCCCATCGAAGCCCAGGAGCCCGCGGGGTCCGCACAAGGGACGATGCCGTCTTCGATCGCCTTCTGGCCGGCGGCGAGCATGTGCTCGACCTCGGTGACCGCCTGGCACAGGGCGGCGGGGGTGCGTTGCTCGGCGGGCGTCGACATGGCGGCCAGCGCCAGCTTGCTCGCCGCATCCACGGGCGCCAGGCAGGCGAGGCCGTTGCCGGCCACCGGCGGGGTCATCGTCGGCAGGCGCCGGAAGGGGTCTTCCTTGGCGCATTGTTCGCTGGCGCGCTTCGCCGTCTTCGGCGCCGAGCCCATGCTGGACAGGGCCTCGGTGTAGAGGCGCAGGCCGTCCTGTTCGCGCCCCGCCAGGGCGCGCCAGGCGGCGATGCGCGCGAAGGGGTCTCCGCCTTGGCCGTCATGGCGTTCGACCGCGCTCGTGGGGGCGGTCATCTCGGCCACGGCGCACCGCGCGGCGGAAAGAGGCTCCTGCGCCAGGGCGGCGCCGCCGAGCCAGGCGCTCGCCACGGCCGCCGCGGTCAGGAGCCCCCGGGTCACCACGCGCCGATCTTCTGGGCTTCGGCGTGGGCGATCGGATGCTGGGCGGCTTCGTGGTCCTTCTCGGCCAGGAAGCGGGCGGCTTCCAGCGCGGCCATGCAGCCCATGCCGGCGGCGGTCACGGCCTGGCGATAGACGTCGTCGGTGACGTCGCCGGCGGCGTAGACGCCTTCGATCGCGGTCGAGGCCGTGCCAGCCGTCACCTTCAGATAGCCGCTGGAGTCCATCTCCAGCTGGCCGGCGAACAGCTGCGAGGCCGGGGCGTGACCGATGGCGATGAACACGCCGTCCGCCTTGAGCTCCTGGGTTTCACCAGTCTTCACATTCTTCAGCCGCACGCCGGTGACGCCCAGCGGGTCGGTCTCGCCGATCACCTGGTCGATGGCGTTGTCCCAGACCACCTCGATCTTGGGATGGGCGAACAGGCGTTCCTGCAGGATTTTCTCGGCGCGGAACTCGTCGCGGCGGTGCACCACCGTGACCTTGCTGGCGAAGTTGGTCAGGAACAGCGCCTCCTCGACGGCGGTGTTGCCGCCGCCGACCACCACGACCTCCTTGCCGCGGTAGAAGAAGCCGTCGCAGGTCGCGCAGGCGCTGACGCCGAAGCCCTGGAACTGCTGCTCGCTGTCCAGCCCCAGCCACTTGGCCTGGGCGCCGGTGGCGATGATCAGCGTCTCGGCCAGCCACTCCTGGCCGCTGTCGGTCTTGATATGGAACGGCCGCTTCGACAGGTCGGCCGACAGGACGATGTCGCTGACGATCTCGGTGCCGACATGTTCGGCCTGGGCCTTCATCTGGTCCATCAGCCAGGGCCCCTGGATGACATCGGCGAAGCCTGGATAGTTTTCGACGTCCGTTGTGATGGTCAGCTGGCCGCCGGGCTGGATGCCCTGGATCACGACCGGCTTGAGCAGCGCGCGGGCGGCATAGATGGCGGCGGTCCAGCCGGCGGGGCCGGAACCGATGATGAGGCAGCGGGTGGTGCGGGGAGCGGACGTGGACATGGCCGCTAATTTAGGGATGATTCCGCCTGGGCGCGATGGGCGCCGCGCGAGGGGGCTCGAATGAAATCTGCCGCGGGTTTGCCGATCGGCATGGGTGCAGGCATTGCGATCGGCACGGCGTTCGGCGTGGCGACGGACAATCTGGCGCTGGGCATCGCGCTGGGCGTCGCGCTCGGCGGGGGTCTGGGCGTCGCGATGATGGGCGCCATCGGCGCTACGCAGAAGGGTCCGGGAAAGAAGGACGGCGGCGATAGCGGCGGCGTGACCCATGTCGATGCGGGCGCGCGGAGCAAGGACGCCGACGGTTCGGACAGCGGGGATTCCGGCGGGGGTGACTCCGGCGGCGACGGCGGCGGCGGGGGCGGGGACTGATGCTCGCGAAGTTTGTTTCCGCGGCGGCGGCCCTGGTCTGCCTGGCGGCGTCGCCGACCATGGCGGCCGAAGCCGACAACGCCTTCGAGATCCAGGTCTATAAGCACGTCGACTCCCAGGCGCTGGAGGCTTTCGTCTTCCGGCCCGCCGGGACGACGCCCCGTCCGGCGGTGGTGCTGCTGCACGGCGGCGGTTGGACCGCGGGCGCGCCGGAATGGACCTTCGCCGCCGCGCAGATCCTGAGGCGGCAAGGCCTGGTGGCGATCCCCGTCCGCTATCGGCTGTCCGGCGAGAGCGCCACGCCGCTCGACGCCCTGGCCGACGCCTGTGACGCCTTCGCCTGGGTGCGCGCCAACGCCGCTAGCCTGGGCGTCGATCCCAAGCGCGTGGCCGGCTACGGGGTCAGCGCGGGCGGCCAGCTGGTCGCCTCCGCCGGGCTCGGCGCCTGCCCCGACGGACGGAAGGGGCCGGACCTGATGGCCCTGTGGTCGCCGGCGCTGGACCTGGCCGGCGACGGCTGGTTCCGCAGGCTGCTCAAGGGCGCCGACCCGGCGAGGATCTCGCCGACGAGTCTGGCCGGACGCGGCGGCCCGCCGACGGTGATCGTGCAGGGCGGGAAGGACACGCTGACGCCGCTCAAGGGCGCGGAGGCGCTCTGCGGCGGGCTCAAGGCGGCTGGCGGCGTCTGCGAGCTGAACGTCTATCCGGGGCTCGGCCACCTGTTGACCCGCAACCTGGCCAATCAGGAGAGCGACTTCGACGTCGACCCAGATGCGGACAAGGACGGCGACGCCAAGATCAACGCCTTCCTGAAAGCCCAGGGCTACATCGCGGCGCAGTGAAAGTCCGCGCGCGCGGGACGAAGCAGGCTAGAGTCGCTTCGTCCCAGGCGAACCGGACCCTGCCATGACCAGCGCTCCTGAAATCATCATCGCCGGCCGACGCATCGGCGCGGATCATCCGCCCTATGTGATCTGCGAGCTGTCGGGGAACCACAACGGCAGTCTCGACCGGGCGCTGGCGATGGTCGACGCGGCGGCGGACACCGGCTGCGACGCCATCAAGATCCAGACCTACACGGCCGACACCATCACTCTGGACGTCGATCGGCCGGAGTTCCGCATCCACGGCGGCCTGTGGGACGGACGCAGCCTCTACGAGCTGTACCAGGAGGCGCATACGCCCTTCGAATGGCATGCGGCGATCTTCGAGCGGGCGAAGGCGCGGGGGGTGACGATCTTCTCCAGCCCCTTCGACGAGACGGCGGTCGATCTGCTCGCCGACCTGGATGCGCCGGCCTACAAGATCGCCTCGTTCGAGGCCGTGGACCTGCCGCTGATCCGCTACGCGGCGAGCCAGGGCAAGCCGCTGATCATCTCCACCGGCATGGCCAACCTGGCCGAGATCGAGGCCGCTCGCGACGCGGCCCTCGCGGCCGGCGCGACCGGAGTGCTGCTGCTGCACTGCGTGTCGAGCTATCCGGCCACTTTCGAGGACGCCAACGTGCGCACGGTGAGCGACATGGCGGCGCGGTTCGGGACGCCGATCGGGCTGTCCGACCACACCCCGGGCACGGCGGCCTCGGTCGCGGCGGTCGCCATGGGCGCCTGCGCCGTCGAGAAGCATTTCACCCTGGCTCGGGCCGACGGCGGGCCGGACGCGGCGTTCAGCCTTGAGCCGGCGGAGTTCTCGGCCCTGGTGCGCGACACCAAGGACGCCTGGGCTGCGCTCGGCCGGGCCCACTACGACGTGCTGGGCAGCGAGCGCGGCAGCCTGCTGTTCCGCCGGTCGCTCTATGTGACGGCCGACGTGAAGGCCGGCGAGGCGCTGACGCGGGCCAACGTCCGCTCGGTGCGGCCGGGCAACGGCCTGCCGCCGGCGGAGCTGGATCGGGTGCTGGGGAAGGCGGCCGCGCGCGACCTCCAGCGGGGCGAGCCGTTGGCCTGGGACATGGTGGGCTGAAGCGTGGTGCGTCCTTCGAGACGCTCGCTTGAAGCTCGCTCCTCAGGATGACGAAGGCAGAGCGCTACTGATACGTCATGGTGAGGAGCCGGGCCTCAGCCCGGCGTCTCGAACCACGCAGCGCTGCTCAGCCGCCCGGCAGCAGCCCCAGCCGTTTCCCCACGATCCGGTCGAGCGCCCGCGGCGACAGGACCTTTTCCGACATGAACACCTGGAACGGCGTCGGCGAGACCGTGTAGCGGGTCTTCGGCGAGGGCGCGGTCAGGGCGGTGTGGATCGCCTCGCCGATCTTCTCCGGCGGCAGCCCGGCCTTGCCGACGGCCAGCATATAGGCGCGCAGCCTGTCGAGCGGAGCGGCGTAGACGGTGTTGGCGTAGGGGGCTGAGTCGACCTCGTCGGCCTTGTCCCAGATCGGCGTCGCCACCGCGCCGGGCGCGACCACGATGACGTCGACCCCGAACGGCAGCAGCTCGCGGCGCAGCGCCTCGGACAGCCCCTCGAGGCCGAACTTGGAGGTGTTGTAGGGCGCCAGGAAGGGGTTGCCCGTCTTGCCGCCGACCGAGGAGATGTTGACGATCCGGCCGGGGTCCTTGCGGCCGGTCCCTTCGGCGCCGAGCAGGGGCGCGAAAGCCTGGGTGGCGACGACCACGCCGGTCAGGTTCACCTCCAGCTGCTTGCGCCAGTCCTCGATGGGCAGATGCATCAACGGGCCGGCCACGGCGATGCCGGCGTTGTTGACCAGACCGGCCAGCGTCCGGCCTTCCAGCGCCGCCTCGACCTGCCGGGCGCCCGCGCGGACGGCGGCCTCGTCGGTGACGTCGAACAGCAGGGGCGTGAAGGCGTCGCCGAACTCGCCCTTCAATCGATCGGCGTCGGCCTGTTTCCGGACGCTGCCGAACACATGCAGCCCCTTGCCGACCAGCACCTTGGTCGCGCCCCAGCCGATGCCGGTGGAGACGCCCGTGATCACGACCGCCCTGTTCTGGATGCCCATTCGCCCCTCCCGTTGCTCGAAGGCAAGATGGGGCGGAAGAGCGCTGTTATCCAGCGGCTTCGCGAACGTGTCGCGCCAGGCCATCCCAGCCCAGGTTCATCAGGGCGTCGACGAAGGCCATGTAGGGGACGAACGGGTCGCGGCCCTGCGGATAGGGACGCGGCTGGTGGCTGCGGAAAACCACGGGAAAGCCGGCGGCCTCGAAGACGCCGTCCTCGGCCATGTAGTCCGCCGATCCGCCGGTCGACAGGTAGCGGTCGGCCCCGACCCTGCGGCACAGGGCCAGCAGATGCTCCGACCGCGCCCCATCGCAGTCCAGGTCGGAGGCGCGGACGAACAGGGTCTCCAGTCCCAGCCGGCGGGCGGCCGCCTCGATCAGGCCGCCGCTCAGGGCCGACAGGCGCGGCTCGGGACGGGCCAGCTGCTCTTCCATGAAGGCCATGCCCTCGGCGAAGAAGGGGCGGCCGGCGTAGGCGTGGCGCAGGGATGTCAGCTGCTTGGCGCGCCAGGGCTGGCCGTCGTCGACCTCGATGTCGCGGATGAGGGTCTCGCGGTCGTGGCGGCGCACCGGCACGGTCAACATCAGCTCGCCGTTCGCCGTCGGAATCCTGTTGCGCGACTGCCAGGACCGGCGCGCGAACTGGACGTCGTCCAGGAAGACGAACACGTCGGCGGCGGCGATCAGCTCGAAGTAGCCCAGATAGGGCAGCCAGGTCGGCTGGCTGATGACCGCCGTACGGGTCATGCCGTGAGGGCCAGCGCCGACTCCCCGGTCCAGGCGGCGGCGAGAGCGGCGTTGACCTGCGCCAGCTTGGCGCTCTTGGCGTAGGGCTCCCAGGCGCCGGCGATGAAGCGCGGGCCGAAGCGAGCGGCCGCGGCGGCGCGCAAGGCGGCCAGGCCGTCGACGGCTTCGCGCGAATGGTAGATCCAGCGCGGCTGCACGGAGACCTGCGCCAGCTCGCCGACCTCCAACGCGCCCAGACCGGCCATCAGGTCGGCCATCTCAGCCTTCAGGTCCAGCGGGTCGGCCTCGCGTACGCATTCGGCCACCGCCATCGTCCGGCCGCCGGTGACATAGACATAGACGCGGAAGGCGGACCCCTGGGCGGTGAAGTTCTGGACGTAGGCCGGACAGGGGCCGTCGAACCGCGCCTCGTAGATGTAGCTGGCGAAGGTCTTGCGGAGCAGGTGGGGCGTCGCCAGGCCTAGCGGCTTGAACAGCGGAGTCGGGCTGGCCGCCCAGACCAGCGTGTCGTCGTCGCCCAGTTCGGCGAAGGCCTGGCGCGGCGGGACCAGGCTCTCGGTCTCGAGCCGCACGCCCAGGTCCAGCAGGGCGCGCCGGCAGGTCTCGAACAGCGTCGCGAAGCCGCCGGTCGGCAGGCTGGCGACGAGGTTGGCGGTGCGGCCCCAGTGCCCGCGGGGGATGCCCCACAGGTCGTCCATTCGCGGATCAGCGCGCTTGGCGTCGGCCAGGGCGTCGAAATCGGCGTAGGCCGGGACTACGCGGTTGATGGCCAGCGGGATGGCCGCCTCGGCGTCGATGCCGGCCAGACCGGCGTCGTCCAGGTGCCAGCGGCAGTACCGCTCCAGACTCCCGCGGACCGGTTCGGGATAGGCGCTCAGGCGGTCGGCGAGACTCGCGCCGCCGACCGAGGCCAGCGCGGTCTCCTCCGTCTCGACCACGGGGCCGCCGAAGTCCCGGCAGAAGATCGTGGCGCCGGTCGTGGACGGACTGACCGAGCCGAAGCGGTTGGCGAAGGCTTCGAACTTCGCGCCATGGGTCGTCAGGATCGTGACGATGGGGTCGCCCGGGCCGCCGAAATAGACGCAGCCGTCGCGCAGCTCGGCGCCGTGGGCCACGCGGGGGCGGGCGACGCCGCCCAGGCCCTCGAACCGCTCGTGCAGGACGATGTCGCGCCAGCCCAGGCGGTGGCCTTCGAACGCGGCCAGGATGCCCGTCAGTCCGCCGCCGATGATGCGCAGACGCCGGCTCACGAGGCCTGACCCCAGATCACGATGTCGCTGTTGCCGGGCACCCGGCGGCCGGCCTGCAGGTTGTCGAACCGCACGCGGAAGACCTGCGGGTCGACCAGGCCGAGGACGTCGCTCAGCAGATCGAGCAGGCCGGCTTCCGTGTAGAAGAGGTTGAACAGCCCCGCTTCGCCGGTCTCGGGCGTGGCCAGGCGGAAGCCGTCCGGCTCCTCCTCCTCGCCCCGGCCATAGCGGTAGTCGTCGATCAGGCGGGTTCGGACGAAGACCTCGGCGTCGCGGGCGAGCAGCGGCTTCAGCTCCGACAGGCGCGCCCGCGCCTCGGCGGCCGTGAGGTAGCAGAGCAGGTTGGGGATCAGCAGCACGTCGTAGGGCGCGTCCAGCGGCGGCAGGCCGTGGGCCAGATCCGCCTGCAGCAGGTCGGGCGCGTCGCCCAGGTTCCAGCGCGCATCCTTCAGGGCCTGGTCGCTGTAGTCGACGCCGGTCAGCGACCAGCCCCACGCGGCGTAGAGCGACAGGTTGTTGCCGGTTCCGCTGCCCAGCTCCAGCACCCGGCCGGTGCGCCGGTCGAGGCCGCGCTTGAAAAAATGGCGGGCGACGAACTCGTCGGGATACTTCAGGCCCCGGATCTCGGGCAGAGCGCGCATGTGGAGTAGGCCCCTGTCGGGCGTTCGGGCCCGATCGACCGCGCCAGACTCCGGCGATTTGGCGAAGGCTTCGTTAAGCTCGTCGAGGGTGTTCCAGGCGGGTCAGCAGCCGGTCGGCGACCCGTTCGGCGCCGCGGCCGTCGCAGATGTCGGCGGCGTTGCGCGAGAGCCGGGCGCGGAGGGCTTCGTCGCCCAGCAGCCGCGCCGCCAGGGCGTCGAAAGCCGTCTCGATCTCGGCCACGTCGAGCGCCGCTACGGCTCCAGCCTCGGCCAGGGCCGTAGCGGCGGGGGTCTGATTGTCGGCCAAGACCAGCAGCAGCGTCGGCAGGCCCAGGACGCAGCGCTCCCAGCTCGACGAGCCGCCGGCGCCGATGGCGATGTCGGCCTGGGCGGTCAGCGCCGCCATGTCGGAGGTGTCGACATGCAGCCGGACCAGCGGGTCGGCTTCGGCCAGCGCGCGCAACGCGGGCAGGCTGGGCGCGATCGAGCCGACCACGACGTCCAGCAAGGCGGCGCCGGCCAGGCGCTCGACGATGCGCGCGGTGATCCCGCCGACATCGGTGAGGCCCAGCGAGACCAGGATTCTCCGCACCGGCCCCCCGCGGCGCGGCGGGCCAGAGCCTCTTCGCGGCGAGCGGCGAAGTCCGGCCGCAGGGGCGCGAAGTTCGGCCCGAGCAGCAGTTCGCATCCAGGCGGCGCAAGGCCGCGGTAGTCGCTCGACGCCCGAGCGAGACCCGCGTCGAGCACCAGATCGGCCGCCAGCGGCCGGTCGGCCAGGTCGTCGATGACCAGCGTCGGACGCCCCTTGGCGATGGCGGCATGGTCCGCCGCGCCCAGGGCGTAGTGGTCGAACGCCAGGGCGTCGAAGCCTCGATCGTCGGCGGCCAGCGGCATGTCCGGCGCGAAGGTCGCCAGCACGGCGTCGCCGTCGGGATGGCTGCGGAAGGCGCAGCGCGCGCCCCGCGCCTGCAGCGCCCGGGCCAGGGTCAGGGACCGCATGACGTGGCCGCCGCCTACGGATGGGCCGGCGTCGCAGACGAACAGGACGGAGGGCGCTCCGCTCATAGCCGTCGGTCCCCGCCGTAGTCCGCCAGGTCCGGCCGCTCCCGCAGAAAGGCGCGGATATCCTCGGAGCCGAAGGCGCGGTTCCGCGGATAGAGGGCGTCGTAGACGGCGGCGACGAAGGCATAGTCGTCGGGCCGGTCGACCGTCCAGCGGACGTCGGCCTGGTCGTCCGGCGCCGGCAGCCAGGCCAGGCGGTAGAGGTCCGGCCGGGTCCAGACGCCCCAGGTCACGTGTTCATGCTCCTCCGGCGTCGTCGCCCGCTGGGCGGCCAGCCGCAAGGCGTCGGCGGTGACCACCTCGACGTCCAGGCCCTTGGCCCAGGCGCCCGGCTCGGGGCTGTTGCTGGCGTAGTCGCATCCGCTGTCGAGCTGCAGGGCGATGGTCGCGTCGATGACCTCGGGATCGGCCAGCGGACAGTCGGCGGTCAGGCGCACGACCTGGTCGGCCGGAAAGACCTCCAGCGCCCCGACGAACCGCGCCAGCACGTCATCGAGCGGTCCGCGATGCACCGCCACGCCCTCGCGGCGGCATGTCTCGGCCAGAACGTCGTCCTCGGGCCCCGTGCTGGTGGCGACCACCAGCCGGTCGATCCGTCGCGCCCGCGCCACCCGCTCGATCTGGCGCACGATCATCGGCGCGCCAGCCAGCGGCATGAGCACCTTGCCCGGCAAGCGGGTGGAGCTCATGCGGGCCTGCAGGACGGCGAGGACGGTCATCGCCGCCGGACGCTAGAGGCATTCGCCGGGGTTGGGAATCCAGAGGGCTTAGTCCTCTTCGGCGCTGAGCACCGAAGCAATGAGCTCGGGGCTCTCCTCACTGATGAGTTGGAGCCAGAGGATCGTGTCTCGACAATGCTCAGCCGGCGTAAGGACGCCGCTGCTGGGGTCGGCCATCACGGCCAGGAACTCAAGGCTGCCGCCAGCCTTCTCGTAGCGCAGGACCACCGGTTCCAGGGCTCCATCCTTCAAGGGCGCGTGGCGAAGTTTCTGCTTGGCTCCCGAGATGGCCGTCCTCATTTCCGTGGCGCTGTAAGCCTGCAGCGCCCGAACCGCCTCCTCCGGCAAGGAAGCGTACATCTCCATCGTCGAGCCGCGGCCGGCGCCGAATTCCCGGCAGGCATGTAGATTGTACTTCTGCAGGACCTGCGTCGCGGCGACGTGCTGGACCATCAGGGCCTTCAACTCCGCCGCCGAGGCCTTGGGTAGGTCGGGCAGCAGCCGGAGCTGGATGGCGGTGATGAAGGTGCTCGTTCGCTCCATGACCTGTTGGGTGTTTAGGGCTCCCGTGCTTGCGTCGCGCAGCAGCTGGGTCTCGAACGGCCCGTACTCCTCAGGGAAGCTCTCCTGGATCAGGGTGAGCACGGGATTGCTGGCGATCGCCCCGCGAAAAGCCTTGCGATCGGCCTCCGAAACCTCCTGCGAGGCGACCGAAGGCGGCGGCGAAGTCGATGCAGCGATCGCAGAAGGCGGAAACAGGACAAGGGCCGCGAAAATCGCGACCGTTGTAGCTCTGAACTTCATCATAACCCCCGAAACTGACGGGATCATAGCGGCTGAGGCCGGCTAGGAAAGCGTCAGCCGCTTGGCCTCCATTCGCGCCAGCACCTCGGCGGCGGCGCGGTCGGTCTCGGCCAGGGGTTCGTAGGTCCAGCCGTGGAAGGCGCCGCCGAACGGACGGGCGGCGCCGTGGCGCTCCAGCTCCTCGTGGAACAGCCGGAACTTCAGGCTTGAGCCGTCCATCTTCAGGATGAAGACCGGCTTGCCGGTGCTGGCCGCCTCGGTGGCCATGTTGGCCGAGTCCTCGGTGACCAGGATGTAGTCGGCGCCGGCCAGGAAGGCGAAATAGGGGTTGTCGCCCGTCCCGTCCCAGATCAGGCCGGGCAGGTTCTTCAGCCGCGCGGTCAGCAGCGCCCGGGCCTGGCCGGGCGTGCGCCGCGAGAAGGTCATCAGCAGCGAGCCGCCTTCCTGCTCGAGCGGCAGCTGAATCTGATGCGCCATCTCGGCGGCGCGCTCGGGCGAAAGGTCGAAAGCCTTGGATCGGCCCCCGATCAGCACCGCCGCCCTCGGGCGGGGCAGGGGATCGATGGCCTCGGCGAAGCGGGCGTACTCGTCCTCCAGCTTCTTGGCCGTGACCCGGTGCGGCGCGCCGATGATCGAGACGACGTTGTCGCCCTTGAGGCGGTCGTGGTTGGGCGGGACGACCAGATCGAAGAACTGCGATGGAACGCGGGGATCCTGAATCTGGACCACGAAGGTCTTGCCGCCCGACCACTTCCGCATGCGGATGGCGAGGGGCAGGGTCGCGCGACCGGCCGCGACCAGGATGTCCGGCCAGGGCCCGTCGACCTGGCTTTCGGGCGTCAGCCAGCGCTTGGGAAAAGGCACCAGCCACCAGGGTAGGCGGCCCAGCCAGCCTTTCCAGGCGATGCGCTTGATCACGATCTGGGCCTTGCGTTGGCGCGCAATGGCTTCGGCCAGGCCGATGGCCTGGGCCTCAATGCCGGCGCGTCCGTCGGACATCGCCCAGATCGTCAGGGGGGGAGGAGCTTGCTTGGCCACGATCACTCAATATCCATCATGGCCAAGCCTCTTCCGGCCGCCGAAAGCGACCGTCAGATCCACTCCACCTTGAGGATTTCGTAGGCCTTCACGCCGCCCGGGGTGTTGACCTCGACGACATCGCCCACGCCCTTGCCGATCATCGCGCGCGACAGCGGCGAAGACAGCGAGATGCGGCCGGCCTTCACGTCGGCTTCGTGGTCGCCCACGATCTGGTAGCGACCCTCGTCCTCGGTGTCCTCGTCGACCACGGTGACGGTCGCGCCGAACTTGATCTGTTCGCCGGAAAGCTTGGTGACGTCGATGACCTGCGCGCGCGCGATCTTGTCCTCGATCTCGGCGATCCGGCCTTCGATCCAGCCTTGGCGTTCCTTGGCGGCGTGATACTCGGCGTTCTCGGAGAGATCGCCGTGCGCACGCGCTTCCGCGATGGCGGCGATCACGTTCGGCCGCTCCACCGTCTTGAGACGCTTCAGTTCTTCGTCGAGGGCCGTGTAGCCCCCGGCGGTCATCGGCACTTTTTCCATTCGGAGATGAGCTCGGCTTCGCCCTGGGAGGAGGTGATTTCCGATCGCGGACGCGGACGACCGGGGGCGGCGAGACTAGTCCGCGATGTTCGAAAATTCAAGGCTGCATACCGCAGCGCAACAGGAAGGGGTTGATTGCCGTCCGCAGCGGAAGTCTGTCACACGGAGTCATGGACCTCGCCCAAGGCGCCGCGCTGATGATGATCGCCTCGGGCGCCGCCCATGCGGTGGTCAACGCGATCCTCAAGGCCGGCAAGGACAAGATGTCCAGCCGGGCGCTGATCGACGGCTTTTCGGCCCTGCTGGTGCTGCCCGCGGCCTTCTTCGTCTCGCTTCCGCATGGCGCCTGGGGCTGGCTGGCCGGCAGCTGGGCGACGCACCTCGTCTACCTGTTCTGCCTGATCAAGGCGTTCGAGCGGGCCGACATGACGGTGGCCTATCCGATCGCGCGGGGCGTCGCGCCGGCCCTGGCCGCCACGGCGGCGGTGCTGGTGTTCGACGAGCCGCTCACCTGGCTGGTCGCGGGCGGGATCGGGCTGGTGTCGTTGGGGGTGATGATCGTCGGGCTGGGCCGTCATGCCGACCGGCGCGCGCTCGGCTGGGCCGCGGCGACCGGGGCGACCATCGCCGTCTACACCGTCATCGACGCTCAGGGCGTGCGGGCCGCCCCAAGCGCGCTGAGCTACATCGTCTGGGTCTACCTCGCCTTGGGCGGCGGGATCGCCTTGCTGTTCGCGCTATGGCGCGGGCCTCGCTTCATCCTGGCGGCGCGATCGGAGTGGAAGGCCGGCCTGGCCGCCGGAGCGCTGTCGATCGTGACCTACGGCCTGGCGCTGTGGGCCTATCGGCTGGGCGACACGCCCCGGCTGGCGGCCCTGCGCGAGACGTCGATCGTCTTCGCCCTGGCCATCGGCATCCTCTTCCTCCGTGAACGGATGACGGCCGGCCGGATCGCCGGGGCGCTGGTGATCGGCTTGGGCGCGGCCCTGCTCTTGGCGGGCGGCTGAGCGCCGCCTAGGTAGGGCCCATGAGTATCGAGATCCGCCCCTGTGGCCCCGAAGACGCCGACGCCCTGGCCCTGGTCGCCGCGGCCACCTTCCTGGAGACCTACGCCGGGGTCATCGACGGGCGGGATATCCTGTTCCAATGCGGCAAGGTTCACACGCCGCAGGCCTACGCCAAGCATCTCGCCGACCCGACCCGGCGGCTGTTCCTGGCCGAGCAGGCGCCGGGCGGCGCGCCGGTGGGCTTCATCCTGCTCAGCAAGCCCGACCTGCCGGTCGAGACCGGGCCGGACGACGTGGAGCTGACGCGGATCTACCTGCTGCACCGTCACCACGGCGGGGGACTGGGCAAGCGGCTGATGCAGACCGCCGTCGCCGCCGCCCGCGAGGCGGGGGCGAAGCGGCTTCTGCTCGGCGTCTACAGCGAGAACGAGAAGGCGCTGGCCTTCTACGCCCGCAACGGCTTCGAGCGGGTCGGGACGCGGATCTTCCACGTCGGCGACAACGGCTACGACGACTACATTCTGGCGAAGGATCTGACCTAGAGCGCGTCAGGCGGAAGTGTTTGCGGTTCCGCCGCCCGGACGCGCTCCCAAGCCCGAGGCCCCCTAGCGGGCCGTCATGCCGCCGTCGATCACCAGCTCGGCGCCGGTCATGTAGCGGGACTCGTCTGAGGCCAGGAACAGCACGCCCTCGGCGATGTCGGCCGGCCAGCCCTTGTGGCCGAGCGGGGTCGCCACGGCGGTCATGTCGTCGAGGTCCATCGCCCGGGTCGGAGCCGCGTTGCTCGATCCGCCGCCGGCCAGGGTGTCGCTGATCGTGTCCCAGATCGGCGTCTCGATGATGCCAGGGTGGACCGAGTTGACCCGCACGCCGTCGCGGGCCTGGGCGCATTCCATCGCCGCCGCCTTGGTGAACAGCCGCACCGCGCCCTTGGTCGCGCAGTAGCTGGTCATGTTGGCCGCGCCCATCAGTCCGGCCACGGACGACATGTTGATGATGCTGCCCCCGCCGCCTTCGCGCATGAGGGGCAGGCTGTGCTTCACGCCCAGGAACACGCCCTCGACGTTGATGGCCTGCTGCCGGCGCCAGGTCTCCAGCGTGATCTCGGTCACCGGCCCGCCGACGCCGATCCCGGCGTTGTTGACCAGAACGTCCAGCCGGCCGAACAGCTCGCGGGCCTTCGCCACGACGGCGATCCAGGCATTCTCGTCGGTGACGTCGTGACGCAGATAGACGGACGCGCCGCCGATCTCACGCGCCGCCGTCTCGCCCTTGGCGTCCTGAATGTCCGTCAGGACGACCGACGCGCCCTCGGCCGCAAGCCGCTGGGCGCACGCCAGCCCGATACCGCTCGCCGCCCCGGTGACCAGAGCGACCTTCCCCGCAACCCGACCTGACATCGGCGCTTCTCCCTATTGTGTTTGTTATCGGTGATAACTTTAGGGGGAAGCCGCCGCTCGGCAATGCCTATTCGGCGTAGGCGTAGGGGCCGCCCTTCTCCAGCGCGGCGCGGTAGGCGGGGCGGTTGTGGATGCGGTGCAGGAAGGCGGTCAGCTTCGGCCGGCCCTCCAGCGCGCCGCCGCGGCTCGCGCCGGCCTCGATCGGGAAGCTCATCATGATGTCGGCGGCGCTGAACTCGCTTCCGGCGAACCACTCCGACCTGCCGAGTTCGGCCTCCCAATAGTCGAAATGCGCCTTCAGCTGGGGATCGACGAAGCTCTTCTGGGCCGTGTTGGCGATGCCGTTCACGATCGGCTTGACCAGGAGGGGCGCGCGTTGCGGCAGCACGCCGAACACCAGCTTCATCAGCAGAGGCGGCATCGCCGAGCCTTCGGCGTAGTGCAGCCAGTAGGTCCAGCGCTGGCGATCGGGCGTTCCCGCAGCCGGCCGCAGGCGTCCGCCGCCGTAGGTCTCGACCACCGTCTCGACGATGGCCCCCGTCTCGGCCAGCACCACGGCGCCGTCGGTGATCACCGGCGACTTGCCCAGTGGATGGATCGCCTTCAGCTCCGGCGGGGCCAGCATGGTCTTGGGATCGCGCTGGTAGTGGCGGATCTCGTAGGGCAGGCCGAGCTCTTCCAGGAGCCACAGCACGCGCTGGGAGCGGGAGTTGTTCAGGTGATGGACGGTCAGCATCGCGAGGCTCCGGTTTCGTCGGAGACCCTAGCGCGACGCCGCGGTGAGTCCAGGATAATTTACTACGTAAATTATTTCTGCGCGGGCGGCGTGACTTGGGCCGGGTCGTAGTAGAACCGCTCCTCGGCGATGCGGTCGCCCTCCCAGCGCTGCCAGGCGATCTCGTCCAGGGTCACGGTGGGTCCGCCGGCGTGCGGCGTCATCTCGAACACCCAACGGATCGCCACCCGGTCGCCGTCGACCAGGGCGATCGATCCCCGGCGCGCGGCGATCCGGCTCCGCGCGAGGGCGGCCTTCTCGTTCTCGACCAGCGCGGGGCGGCCGGTCAGCTTGCGCCCGACGTTCTCCTGCATGGAGGCTTCGTCGGTGTAGAAGGCCTCGATCGCCTCGACATAGTCGCCGCGCTCGACGGCGGCGACGAAGGCTTCCACGCGGTTCCGGTCGGGCATCGGTCTCTCATCCCTGATTGTCCGGCGGTCCCGCCGCCGACCCGCGATATGGGAGGGGCTTCGCCCGAACGCGAGGGCGCTTGAACGCAGCGGTCATGAGCGAGGTCCTTTTGGCGACCGTCTGGTTCAAGACCGGACGCCGCGTCTCCCCGATCCTGCCGTCCTGATTACAGGGCGGGTTACAAGGAGATGCGCGATGAAGCGGGTGATCGGAGCGGTCTATGCGCCGGCCATGTTGGCGGTGTTCAACGGGGCGGCGATCTTCGCCGTCGCCATGGGCTGGCCGCCCGCAACACTCGGCGGTCTCGCGCTGGCGGCGATCTCGGCTTCCTTCGCCTGCGAGCGATGGGCGCCCTACCAACCGGACTGGAACCGGCCTCGCGGAGACGTCCGGCGCGACCTTGCCCACGCCCTGACCAACGAGGGCCTGACATTGTTGGCGCTCGGCGCGATCCCGCTGCTGGCCGCGGTGCGTCCGTGGGCGGGGATCTGGCCGACCGAATGGCCGGTGTGGGCTCAGTGGCTGGTCGCGGTGGTCGTCGCCGACCTGGGGATCACTCTGACCCACTATTTCAGCCACCGGTGGGCCTGGCTGTGGCGCTTCCACGCCGTGCACCATTCGCCGACCCGGATGTATGGCTTCAACGGGCTGATGAAGCACCCGGCGCACCTGGCCGCCGAGATGGGCGTGGGGACCGCGCCGCTGCTGCTCGCCGGGATGCCCTACGAGGTCGCGCTGCTGCTCGGCTTCTCGGTGATGATCCAGCTGCTGCTCCAGCATTCCAACGTCGACATGCGCATCGGGCCGCTGCGCCGCGTCCTGGCCCTGGCGCCGGTGCATCGCTCGCACCACCGCAAATGGGCGAAGGAAGGCGATGTGAACTTCGGCCTGTTCCTGACGGTCTGGGACAGGCTGCTGGGGACGGCGGTCTGGGAGCCGGACCACCGGTTCATTTCGGACGACATCGGGATCGGGACGCAGCCGGACTATCCGGTCGGCTATCTCGCTCAGCTCGCCGAGCCGTTCCGGAAAGCCGAGGCGGTCGAGGTCAGCGAGATCTCGTGAGGGCCTGGCCGGCCGTAACGCCGAAGGTCGCCTTCAGCGTTCGCGCGAAATGGGCAGAGTCGGCGAAGCCTGCCGTGTGGGCTGCGCGGGTGGCGTCCTCGCCGGCGGACAGGGCGGCGGCCGCCAGCCGCAGCCGTCGCCACTGGACATAGCGCCGGAAGGGGACGCCGACTTGGTCGGCGAAGCGGTGGCGGAAGCGTTCGGACGACAGGCCGGACGCCTTCGCCGCCGCCGCCAGGGAGGCCGGCCCGTCGGCGATCATCGTCTCGATGGCCTCCAGGGCGGCGGCGATGCGGGGATCGGACGGCGCGGCGGGCGTGTCCGGTTCAGCCAGCCACCGGGCCCAGAAGCGTGGGCCTTGAGGCGCCGAGATCAGGACCAGGGCTCCCGCCGAGCGGGCGGCTTCGAGGCGTTCGGCGACGGACGGCGGCAGCCGGCGAGCCGGCTCGACGAAGACCAGTTCCGCGTGTGGGTGGGCGCCGAGCCGATGGGCGACGAGGGGATCGACGAGGACACAGCAGCCGGTCGCGGTCCGGCCCTCGGCGTCGGTGATCGCGATCGGTTCGGGCGCGAAGACGGCCTGGGCGGCCAGATGGCGGTGGATCGCCGCATCGCCGACCGCGCCGCGCCAGACGGCCCAGCCGTCGCCGAGGTCGAGATCGCCGGACCAGCCGGCCGGTTTGGGCGCCGAGGACGTCATGCCCCGGCACCCTAACCGGACTGTCCGAGAGCGCTAGCCGGCGAGGCTGTGCAGGCGATCGCGGGCGGCGAGGACCTCCGGCTGGCCGGCGTCGCCGACGATGAACCGCTGCACCAGCCGGATCAGCTCGCCGGTCTCGCCGTTGAGGGTGTGGGTGGCGGCGGTCGACTGCTCGACCATGGCGGCGTTCTGCTGGGTCACCTGATCCATCTGGGTCACCGCGCCGTTCACCTCGGCCAAGCTGATCGACTGCTCGCGCGAGGAGGCCGAGATCTCGGAGACCAGGCCGTTGATCTCGCCCACCCGGTCGACGATGCGGCGCAGCGCCTCGCCGGTGTCGCCGACCAGCCGGACGCCTTCGTTCACCTGGCCGCTGGAGGTCGAGATCAAGCCCTTGATCTCCTTGGCGGCCTCGGCCGAGCGCTGGGCCAGGGCGCGGACCTCGGACGCGACGACCGCGAAGCCCTTGCCGGCGTCGCCGGCCCGGGCCGCCTCGACGCCCGCGTTCAAGGCCAGCAGGTTGGTCTGAAAAGCGATCTCATCGATCACGCCGATGATCTGGCTGATCTGCTGGGAGGACTTGGCGATCTCGTTCATCGCCGACACCGCCTCCTGCATGACCGCGCCGGAGTGCTCGGCCTCGTTCTTGGCCGTGCCGACCAGTTCGGAGGCGCGCTCTGCGCCTTCGGAGGCCTTCTTCACCGTGGCGGTCAGCTCTTCCATGGCCGCGGCGGTCTCCTCCAGGCTGGCGGCCTGCTGCTCGGTGCGGCGGGACAGGTCGTCGGAAGCCAGCGCGATCTCGTCGGTGCCGGAGCGGATGGTCGTCGCGGTCTGGTTCACGGCGCGCAGAGTGTCCTGGAGCGCGTCGACGGCGGCGTTGTAGTCGTCCTTCAGCTTGGCGAACTGCGGCGCCACCTCGCCGCTCAGCCGGGCGACCAGATCGCCGGCGGCCAGCCGCTCCAGGGCCTCGCCCAGGAGCGTGACCAGGCGGTTCTGCTCCTCCTCGGCCTCCTGGCGAACCGCTTCCTGCTTGCGGCGCTCGTCTTCCAGCGTCTCGATGTAGATCGAGATGGCGAAGTCCATGTCCAGCAGGACGGCCTTCATCAGGGCGGCCAGGGCCGAGCCCGCGCGCGCGGTCGCGGCGGCGTCCTTGCCGCCGAGCCGGGCCTTGGGCCACAGGTCGCGCACCGTGGCCTTGATCAGATGTTCTGTGATCAGGGCGTAGCCGCCGATGTACCAGCGCGGCTCCAGGCCCAGGCGCGCGTGCGCCTGGCCGATCGCCCGCACGCCCCGGACATAGGCGTCGCCATAGTCGGCCGAGCCGATGATGCCCCAGTGCTGCTCCTGCCGCCGCCGCGCCGAGGACAGCATGTCCTGGTTGGTGAAGAAGCGGCGAACCTCGGGGAAGGCTTCGACCCGGGTGTAGAAGGTGTCCATCGCCCCGCCGATCTCGCGCTCGAGAGTCGGCTTCAGACTGGCCAGCGCGACGCGGCCGGCGGCGTCCAGCTGCATGAAATCGAGACGCTGACTGAGAGCGTAGTCATTCGACATCGGGAGCTCCCCCGCGTTCCGGGGGCGAGCCGCCCCGGAGTCGGCGCGGCGAAGCGGACGCTCTGCGCGCCCCCGCCGCGCGACTAGTCGTCGGGTGGAATGGTTAATGGTTTGCTATTCTGGGTAGAGTGGAATTTCGCCCGCTCTACCCAGGATTTGTGCACGATCAGGCGTAGCTCTGCAGCGGTCGAACGTTCAGGCTTTCGGATGGGGCGCTGCTGATCGCCTGGGCCGCCGCCAGGGCGCCGGCCGAGGTGGTGTAGTAGGGGATCTTCATCATCAGGGCGGTGCGGCGGATCTCGAAGCTGTCTGCCAGCGACTGCTTGCCTTCCGTCGTGTTGAAGACCAGCTGGACCTCGCCGTTCTTCATCGCGTCGACGATGTGCGGACGGCCTTCCAGGACCTTGCGCACGAACTCCGTCTCGATGCCCTGCTCGCGCAGCCAGTCGCCGGTGCCGGCGGTGGTCAGGACGCGGAAGCCGGCCGCCTGCAGCAGCTTCACCGGCTCGATGATCCAGGGCTTGTCGCTGTCCTTCACCGAGACGAAGGCCGCGCCCTTGGTCGGCAGGGTGGTGCCGCCGCCGAGCTGGCTCTTGGCGAAGGCGCGGGCGAAGGCCGGGGCCATGCCGGTCTCGCCTTCGCGTTTCCAGTCCAGGCCCATGACCTCGCCGGTCGAACGCATCTCCGGACCCAGCACCGTGTCGACGCCGGCGAAGCGGGCGAACGGGAAGACCGCCTCCTTCACCGCGATGTGGTCGTAGGGCCGGTCGACCAGGCCGAAGTCGGCGAGCGGCTCGCCGGCCATGACCTTGGCCGCGATGGCGGCGATCGGCTGGCCGATGGTCTTGGCGACGAAGGGCGCCGTGCGCGAGGCGCGCGGGTTCACTTCCAGGACGTAGATGCGCGGGTTGGCCGAGTGCGGCTCCTCGATCGCGAACTGGACGTTCATCAGGCCGCGCACGTTCAGGGCCAGGGCCATGGCGACGGTCTGACGCTTCAGCTCGGCGATGGTCTCGTCGCGCAGCGAGAAGGGCGGCATCGAACAAGCCGAGTCACCGCTGTGCACGCCGGCTTCCTCGATGTGCTCCAGCACGCCGGCGACGAACACGTCCTTGCCGTCGCACAGGGCGTCGATGTCCACCTCGGTGGCGCGCGACAGATACTGGTCGATCAGGATCGGGGCGTCGCCGCTGACCTCGACGGCCGTGCGGACGTAGCGCTCCAGCTGCTCGTCGTCGCGGACGATCTCCATCCCGCGGCCGCCCAGCACGTAGGACGGCCGGATGACGATCGGATAGCCGACCTCGTGCGCCGCCGTGAAGCATTCCTCGGCGCTGCGGGCCAGGGCGTTGTTCGGCTGGGCGATGTCGAGCTTGTGCAGCAGCTGCTGGAAGCGTTCGCGGTCCTCGGCCAGGTCGATCGAGTCGACGCTGGTGCCCAGGATCGGCACACCGGCCTGCTCCAGCGGGTGGGCCAGCTTCAGCGGGGTCTGGCCGCCGAACTGCACGATCACGCCGGCCAGCGCGCCGTTCTTCTGCTCGACGTGGATCAGCTCCAGCACGTCCTCGGCCGTCAGCGGCTCGAAGTACAGGCGGTCGGAGGTGTCGTAGTCGGTCGAGACGGTCTCGGGGTTGCAGTTGACCATGATCGACTCGATGCCGATGGCGTCGAGCGCGAAGGCCGCGTGGCAGCAGCAGTAGTCGAACTCGATGCCCTGGCCGATCCGGTTCGGGCCGCCGCCCAGGATGATCGCCTTCTTGCGGTTCGAGGGCTCGGCCTCGCAGTCGGGGACCTGGCCCAGGGCGCCGGTCTCGTAGGTCGAGTACATGTAGGGCGTGGTCGCGGCGAACTCGCCGGCGCAGGTGTCGATGCGCTTGAACACCGGCCGGACGTCCAGGGCGTGGCGCGCGGCGCGGACGCCCAGCTCGCTGCCGCCGATCAGCTTGGCCAGACGCATGTCCGAGAAGCCCATCGCCTTCAGGCGGCGGAAGCCGGCGGCGTCGGTCGGCAGGCCGGCCGCGCGGACCAGGCCCTCCTCACGCACGATCTCGGCCAGCTGGCGCAGGAACCAGGGCTCATAGGCGCAGGCGCCGGCGATCTCCTCGACCGACAGGCCGTGGCGGAAGGCCTGGGCGATGACGCGCAGGCGGTCCGGGGTCGGGATGGTCAGGGCGCGCAGCACGGCGGCATGGGCGGTGTCGGGATCGCCCGCGCCCTCGATCTCGACCTCGTCCAGGCCGGTCAGGCCGGTCTCGAGGCCGCGCAGCGCCTTCTGCAGGCTCTCGGCGAAGGTGCGGCCGATGGCCATGACCTCGCCCACCGACTTCATCGAGGTGGTCAGGTAGGGCTCGCTGCCCGGGTACTTCTCGAAGGCGAAGCGGGGGATCTTGGTGACGACGTAGTCGATGCTCGGCTCGAACGAGGCCGGCATGGCGCCGCCGGTGATGTCGTTGGCCAGCTCGTCCAGGGTGTAGCCGACGGCCAGGCGGGCGGCGACCTTGGCGATCGGGAAGCCGGTGGCTTTCGAGGCCAGGGCCGAGCTGCGCGACACGCGCGGGTTCATCTCGATGACGACCATGCGGCCGTCCTTCGGGTTGATCGCCCACTGGACGTTGGAGCCGCCGGTCTCGACGCCGATCTCGCGCAGCACGTCGATGCTGCCCTTGCGCATCCGCTGGTATTCCTTGTCGGTCAGCGTCAGGGCCGGGGCGACGGTGATGGAGTCGCCGGTGTGGACGCCCATCGGGTCCACGTTCTCGATCGAGCAGACGATGATGCAGTTGTCCGCCTTGTCGCGGACGACCTCCATCTCGTATTCCTTCCAGCCGAGGACGCTTTCCTCGATCAGGACCTCGGTGGTCGGGGACAGGTCCAGGCCGCGGGCGACGATCTCGTCGAATTCCTCGCGGTTGTAGGCGATGCCGCCGCCGGTGCCGGCCAGGGTGAAGCTGGGACGGATGATCGCGGGCAGGCCGACGAACTCCAGGCCTTCCAGCGCCTCTTCCATGGTGTGGGCGGCCTTGGAGCGCGGGCTCTCGAGGCCGAGCTTGTCCATGGCGTCGCGGAATTTCTGGCGATCCTCGGCCTTGTCGATGACCTCGGCGTTGGCGCCGATCATCTCGACGCCGAACTTCTCCAGCACGCCCATGCTTTCGAGGGCGAGGGCGGTGTTCAGCGCCGTCTGGCCGCCCATCGTGGGGAGCAGCGCGTCGGGGCGCTCCTTCTCGATGATCTTGGCTACCATGTCGGGCGTGATCGGCTCGATGTAGGTCGCGTCGGCCACGTCCGGATCGGTCATGATCGTGGCGGGGTTCGAATTGACCAGCACGATCCGATAGCCCTCGGCGCGCAGCGCCTTGCAGGCCTGGACGCCGGAGTAGTCGAACTCACAAGCCTGGCCGATGACGATGGGCCCGGCGCCGATGATCAGGATCGAGGAGATATCGGTGCGTTTGGGCATCTTGTCTTTTCGCGCGCAGGGGCCGTCGCGCGCCAAGGCGCGGCCGGTCCGGACAAACTTCAGGTTAAGGCGCCCGTTTAGAGAGGGAGTCGGTCCAGGGCAACCCCGGAATGGGCCGGAGGCGACGCGAGGTCACAGGCGCCGACATTCCACGTCAGGAGGCGGGCGCGGCCGGGTCCCGCCAGGCCTCGCCGGCCGCTGCTCGGTCGTAGCCCATCTGGAACAGCTTGAGCATGTTGTCGGCCTTGAAGTTCAGGCCCTGAGCCTCGGCCTCGTCGGGGATTTCACTGACCTCCATGGTCAGGCCGTTGCGCTGGGCGAAGGCGGCGGTGGCGGCCAGGTGCAGGCGGGTCGAGGCCTTGCTCATGGCGTCGTAGGACCGCGCCAGGATGCCCAGAAGGTTGCCCTTGGTGACGCCGAACTGCGAGCCGACCTGGCCGTTGATGACCACATAGAGGTTGCCCTTGTGGACGGCGCCCTGCGGGTCGGTCCACAGCATCATCGCCTCGGGCACGGTGAAGAAGGGGGTCGTGACCCCGCCGTCGACGTGCATCTCGCGGAACACGCCGCTGGGGCCGTCCATCTCGATCATCACCGGCGGAAAGACCCCGGGGATGCTGGCCGACGCGACCAGGACGTTGTGAAACAGCTCCAGCGCATGGTTGTCGCCGCGCGCGGCCCGCGTTGCGATGGCGCCCATGTCCCAGATGGCGGTTTCCTGAGTGTCGAGGTTCGTCGTCGCGACCAGCAGGCGCCGGCCCTTGGCGTGCTCGGCGGCGATGGCCTTCAGCATCTCGGGCGTGACGTAGGTCTCGACCAGGTGGCGCACCGGGGCGGCGCTGAAGAAGGAGGGGCCCTTGAAGACGGTGATCGCCTTGAAGCTGATCATCCCTTCGGTGCCGCCGTCGGTGTAGGCGGCCTTCAGCCGGTCGTCCCATTGCGAGCCGAGGAAGGCGAACGGCGCGGTGAGGGCGCCGGTGCTGACGCCGGTGACGACATCGAACTGCGGGCGCTTGCCGGCGGCGGTCCAGCCGGCCAGCACCCCGGCGCCGTAGGCCCCGTTCGCGCCGCCGCCGGACAGGGCCAGGACGTTGAAGTCGCCGGGACGCTCGCGCCGCTCCTTGATGATCGTCGACTTGCTCATCGCCGCGTTGGCGTCGGCGGCGCTGTAGCGCACGTCGGACAGGCCCGCGGGGGCGCCGATGCGCTGGTCGATGGGGTCGAAGGCCTCGCGGGAGACGGTCCCGCAGGCGGCCAGCAGCAGCGCGCCGGCCAGGGCGGCGATCCGGGTCAGGGGGCGGGCGAACATGCAGGTCACCTGTCGGTCCGGAGGACCCTATGGAAGTAGCGCGAGACGAGGTTCGGTGAAAGGCTGCCGCGCATCGCCTCGGGATTCTTCCGGAGAGCGCGCAGGAGGGGTGGATGTTCCGGACCGCATTGCTTGTTTCGTCGGCCTTTGCGGCGTCCGCCGCCCTGGCCCAGGGCGCGCCGGTCGCGACGCCGCGAGGCAGCTTCACCGCCACGAACAGCGGTCAGCCGATCATGCCGCCGGCCGGTCCGGTGCAGGTGACGGTGCAGACCGTGACCTTCGCCGCCGGCGCGGTCCTGCCCGCGCACCGGCATCCCTACACCCGCTACGGCTACGTTCTGTCGGGCCGGATACGGGTCGACAACCTGGGTACGGGCCAGTCGGAGGTGTTCGCGACCGGCCAGCCGGTCATCGAGGCGATCGGCCAGTGGCACAGCGGCACGGCCCTGGAGCCGACCACCCTGCTGGTGATCGACCAGGTCCCGCCGGGGCAGGGCAATATCGAGATGAAGCCGCGCTAAGCATTGATCCTCCCCTCTGGGGGAGGTGGCTCGCCGCAGGCGAGACGGAGGGGGGCAAGGGTCTCGGCAGGACCCTCTCAGTCGGCTGCGCCGACTGCTCCCCCCTGGGGGAGCATCCTCGTCAGCGCTTGTATTCGTCCATCAGGCCGGCGAAGCGGTCGAACAGGTAGAGGCTGTCCGTCGGGCCGGGTGAGGCTTCCGGGTGGTGCTGGACGCTGAACACCGGACGGTCCTTCAGCGCGATGCCGGCGTTGGTGCCGTCGAACAGGCTGACGTGGGTCTCCTGCACGGGCTCGGGCAGGCTGTCGCGGTCGACGGTGAAGCCGTGGTTCATCGAGACGATCTCGACCTTGCCGGTGGTCAGGTCCTTCACCGGATGGTTCGCGCCGTGGTGGCCCTGCTCCATCTTCACGGTCTTGGCGCCCAGGGCCAGGGCCAGCATCTGGTGGCCCAGGCAGATGCCGAACACCGGCCGGCCGCTCTCGACCAGCTTCTTGATCTCGGGGACCGCGTATTCGCCGGTCGCGGCCGGGTCGCCCGGGCCGTTCGACAGCAGCACGCCGTCCGGGTTGCGGGCCAGGATGTCCTCGGCCTTGGTGTCGGCCGGCACGACGGTGATCTTGGCGCCGGTCGAGGCCAGGGCGCGCAGGATGTTGCGCTTCACCCCGTAGTCGACGACTACAACCTCGTACTTCGGCTCGGCCAGCTTGCCGTAGGCGTCCGGCCAGTTCCACAGGGTCTCGTCCCAGACGAAGCTCTGGCGGGTGGTGGCGTCCTTGGCCAGGTCCAGGCCGACCAGGCCCGACCATTCGCGGGCCTTGGCGACCAGGGCGTCGATGTCGAACTCGCCGGTCGGGCTGTGGGCGATGACGCCGTGCGGCATGCCGTTCTCGCGGATCGCCTTGGTCAGGGCGCGGGTGTCCACGCCGGCCAGGCCGATGACGCCCCGGCGCTTCATCCAGCCGTCCAGGTCGCTGTCGGCGCGCCAGTTGGCCGGATCGGTCGGGACGTCGCGGAAGATCGCGCCGCGCGCCGAGGTCTCGGCGCCGCCGCCGATCTGCTCCAGGTCCTCGGCGTTGGTGCCGACGTTGCCGACGTGCGGGAAGGTGAAGGCCACGATCTGCGACATGTAGGAGGGGTCCGTGAGGATCTCCTGGTAGCCGGTCATGGCGGTGTTGAAGCAGACCTCGCCGACCGCGTCGCCGATCGCGCCGACGCCGATCCCCGAGAGCACCGCGCCATTGGCGAGCGCGAGAACGCCCGTGGCGCCAGGGATAACCTTGCTCGCCATTGTGTGCTCCTAACCTGCTGGACAAACGGGCGCGTTGGTAGTGACTCGGTCCCCTCGGGTCAAACGTTAATCCGCCCTGGAAGGATCATTCGATGCTGCAGATGCGCCCCAACTGCGAATGCTGCGACCGCGACCTGGCGCCGAACGGCGGCGAGGCGAGGATCTGCAGCTTCGAATGCACCTTCTGCGCCGACTGCGCGGAGGCGAGATTCGACGGGCGATGCCCCAACTGCGGCGGCGACCTGGTCCCTCGGCCCGCCCGCCCGGCGACCTTGCTGGCGAAGTTCCCGGGCAGCGCCGAGCGGGTGCGCAAGCCGCATGAGGCGTGTGTGTAGGGGGCGTGGTTCGAGACGCGGACCTGAGGGTCCGCTCCTCACCATGACGAAGGTGGGGGGGCGATCTCCTGAATTCGTCATCCTGAGGAGCGAGCTTCAGGCGAGCGTCTCGAAGGACGCACGGAGGTCGGGTTGGCGCCCGGCGCCCGCACCGCTACATCCCGGCCCATGACCATCACCACCATCGGCCTCGACGCCGACGACACGCTTTGGCACAACGAGACCATCTTCCGCCTGACCCACAAGCGGTTCGTGGAGCTGCTCGCGCCCTACGCCGACGAGCAGGCGCTGGAGAGCAAGCTGGCCGAGACCGAGAAGCGGAACCTGCGGCTCTACGGCTATGGGGTGAAGGGATTCACCCTGTCGATGATCGAGACGGCGATGGAGCTGACCCAGGACAAGGTCTCCATCGGCGTGATCAAGCAGATCCTGGCCGCCGGGCGCGAGATGCTGACCGAACCGGTCGAGCCGCTGCCGGGCGTGGATCTGGCGCTGCACCAGCTGTCGGAGCGCTATCGCCTGGTGCTGATCACCAAGGGCGACCTGCTGCACCAGGAGCAGAAGCTGGCGGCCAGCGGCCTGGGCGACCTGTTCGCCGCCGTGGAGATCGTCAGCGAGAAGGACGCCGACACCTACCGCCGCGTCTTCGCCCGCCACGGCAGCGGGGCGGAACAGGCGGTCATGGCCGGCAACTCCATGCGTTCGGACATCCTGCCGGCGCTGGAGGCGGGCAGCTGGGGCGCGCTGATTCCCTATCCGCTGGTCTGGGCCCACGAGGCGGCCGACGCGCCGGTCGATCACGGGCGCTACGTCGAGCTCGGCTCGATCGCCGAGCTGCCGGCCTGGGTGGACAAGGTCGCGGGATAGGCCTTGCGTCCCCACGGGACCGACCGCAGGTCGGCCCGAAGGCAGGCTTTCGAGACGCGGACCTGAGGGTCCGCTCCTCAGGATGACGAAGGTGGGCGGGCTGCACTAAGTTCGTCATGGTGAGGAGCGAGCCTTCCGGCGAGCGTCTCGAACCACGCAGGGAGTTTCCGCTTTGAAGTTCGCCGAGTCCGCCGTCGTCGCTTCCTGCCTCGTGCTCGCCTCCTGCTCGACGCTTCCGGCCTTCCCGGGCGCGCGAGCCTCCGCCCCCGCCGCCATCGACGCCGGTCCCTACGACATCGTCATCCGCGGCGGCATGATCTACGACGGCTCGGGCGGCGAGCCCTACATCGGCGAGGTCGGCGTCCGGGGCGACCGGATTGTCGCCGTCGGGCCGAAGCTCAAGGGCGAACGCGCGTCCGAGATCGACGCGACCGGCCAGGCCGTGGCGCCGGGCTTCATCAACATGCTCAGCTGGGCGACCGAAAGCCTGGTCGCCGACGGCCGCGGCCTGTCCGACCTGAAGCAGGGGATCACCCTGGAGGTCATGGGCGAGGGCAGTTCCATGGGCCCGCTCAACGACGCGATGAAGCGCCAGGAGCAGAGCCGCCAAGGCGACATCAAATATCCGATTGGCTGGACCACGCTGGACCAGTACCTGACCTGGCTGGAAGCCAAGGGGATCAACCCCAACGTCGCCTCCTTCGTCGGGGCCGAGACGGTCCGCACCCATGTGCTGGGCGAGAACGACGAGGACCCGACCCCCGCCCAGCTGGCCCAGATGCGGGCGCTGGTGGTCCAGGCGATGGAGGACGGCGCGCTCGGCGTCGGCTCGTCGCTGATCTACGCGCCGGGCAGCTACGCCGACACCGGCGAGCTGACCGCCCTGGCCACGGAAGCGGGCCGCTGCGGCGGCATCTACATCAGCCACATGCGCAGCGAGGGAAACCGGCTGCTTGAGGCGATCGACGAGCTGATCGAGATCTCCCGCAAGTCGGGCGCGCCGGCTGAGATCTTCCACCTGAAGGCGGCCGGCAAGAGCAACTGGGGCAAGCTGGACGCGGCCATCGCTAGGATCGAGGCGGCCCGCAAGGACGGCCTGCGCATCACCGCCGACATGTACAACTACACCGCCGGCTCGACGGGGCTCGATGCGGCCATGCCGACGTGGGTCCAGGCCGGCGGCCGCGAGGCCTGGATCAAGCGGCTGAAGGATCCGGCGACCCGCCGCGAGGTGATCGCCGAGATGCGCACCGACAGCCCGGCATTCGAGAACCTCTACCGCCACGCCGGGGCCGAGGGGACCCTGCTGGTCGGTTTCCGCAACCCCAAGCTCAAGCCCCTCACCGGCAAGACCCTGGCCGAGGTGGCGCGCGAGCGGAAGGTCAGCCCCGAGGACGCCGCCATCGACCTGGTCATCGAGGACGGCAGCCGGGTGCAGGTCGTCTACTTCCTGATGAGCGAGGAGAACGTGAAGCGCCAGACGGCGCTGCCCTGGATGAGCTTCGGCTCCGACGCCAGCGCCCAGGCGCCGGAGGGCGTGTTCCTGCAGTCGAGCACCCACCCGCGCGCCTACGGCAACGTCGCCCGGCTGCTCGGCAAGTACGTGCGCGAGGAGAAGGCGCTGACCCTGCAGGACGCGGTGCGCAAGCTGACCAGCCTGCCGGCTCTGAACCTTGGCCTGCGCGAGCGCGGGGCGCTGAAGGCGGGCTATTTCGCCGACGTGGTGGTGTTCGATCCGAACACCGTCGCCGACAAGGCCACCTACGAGCAGCCCAAGCAGTTCGCCGTCGGCATGAACTGGGTGCTGATCAACGGCGGCGTCGCTCTGCGCAACGGCGAGCCGACCGGCGCCAAGACCGGCCGCGTCGTCCGCGGCCGCGCCTGGAAGGGCTGGGAAGGCGGCGGCTGCAAGGCGTCGGCGAAGGACTGGCAGTGGGCTTGGTGACCTGACGCCCTGGTCATGGTGAGCAGGCCGCGCAGCAGCCGGGGACATGCTCCCGCAGGGTGCGTGTCCCCGATCACCCCGCGGCCAGGGGACACGCACCGCTATGCGGAGCATGTCCCCGCCGCTAGATCTTCTCCCGCTTCCGCAGCTTCAGGCCCCACCAGACCGGCACCGACAGCGCCAGCAGGGCCAGGGCGGGCCAGGTCGACTTCAGGCCGGAGGTCGCGATCACCAACAGGCTGAAGGCCAGGGCGGCGGCCGCCAGCAGTTTCGCGCCGGGACGCTGGTCCGGGTCGCGCAGCAGGGCCAGGCTGCACAGGGCGTAGACGGCCATAAACAGCACCACGGCGACGTTGATCAGCACGTTGAACTGCGTGTTCAGGGTCGGCGAAATGGTGGCCAGGGTGGCGATGGTCATCAGAATCCCCGCCGTGATCAGCCCGCGGCGCGGCAGCTTCGCCGGATCGGTCTCGGAGGCGAAGCGCGGCATGTAGCCGGCGGCGGCGCCGCTGCGGCCGGCTTCGCCTGTGACCAGGGTCCAGCCGCCCAGGGTGCCCATGGCCTTCAGCGCCGCGCAGAGGGCGACGAAATGGCCGGCCCAGGGCCCGGCCAGCCGGGCGACCACCTCGGCGAAGGGGGCGGTCGACCTGGCGAGCTCCGCGGCCGGGATCACGCCCATCACCGCCACGCTGGCGGCGATGTAGACCACGCCGGCCAGGGCGACGCCGCCCAGGGCCGCGATCGGCACGTTCCGCTCGGGTCGGTCGACCACCGCCGCAGCCGCGTTGGCGCTCTCCAGGCCCAGGAAGGCCCAGAATATGATCGACAGCGAGGCCGGGATCGTCTGCAGCAAGGGCTTGCCGGTGACGTTCCAGGATTGCGTGAAGACCTCGTGGTCGAACGCCGCCAGCCCCAGCACGGTCGCCGCGCCGACCGGCAGCAGTCCGATCAGCAGGGTCAGGCCGCTCAGCCGCGTGACCAGCCGCGCGCCGAACAGGCACAGGACCACCGACATCCAGACCAGGACGAGCGTCGCTGCCACGGTCATGCCCTTGCCGGAAAGGCCGGGGATGAATTCCGTCAGGTAGCCGACCGCAGCCAGGGCGATGGCGATGTTGCCGGTCCAGCTCGAGGTCCAGTAGGCCAGCCAGGACACGAAGCCCGCCGCCGGATGCACGCCCCGGGCCGGCCAGTTGACCATGCCGTCGGGATCGGCGCGGGTCGCGCCCAGCACCGCGAAGACGCCGGCGATGGTCAGGGCCCCGACGGTGGCGACGATCCAGCCGATCACGCTCGACGAGCCTACGGAGGCGAGCGAGGCCGGCAGCAGGAACAGGCCCGAGCCGATCATGTTGCCGGCCACCAGCACCGTGGCCAGCAGCGGACCGATGCGGCGGGTGGTCGAACTCACGAAAGCGCCTCGGCGACCCGCGACTGGAACCAGCCGACCGCGGTCTCATGGCGCGGCGACAGCACGCCCCAGTCGTAGACGCCGGCGTCGAGGTTCCGCTGCACGGCCTCGCAGATCACCTTGTCCTCGTGGGTCAGGGTGTCCGAGGCGGCCAGGACGGCGTCCATGTCGGCGCTCTCCGGGTCATAGAAGTAGAGGTAGTCCAGCCGCGTGCGATCGTGGCCGACCGGCTGCATGTGCTCGACCATCATCATGCCGTGGCGGTAGACGTTGAACGCCAGGTTCGGCCACAACCAGGCCCAGAGGCCGTCGTTGACGCCGCCGACGGTCGGGACCTCGTGGACGGCGACCGCCCCGTTCATGCGGACCTGGTAGCGGGCGGTCTCGACCTCGGCCGCCAGGGCGGGATGGACGGCGTCGATGTGATAGCCCTCCAGGTAGTTCTCGACATAGGCCTTCCAGTTGCAGGCCAGTTCGTGGCTGCGGCGCAGGGTGGCCGAACCGACGGCGACGCCGCGGTCCTCGAACAGCCCGTCCAGCGGCGCGACCAGCTCGGCCAGCGGGCCGGCGGCCCCGTCGAGGTTGGCGAAGACGAAGCCGCGCCAGGTCTCCAGTCGCACGGGAAACAGGCCGAACTCGCGCGGGTCGAAACCCTCGGTCGCGCCGAAGCCGACGGCGCTGCGCAGCCGACCGTCCAGGGCGTAGCGCCAGCCGTGGTATTTGCAGGTCAGTTCGCCGCCGCACTGGCCGCTGCGATCCGTGACCAGCGGCCCGGCGCGATGGCGGCAGACATTGTGGAAACCGCGCAGGACGGCGTCCTTGCCCCGCACCGCCACGATCGAACGTCCCGCGACCTCGGCGGACAGGTAGTCGCCGGGCGTCGCCGCTTCGTTCTCGTGGCCCAGGAATTGCCAACCCGCGCCGAACACCGCGTCGCGCTCTCGGCCGTAGACGACCGGGTCGCGGTAGAGGGCGGAAGAGAGGGTGCGTTGCATGGCGGTGACTTCGGCTGACGCGAGGGAACAGGTCAAGTCTCGTCCGGCGTGCGGTGCGGCGGGACCCCGGCGCGGTAGCGGTTGGGCGGCACGCCGAGCAGGCGCTTGAACATGGTGGAGAAGGCGGCCGGGCTGTCGTAGCCGAGATCAAGCGCCACGGTCGTCACCGGCTCGCCGGCCGTGATCCGGGGCAGGGCGACCAGCAGGCAGGCCTGCTGCCGCCAGGCGCCGAAACTCATCCCCGTCTCGCGCCGGAACAGGCGGGTGAAGGCGCGGCGCTCCATGCCCAGGGACTGGGCCCAGGCGTCGATCGTGTCGTGCGGCCGGGGGCGCTCCAGGAAGGCGTGGCAGCGACCGGCCAGGGCCGGCGTCGCCGGGAAGGGGACCGACAGCGGCACCAGCGGGGCGCGGCCCAACTCGACCAGCAGCAGCCTCATCACCAAGCCGTCGCGCCCGCCCTCGTCGTACTCCGGTTCGATCTCGCAGGCCGTGACGATCAGGTTGCGCAGCAGAGGCGAGACGGCGATCACCCGCGAGGCCTCGCCCAGTACGTCGCAGGCCTGCGGCGCGATCAGGATGCCGCGGCTGCTGACATGCCCGACGCCGCGAACGGCATGCGGCACGCCGGGCGGCGTCCACACCGCGCGTTCCGGCGGCGCGATCCAGGCGCCGTAGGGCGTGCTGACGATGACCACGCCGGTGGCGGCGTAGAGCAGCTGGCCGCGCTTATGACTGTGCCAGTCCAGCTCGAACGACGGCGGATACTCGTTGCCGACCCCGATGACCGCGCGCGGCGTGTCGTCATAGTCGTCCGGGTTGTTCCATTCGGCGGCCATGTCCCACTCGCGAAAGTGAAAGTCCCGACATGGAATGCGGGGCGTCGGTCAAATCCCTATCGCCGGAGCCCTCGCATGGGAACCGCAACATGACCGATACGACCGCCGACCCCAGTCCTGCCCCCGCATTCACGCCGGAGAAGACCGCCTTCGGCGTGATCCTGGCGATCAGCTTCTGCCACCTGCTCAACGACATGATGCAGTCGCTGCTGCCGGCCATCTATCCGAACCTCAAGGCCGAGCTGAACCTCACCTTCGGGCAGATCGGTCTCGTGACGCTCGTGTACCAGGTGACCGCCTCCATCCTGCAGCCGATGGTCGGCTGGTACGCGGACCGGCGGCCGACGCCGATGGCGCTGCCGGGCGGGACGCTGTTCTCGCTGGCCGGGCTGGCGGTCCTGGCGGTGGCGCACAGCTATGCGCTGTTGCTGGTCGGGGCCTGTCTGCTGGGCATGGGATCGTCGGTGTTCCACCCCGAGTCCTCGCGGGTGGCGCGGATGGCCGCCGGCGGCCGCCACGGCCTGGCGCAGTCGCTGTTCCAGGTCGGCGGCAACGCCGGCTCGGCCCTGGGACCGCTGGCGGCGGCCGTCGTGGTCGTGCGCTGGGGCCAGTCGAGCCTGGCCTTCTTCGCCCTGCTGGCGTTGCTGGCCGGCGGCATCCTGTGGAACGTCGCCCAGTGGTATCGCCACCACGGCCTGGCGCGCCTGAAGGCCGCCGCCGCCCGCGGCGTCGCCGAGGCTCCGCTGCCGCGCGGGGCGGCCGGTCGAGGCATCGCCATCCTGCTGGCGCTGATCTTCTCGAAGTACGTCTACCTGGCCAGCCTGACGAGCTACTTCACCTTCTATCTGATCCAGCGCTTCCAGCTGTCTGTCGAGCACGCCCAGATGTACCTGTTCGTGTTCCTCGGCGCGGTCGCGGTCGGCACCATCGCGGGCGGGCCGCTGGGCGATCGCTTCGGACGCAAGCCGGTGATCTGGCTGTCGATCCTGGGCGTGCTGCCGTTCAGCCTGCTGCTGCCCCACGCCAGCCTGTTCTGGACCGGGCCGCTGTGCGTGATCATCGGCCTGCTGCTGGCCTCGGCCTTCCCGGCCATCGTGGTCTTCGCCCAGGAGCTGACGCCCGGCCGGGTGGGCATGATCTCCGGCCTGTTCTTCGGCTTCTCGTTCGGGATGGGCGGGCTGGGCGCCGCGGCGCTGGGCTACGTCGCCGACGCCGCCGGGATCGAGACCGTCTACCGGATCTGCGCCTTCCTGCCGGCCATCGGCCTGCTGGCGGCCTTCCTGCCCAACCTCCGCAAGGCGACGGCCTGACTGAACTTTTGTGACACGCTGTTCCGGCGGCGTGTCACAACCGTCCCGCCTGTATCGTCTTCCCCTCAGAGAGAGGGAGACGACTATGATCCAACGCGGGATCGCGGCGCTGCTGGGCGGGGGCCTGGCCGTCAATGCGCTGTTCATGCTGGCCAAGCCGCTGCCCTGGTACGACGCCGTGCCGGGGGTGCCGCTGACCGGCGCCTTCAACCCCCACTTCGTCCGTGACATCGGCATGGCCTATGCGGTCGTGAGCCTCGGCCTGCTGTGGTTCGCCTGGCGGCCGCGACAGGGCTGGCCGGCGCTGGTCTGCGCCGCGGCCTTCCTGTCGCTGCACGCCGCCATCCACGTCGGCGACGCCAGCTGCTCGGGCAGCTTCTGGGGCGACCTGGCCCGCGATTTCCCCGGCGTCTTCCTGCCCGCCCTGATCGCGACGGCCATCGCCGTCCTGTCCCGTCCCACGAAGGAGGCCTGACATGCTGAAAGCCCTGCTCCGTCGCCAGCTGGCGAACTTCGAGAGGACCTGGGGATACGACGCGACCTACATGCGCGAGTTCCTCGACGACGATCCCTGGGCCTTCATCCGCTTCGGCTTCGTCGCGTCGCTGGGCCACGGCAAGCGGGCCCCGGCCGAGGCCGTCGCGGCGGCGGGGGTGGTCGGGACCCTGGCCGGCGACTGCGGGCCCTGCACCCAGCTCGGGATCGACATGGCCGCCGCCGACGGCGTCGCGCCCGGGGTGCTGCGCGGAGTCCTGGCCGGCGACCGCCAGGCGATGGGCGAGGCAGCGGCGCTGGGCTACGACTTCGCCCACGCCGTCCTCGACCGCCGGCTGGCCGACGCCGACGAGATCCGCGAGGAGATCCAGCGCCGCTGGGGGCGTCGTGCGCTGCTCGACATCGCCCTCGCCCTGACCACCGCCCAGATGTATCCCACGCTCAAGTACGGTCTCGGCCATGGCCGGTCCTGTCAGCAGGTGACGGTCGGCGGCGTCGCCGCCCCCTTCCAGCATGCGGAGCGCGCAGCGGCATGAACACCCGATCCATCGATCTCTTCGAGCGCGAACGCGCGCGGCTGCAGCGTCTCGCCTACCGCATGCTCGGCTCGGTCAGCGAGGCCGAGGACGTGGTCCAGGACGCCTGGCTGCGCTGGGACCGCGCCGGCGAGGCGGCCGAGAACCCGCAGGCCTGGCTGATGCAGACCGTCACCCGCCTGTGCCTCGACCGGCTGAAGTCGGCCCGCGCCCGCCGCGAGACCTACGTCGGCCCCTGGCTGCCCGAGCCGCTGATCGAGGAGATGCCCGAGGATCCGGTCGAACGGGCCGAGGACGTGTCCGTCGCCTTCCTGCTGGCGCTGGAGCGGCTGTCGCCGCTGGAGCGGGCGGTGTTCCTGCTGCATGACGTCTTCGACCAGGACTACGCCGACATCGCCCGCCAGCTCGGCCGGGGCGAGCCCGCGGTGCGCCAGCTGGCCGCCCGGGCGCGAGGCCACGTCAAGGACGGCCGGCCGCGCTTCACGGTCTCGCAGGAGAAGACCATGCAGCTGGCGGCGGCCTTCATGGCCGCGGCGGTCGGCAACGACACCGCCCAGCTGTCCAGCCTGCTGGCCGAGGACGCGGTGCTGATCTCCGACGGCGGCGGCAAGCGTCCGGCGGCTCTGCGCCCGATGGTCGGCCGCGACGACGTGATGGGGCTGATCTCCGGCATCATCAACACGCACGGCGCCTTCGCCCGGCCGCTGGCCATGCGTCCGGCGCTGATCAACGGCGTGCCCGGCGTGGTGATGGAACTGGAAGACGGCGTCCAGACGATGGCCTTCGAGGCCGGCGACGACGGCAGGCTGGCGGCCATCTACATCATGCGGAACCCGGACAAGCTGGGGCATGTGAGGACGTAACGCGGCGAGGATGCTCCCCCCTGGGGGAGCTGTCGGCGCGAAGCGACGACTGAGGGGGTTATGGGCATGTGACGAACCCCCTCCGTCTCGCCTGCGGCGAGCCACCTCCCCCAGAGGGGAGGATCTAGGCCGAAGCCCTAAGCCACTCTCTGTAGTCCACGCGCGCCCACCGTTCCGCCGCCTCGCGCACCTCGGTCGGCGCCTCCGCCCGTTTCCGCGCGGTGTCGGGGGTGAAGTCCTGGTCTGGCGACTTGGCGTCGGCCGTCGCGGCGGCCCGCATCACGGCCCGCTCCTCCGGCGTGAGGCCGAGCGCCGGCAGCCGGGGCAGGGCGTCGACCAGTTCGGGATAGCCGATCCCGATCAACGCTTCGCGATGGTCCAGCGCCGTGCGGTACAGCGCGCCCTGCACCGCCGCCGCCAGCTCGTCGCGCGACAGGCGGTTGCGCTCGTCCTCGGTCAGGCCCAACCGCGCCGGATCGACCGTGTCCCGCACCGTCATCAGGCTGGGCATCCGCGACAGCGAGACCAGCACCTCCAGGGGGTCTCGATAGATGAAGAGCGTCGGCGCGGCCGGGAAGGCCCGCCGCAGCAGCGGCAGCTCGAACAGATGCCAGGCGTCCAGCTTCACGAACAGCCGCTCGGGCGGCCTGGTCTGGGAGCGGGCGAACGCCGCCATCGCGCCGCGCAGCCAAGCGATCTTCCGCGTCTCCGGAGCGTCCGGCGTCCGCCGCAGGATATCGTCGACGACCGGCGCCTCGGATACCGCCAGATGATGCGCCGGGGCGCCGAGCATCCGTGTCGCCAGCGTCGAGCCGCAGCGCGAGACGTGGAAGATCAGCGCGGCGGGGTCGGCCTCGTCCGCCTCGAGCGCCGACGGCGGCGTGGTCCAGGCCGCGCCGCCGGCCCGGCGCCAGCGGGCCAGGGTCTCCTCGAAGAAGGGCTCGGTGAAGCGCCCGCCGTCGCCGGCGCGCCATTCGACCTCGCCCTGCGTCAGGCGGCTTGGCGCGGCGTATGGCGACATGCGATCTCCCCAGCGTGGCTTCGCCATGATGGCGCGCCGCCCGTCCAGGAGCCTCCGCATGCCGACCCGTATCGTCAACGCCCCCGACGCCCCGGCCGCCGCCGGCGGCTACGCCCAGGCCCTTGAGGTCACGGGCGCTGAGCGCCTGCTCTTCGTCAGCGGCCAGATCCCGGTCGCGCCCGACGGCTCCATGGCGGCCGACTTCCCCGGTCAGGCGCGGCAGGCCTGGGCCAACCTCGAGGCTCAGCTGCGGGCGGCGGGCATGGGGCTCGACAACCTGGTCAAGCTGACCGTCTTCCTTTCCGACCGCCGCTGGGCGATGGACAACCGCGCCATCCGCCAGGAGGTGCTCGGCGACCGCCGCGTGGCGATGACGGTGGTCATCGCCGGCATCTTCGACGAGGCTTGGCTGCTTGAGATCGAGGCTGTCGCCGCGGCCTGATCCGCGTCCTTCGAGAGGCGTTACTGGCGAGAAGGCCCTTCGCCGCGCTATGACGGCGCATGCGTTTCGACGACCGCTTCCTCGAGGAGATCAAGTCGCGCGTCCGGCTGTCGGACGTGATCGGCAAGACCGTGAAACTCAAGCGCCAGGGGCGCGAGTACGTGGGGCTGTCGCCCTTCACCAAGGAGCGGTCGCCGAGTTTCTTCGTCAATGACGACAAGGGATTCTACCACGACTTCTCGTCGGGCAAGCACGGCGACCTGATCAGCTTCCTGCAGGAGACCGAGCGGCTGACCTTCATGGAGGCGGTCGAGCGGCTGGCGGCCGAAGCGGGCATGGCGCTGCCGGCGCCCGATCCGCAGTTCGCCGAACAGGAGAAGAAGCGCCAGGGCCTGGGCGACTGGATGGAGCTGGCCGCCTCCTGGTTCGAGGGCGAGCTGCACCGACCGGTCGGCAAGGCGGCGCGGGACTATCTGACCCGCCGGGGCCTGCCCGAGCAGGAGTGGAAGCGGTTCCGCATCGGTTTCGCGCCGAACAACCGCACGGCGCTGAAGGACTATCTGATCACCAAGGGCGCCAAGGCCGGCGATCTGGTCGAGGCGGGACTGCTGATCTCGCCGGAGGATGGCGGCGCGCCGTACGATCGCTTCCGCGACCGCATCATCTTCCCGATCGCCGACGCCCGCGGGCGAACCGTCTCGTTCGGCGGGCGAGCGATGGATCCGGAGGCGCGGGCCAAGTACCTGAACGGTCCCGAGACCAGCCTCTTCCACAAGGGGCGGCTGCTCTACGGCTTGCCCGAGGCGCGAAAACTGCTCCACGCCAGCAACGATGAGCAGCTCGTGGTCGTTGAAGGCTACATGGACGCCATCGCCTGCCAGCGTGCGAACATCCCCGCCGTCGCTCCCTTGGGCACCGCCCTGACCGAGGATCAGATGGAGGTGCTCTGGCGGCTGCATCCGGAGCCGACGCTCTGTTTCGACGGCGACGGGGCGGGCATGAGGGCGGCGGCGCGTTCGATCGATCGCGCCCTGCCGTTGCTCAAGCCGGGCAAGAGCTTCAAGTTCGCCATCGTCGTCGGCGGCAAGGATCCCGACGACGTGCTGCGCGAGCAGGGCCCCAACGCCCTGAAGGCCCAGCTGGCCGAGACCACGCCGTTCGTCGACGCCCTGTTCACCCGTGAGCGCGACGCCGAGCCGCTGGATACCCCCGAGCGCAAGGCCGGGCTCAAGCAGCGGCTCCGGGCCGCGGCCGGAAGCATCGCCGACAAAGACCTGGCCCAGGCCTACAAGGACGACCTGTACGGCCGCCTCGACGTCCTGTTCGCCCGGCCCGGCCGGGGCGGAGGAGGCGAGGATGGCGGCGCGCCGCGTCAGGCCCGCCGCCCCTTCCAACCGGGTGCGGGCAAGGGGCAGAGGGGCGCCATGACGTTCGACGCCTTCCCGACGCCGGAGGGCAAGGAGGCCGCCAAGAAGCTGGCGGTTTCGCTCGATCCGTTGGCCGCCGCCCTGGCCAAGGGCGCTCTGGACGATCCCCATCGCCTCGACGACCACCTGGAGCTGCTCGAACGCTCCGGGTTCGGAGATCCTGGGCTTTCGGAATTGGCGAAAGAAATCATTCGCCTGCGACTCGACGCCGATCACCTTGACAGCGGGGCCCTTGCACGCCATCTGCGGGACCGTGGATTTGCCGGGCTGCTGACTGACATCGACCGGGCCGCTGCAAGAGCAGGCGCGCCCTTCCTGAAACAGGATGTCACCCTCGCCGCCGCCAGATCCCAGTGGACGCACGCTTTTGAGGTGTTGAACCGATTGGCTGCGCTCGAGACCGCCCTGTCGTCCGCCAAGGCCAACCTTGGGGGGCGTTCCGACATGGCGGCATTCGAACGCCTGAAGGCCGAGCGAGACACTTTGAAGCGGGCGGTGCGCTCTGGGGACATCTGGACGGACGGCGAAGCCTAACCCCGTAAGACGCCCCGCGTCCTTTAGAGATCACTTGGCGCCGTCGTGCATCGGCCGCGCCGACCGGAGACCGCGATGACCGCTCAGACGGCCAACGAGACCGAAGCCCCCGAAACCGTCGAGAAGGACGGCCCGCTGCTCGACCTGACCGACGCCGCGGTCAAGAAGTTCATCAAGCAGGCGAAGGCCCGCGGCTACGTCACGATGGACGAGCTGAACAAGGTCCTGAACAGCGAAGAGGTCAGCGGCGACGCGATCGAGGACACGCTGGCCATGCTGTCCGAGATGGGCGTCAACGTCGTCCAGGACGAGGAAGACGTCAGCGAAGGCGAGGGCGGCGAGGTCGCGGCCCGCGAGGAGACCTCCGTCACCACCGAGGCGGAAAGCAAGCCCGCCTACGACCGCACCGACGATCCCGTGCGCATGTACCTGCGCGAGATGGGTTCGGTCGAACTGCTGTCGCGCGAAGGCGAAATCGCCATCGCCAAGCGGATCGAAGCCGGCCGCGACACCATGATCCGGGGTCTGTGCGAGAGCGCTCTGACCTTCGAAGCCATCATGGTCTGGCGCGAAGAGCTGGGCACCGGCCGCATCCTGCTGCGCGAAGTCATCGACCTGGAAGGCACCTACGGCGTCATGTTCCCGTCGGCGCCGCCCGCGCTGCCGACCGAGGACGGCGCCGAGCCGGAGCCGAAGGAAGAGGCGGCCGAGGGCGAAGAGAAGGCCGAAGGCGAAGACGAGGACGATTTCGACGACGGCGCCGGCCCGACCGTCAGCGCCATGGAAGGCGAGCTGCGCGAGAGCGTGATGGAGACCCTCGACGGCATCGCCGCCGAGTTCGACTCCTTCCGTCGCCTGCAGGAGAAGCTGGTCGAGCGCCGCCTGAAGGGCCAGGACCTGAAGGACGACGACCGCAAGGCCTACGAGGCCGCCAGCAGCGCCATCGTCGCCCGCCTGAAGACCCTGAAGCTGAACAACAACCGCATCGAGGCTCTGGTCGATCAGCTCTACGCGATCAACCGCCGCCTGATCGCGCTGGAAGGCCGCCTGCTGCGCCTGGCCGACAGCTACGGCATCAGCCGCGCCGAGTTCCTGAAGGCCTACTTCGGCGCCGAACTCGATCCGAACTGGTCGGAGAAGGTCAAGGAACTGGGCGTCCGCTGGACCAAGTTCGCCGAGAACGACGGCTCGTCGATCGGCGACATCCGCCAGGAGATCGCGGCGCTGGCCACCGAGACCGGCGTGCCGATCGACGACTACCGCCGTATCGTCCAGACCGTGCAGAAGGGCGAACGCGAGGCGCGTCAGGCGAAGAAGGAGATGGTCGAGGCCAACCTGCGCCTCGTGATCTCGATCGCCAAGAAGTACACCAACCGCGGCCTGCAGTTCCTGGACCTGATCCAGGAAGGCAACATCGGCCTGATGAAGGCGGTCGACAAGTTCGAGTATCGCCGCGGCTACAAGTTCTCGACCTACGCCACCTGGTGGATCCGCCAGGCGATCACCCGGTCGATCGCCGACCAGGCGCGGACCATCCGCATCCCGGTGCACATGATCGAGACGATCAACAAGATCGTCCGCACCAGCCGTCAGATGCTGCACGAGATCGGCCGTGAGCCGACCCCGGAAGAGCTGGCCGAGAAGCTGGCCATGCCGCTGGAGAAGGTCCGCAAGGTCCTGAAGATCGCCAAGGAGCCGATCTCGCTCGAAACCCCGATCGGGGACGAGGAGGACAGCCACCTGGGCGACTTCATCGAGGACAAGAACGCCGTCCTGCCGATCGACGCCGCCATCCAGAGCAACCTGCGTGAGACGACTACCCGCGTGCTGGCCTCGCTGACGCCGCGCGAAGAGCGCGTCCTGCGCATGCGCTTCGGCATCGGCATGAACACCGACCACACCCTGGAAGAGGTCGGCCAGCAGTTCTCGGTCACCCGTGAACGCATCCGCCAGATCGAAGCCAAGGCTCTCCGCAAGCTGAAGCATCCCTCGCGGAGCCGGAAGCTGCGCAGCTTCCTGGACAGCTAGGACCTACGGGAAGGGCGGCTCGCTGGAGCCGCCCTCTTTCGTCTGTGGCGATGCCGTGCGTCCTTCGAGACGCGGACCGCGCATGGCGCCTTACACTTCCAGCACCACCGCGAAACCGCCGTAGATCATGCGCTTGCCGTCGTAGGGCATGTCCATGTTCCGCATGCGCTCGTCCTGCATGATCTTCTCCCAGGCGGCGTCGCGGACGGCCTTGTCCGGCCAGGTGATCCAGCCAATGGCGACGGTCTCGTCGGCGGTGGCCTGCACCGCGCGTTTGAAGTCGGTGACCTTGCCGTCCGGCACGTCGTCGCCCCAGGCCTCGGTGACGCTCAGCGCCCCGGCTTCCTTGAACAGGACGTCGACCTTCCGGGCGTGCTCCAGATAGGCGTCCTTGTTGGCGGTCGGCACAGCCATCACAGTCATGTCGATGTAGCTCATGGTTCTCTCCCTTTCGCGGCCCCGCCGCCTGGTTGAGAGTCATGACCTATCGAGTTATATTAGGCAAGTATGAAGTTAGAAAAAATAACTAAGAGCCGTCACTACGATGACGCCTGCGCCACGGCCCACGGCCTGGACCTGCTGGGCGAGCGCTGGGCGCTGCTTGTCGTACGGGAGCTCATGCTCGGCCCGCGCCGGTTCGGCGACCTGCGCGCCAGCCTGCCGGGGCTGAGCGCCAACGTGCTGACGCAGCGCCTGGAGGGGCTGGAGTCCGCTGGCGTCCTGCGCCGCCGCAAGCTGCCGCCGCCGGCCTCCGTGCAGGTCTATGAGTTGACCGAATGGGGCCTGGAGGCGGAGCCGATCGTCCTCAGCTTCGGCCGCTGGGCCACGCGGTCGCCGGCGCACGATCCGACCCTGCCGCTCAGCGCCGTGGCCCTGATGCTGTCGTTTCGCGCAAAGTGGGGCGATGTGGCGGGGCGCGTGCCGGACGTGTCCCTGGGCTATCACCACGGCGACGAGGTCTACACCGTCGCCGTGAAGGGCGGCCGGCTGATCACGGAGCGTGGCGCGCCGGAGGCCCCCGACGCCGAGCTGGCCGGCGATCCGGCGGCGGTGGCGGGATACATCTATGCGAAGGTTCCTCTGGACCAGCTGCCGCTGACCGTGACCGGCGACCACGAGGCCCTGGCGAGGTTCGCCGCCCCCTGGGAGATGGCGGCGAAGGCGCCCGGCTAGCGCGCCGGTTCGACCGCCGCCGCCACGATCCGGCGCACGAGCGGCAGCACCGCCAGCAGGGTCGGGAAGGCCACGATCCAGGACAGGCCCCAGGCCGACATCCAGATGGAAGGGAAGTCGGAGCCGAGGCCTCGGCTGCGCAGCGTGGCCACGGCCGAGACCACGAAGGTCATCAGCACCGACAGCACCAGCGGCATGACGAAGCCGGCCCATCGCGCGGGCAGGCGGCGGAAGCGGATGATCGAAGGGTGGGGCATCAAGGCGTCTCTCAAGAGGGTCGTCGGCATGGCGGCATCGCCCCGGCCGAGGACCGGGCAGGATGCGTTGCCTGACGTGAGACGCTTACGGCGCGATGAGGCGCGCCGATCGTCTAGCCCATATGCGAACCATTCGCAAGTCAGAGTCGCGGATCGATCGGTTCGCTCTCCAGCGCCAACACGGCGAAGACGCACTCGTGCACCTGGCGCAGCGGCCGGTTCTCCACGAAGCGCTTCAGCGCCTCATGGCCGAGGGCGAACTCCCGCAGGGCCAGGTTGCGCTTGCTGTTCAGGCCGCGCGTCCTGAGGCGGTCGAGATGCTCCGGCGCGTCGTACTCGGGACCGTAGATGATCCGCAGGTACTCCGGCCCGCGCACCTTGAGCGCCGGCTGGATCAGGCCCTTGGGTCCGCGCGTGACGAAGTCCAGCGGCTTGACCACCATGCCTTCGCCGCCGGCGCCGACCAGGGCCTCCCACCAGGCGACGGCCTCGGCCCAGGACGCGTTGTCCCCGAGATCGACCGTCCGCCAGCGCGTCGGGGCGATCACCGCCTGGCCCGCGCCGGCCAGTCGCTCGGCCATGCCCATGTGCCAGGCGTGGTCGCGATCGAAGTGGACCGCCCCCTCGCTGGCCAGCACATGGAACGGCGCGACGCGCAGGTCGTCGACGCCCGACACGGGCCAGACGTAGGGCGCCCACGCCCGGGCGTAGCGCGCGGCGCGGTCGGCGCGGTCCTCGAACCGGGCGGCGAAGTCGCCGGCGGCCACGCCGCGGGCTGCGGCGCGCGCCAGGGCGTCGGACGCCGCCGCCAGGCCGGCCCGCGACGAGACCGCCACGGGCGCATACTGGCCGTCGATCAGCGATCCCGCCTTGGCCGACCAGGGCATGATCTCGGCGTCCAGCAGCAGCCAGCCGGTCTTCAGCTCGTCCCACAGCCCGGCGGCGTCGACCGCCGACCGCAGCCGCGCCAGCAGGGCCTCCGTCGTCTCCGGCGCGTTGAAGAAGCCGCGCCCGGTCCGGGTCCAGATCGCGCCGCCCTCCTCGCCGGTCACGCCGAAGCGGGTCCGGGCGACCTCGGCGTCGCGGCACAGGGCGATCACCGCCCGCGAGCCCATGTGCTTCTCCTCGCACACGGCCGTCGCCACGCCCTGCTTGCGGAAGTAGTCGAGCGCTTCTTCCGGCCGTTCCAGCCAGCCCTCGCGGGCGCTGGTTTCCGAGGGCGACATGGTCGGTGGCAGGTAGGTCAGCCACTGGGGCGCGACGGCGAACCGGCTCATCACCTCCAGCGCCGCGGCCGCGTTCTCCTCGGCCACGACCACGCGGCCGCGCAGGCTGGTGTCGATCCAGCGGCGGCCGCTGACATCCTCCATGTCCAGCAGCGTATCGGCGACGGCCTGGGCGTCGCGACCGTCCTGCGCGCCGATCATCGGCCGCATCGGCTCGGACCAGACCGCGCGCGCCGGGACCTCGACCAGGTCCGTTTCGGGCCAGCGCAGGGCCGTCAGCTTGCCGCCGAACACGCAGCCGGTGTCGATGCAGAGGGTGTTGTTCACCCACTGCGCCTCGACCGTCGGGGTGTGGCCGTAGATCACCGCCGTCGGGCCGCGGTAGTTCGCGGCCCAGTCGGCGCGGACGGGCAGGCCGAACTCGTCGATCTCGCCGGTGGTTTCGCCGTAGAGGGCGAATTCGCGCACCGCGCCGGAGCCGCGGCCGATCATCTCCTCCTTCAGGCCCGCGTGCGCGACGCACAGCCGCCCACCGTCCAGCCAGAGATGGCTGCGCAGGTCGGCGAGGAAGCCCGGGAGGGCCTCGCGGAAGCCGCGGTCGACGGTTTCCATCTGCTCGACGGTCTGCTGCAGGCCGTGGGCGATGGTGACCTTGCGGCCCTCCAGCCAACGGCCGAACTTGCGCTCGTGGTTGCCCTGGACGCAGTAGGCCGCACCGGCGGCGACCATGCTCATGGCGATGCGCAGCACGTCCGGCGAGTTCGGGCCGCGGTCGACCAGGTCGCCGAGAAAGATCGCCCGACGGCCCGGCGGCGGCGTGACCGTCACCGTCCGTTCGCCGCGATCCTCGCCCCAGGCCACCGTGTAGCCGAGCTTGCCGAGCAGGTCTTCCAGCTCCGCCGCGCAGCCGTGGACGTCGCCGATGATGTCGAACGGCCCGTGGTCGTCGCGCTTGTCGGTCCACAGCGGGCGGCGCTCGATCGTCGCGGCGTCGATCTGCTCCACATTCATCAGCCTGTAGACCTGCCGGAAGCCCTCGCGGGGCAGGCCGCCCTGGCCCTTCCGGATCTCCTGGGTCATGCGCCGCACGATCTGGGCTCCGGACGGACGGTTCGGCCGCGCGCTGTTGCGGGCGACGCAGACGTCGATGCCCGGGTCGACCACGATGGCGACGGGCAGGGCGTGCCAGCGGCGCGCCAGGGCGATCCAGTCCTTGCGGTCGGCGGCGCGGACGTTGGTGGCGTCGATCACCGTCAGCTTCCGGTGCTTGAGCCGCTTCTCGGCGATGGCGCGGACCAGATCGAAGGCGTCGCCGCTGATCGACTGGTCGGTCTCGTCGTCCGCGACCATGGCCCGGCAGGCGTCCGAGGAGATCACCTCCGTCGGCAGGAAGTGGCGGGCGGCGAAGGTCGACTTGCCCGAACCGGTGGAGCCGATCAGCACGACCAGTGCGAAGTCGGGGATTTCGAGCCTGCTCATTGGGCGGTCCTCCGGAACACGGCCATCTGGGTCGGGGCGCCCAGCGCCTCGTCCAGCTTGCCGATCGGCGACAGCTCCGCCGTGTAGCCGTAGGTCTCGCCCACGCGGTCGACCCAGGCGCGGAACTGGGCCCGGCTCCATTCGAAATGATGGTCCGGGTGGCGGAAGGCGGCGGCCGCCAGGTTCGGGAACAGGGCGTTGTAGTCGGCGTTCGGCGTGGTCACGACCACGATCTCCGGCCGGGCGACGCCGAACACCACCTGTTCCAGCGCGGGCAGGCGGTCTTCGTCCAGGTGCTCGATCACCTCGACCAGGGCTGCGGCGTCGACGCCTTCCCAGCGCCGGTCGCGATAGGTCGCCGAGCCGTGCAGCAGCATCACCCGGCCCTCGGGCGGGCCGCCGGCCTCGCGCAGCTTCAGCCGCTTGGTCGCCCATTCCAGTTCGCGGGCGGCCGGGTCGACCCCGATCAGCCGCTCGACCCAGCGCTCGCGCACCAGCTTCTGCAGCAGCTTGCCCTCGCCGCAGCCCAGATCGACGACGCTCCTGGCCCCCGAGGCGCGCAGGGCCTCGACGACGGCCAGCATGCGTTCGTCGTTCAGGCGCAGCGGCGTCTCAAGCGCGTCCTCGCCCGCTCCGGGGCGGGCGGCCGGTTCGACGGCGTCCTCCTGGACCGTCTCCGGCGCCAGCCGCGCCAGGGCTTCCCGCGCCAGGGCCTTGCGGTGGATCAGGTAGCGAAGGACGATCAGGTCCCTGGCCGGATGGCTCTCCAGCCAGCCTTCGCCCCGTCGCAGCAGCTTGGCGACCTCGTCCTCGCCGACCCAGTAGTGCTTGTCGTCATCCAGCACCGGGATCAGGACGTAGAGGTGGTTCAGCAGCGCGCTCAGCCGCGCTGCTCCGGCCAGCTTCAGCGTGACATAGTGGGACGCCCGGCCGGCCTGCGCGCCGACGTCCTCGATCGGCTCGACCGTCGTCGCCCAGCCCAGAGGCTCGAACAGCGCCCGGACCAGCGCCTCGCCGCCGCGCGCGGGCAGGGGCGTCACCACCGCCTCCAGCGGGATTTCCGTCTCGGCCAGGGCCTGGCGATCGCGGGAACTGCCGCTCATCGCCGTGCGCAGGGCCCGGGTCAGGGCCACCGACAGGAAGGACGAGGCCGCATAGGGCCGGTCGTTCACATACTGGTCGAGCAGGCCTTCGCTGCGGCCCTTGCCGCGAACCAGGCCGATCGGATCGACGTCCAGCACCAGGGCCGCCTCGCAGCGGGCCTCATTGGCCTCGGGATAGAAGACCAGCGCCTTGCCGAACGGCAGTTCGGTCTCGTGCAGGCGGTCGGGGTGCTTGTGCAGCAGATAGCCCAGGTCGGTGGCGGGGCGGTGAGTGGTGGCGACGGACAGGTACATGGCTTGGCGGCTTCGGTTCTACGGATCGATTGGGCCGGTCGGCGGGGGGCAGAAACGACGAACCCCTCCAGGCCGGGCCGGGAGGGGTTCGTCGTCAGGTCGGTCGGATCGCGGATCCGTCAGCCTGGCAGTCCCTCCACGCGCGTGCGTTCGCACTCGGCTTTGAAGCCGGGGCGGTTCAAGACGCGCAGAGGGTTGATCGAGATCGTCATCGACCGGGGCGATAGCACGGGTCTGCGACGACGGGCAACGGGGGCCGCTCGCCTTTCACTTTAGAAGATGCTTTACTTTTTTCTTGACGCGCGCGCCTCGTCTTCATACTTAAGTGTATGCTTCAGCAATCGCCCGCGCTCGACCACGTCTTCCATGCCCTCTCGGACCCCGCCCGGCGCGGGATGCTGGAGCGGCTGAGCCGTGGACCCGCTTCGGTCAGCCAGCTGGCCGAGCCTCTGCCGATGAGCCTGTCGGCCGTCGTCCAGCATCTGTCGGTGCTGGAGGGGGCGGGGCTGGTGAAGACGGAGAAGGTCGGGCGGGTGCGGACCTGCACGCTCGACACCTCGGTCCTGACCCAGGCCGAGAAGTGGATCAACGACCGGCGGACCTTCTGGGAAGGCCGGCTCGACGCCCTCGGCGCGTTCCTGGCCGAGACCAAGCCCGCCGACGAGGCCTGACGCCTATGACCGAACCGACCGCTATCCACGCGACCCTGACGCTCGACCGGCTCTATGACGCCGCCCCCGGACGGGTGTTCGCCGCCTGGGCTGATCCCGGCGCCCGCGCCCGCTGGGGCGCGCCGACGCCGCGGCATGAGATCGTCTTTCTGGAGACCGACTTCCGCGTCGGCGGGCGGGACTTCAGTTGCTGCGGCCTGGTCGGCGACCCGTCGATCGCCGTGGAGGCGCGCTACGAGGACATCGTCGAGGGACGGCGGATCGTGTTCACCGAGACGGTGCTCCATCAAGGCGTCCGGCTGTCGGTCTCGCTGGTCACCGTCCTGCTGCAGGTCGAGGGCCTGGCCACGCGGCTGACGCTGACCTGCCAGATCACCGCCCTGGACGGTTCCGACATGGCCGCCGGCGCGCGCAGCGGCTGGACCGCCGCCCTCGGCAATCTCGCCGCCGAGCTGACGCGCGAAGCCGCCTGACCGAAGGGGGTTCCGATGACCACGCGATCCGTCACCCACGCCACCTTCCATATCGAGCGGGTGTTCGACTGCACCCCGGCCCGGCTGTGGCGCGCCTTCGCCGATCCGGAGCAGAAGGCCCGCTGGTCCTGTCACGACGACTGGCGGATGAAGGAGATGACCTTCGCCGTCGGCGGGCGGGAGATCGCCGGCGGCTCAAGCGCCGGCGGCCCCTACTGGGAGTTCGACGGAACCTATCTCGACATCGTCGACCAGCAGCGGTTCGTCGTCGCCTACAGCATGAGCCGCGACGGCCTGCGGGTGTCGGGCTCGCTCATCACCTGGCAGGTCGCCGCCGATCCCGGCGGGGCCCGCCTGACGTTCACCGACCAGGGCGCCTACCTCGACGGCCATGAAGACCCGGCCGTCCGCGAGGCGGGCTCCGGCGTCGGCCTCGACAATCTCGCCGCCTTCCTCGCCGCCGAGCGGGATGCGGCCTGACCCTCATATCTTACGGAGAGTTCCGATGACCGGTTCTGTGACCCACGCCACCATCTGCCTCGATCGCGTCTACGACGCTCTTCCCGCCCGTGTGTACACGGCCTTTACCGACCCGGAAGCGCGCAAGCGCTGGTTCTTCCAGGCCGACGTCTGGTCCCTGCATCGCCACAGCGGCGGCGAGACGGCGGTCGGGGCGGCGGAATCGAGCGCCTTCTCGCCCCCGGGTGCGGACGTGGTGATCACCAACGACAGCATCTACCTCGATGTCGTGCCGAACGAGCGGCTGGTCTTCGCCTACCAGATGACCATCGCCGGCAAGCCGATCAGCGCGTCTCTGGCCACCGCCGAGTTCAAACCCGAGGGTAGGGGCACGCGCCTGGTCTTCACCGAGCAGGGGGCCTACTTCGATGATCCGGGCCAGGTCGCCAGCCGCGAGGAAGGCACGCGCGAACTCCTCGAAGCCCTGGCCGCCGAGCTGGAGGGACGGGTGCGGATCCGCGTCCCGCATGGCGATCATATCGAGTCGTACGAGCAGCCTGCCTGAGGCGGCGGAAAGGCCTTCGCGAGTGACAGGGGGCCCCAGGCGTCGACCTAGGCCAGCATGTCCAGCAGCGTCCCCGTCATCTTGTCGGCTGTGCGGATGACGGCGGCGTTGGCCTTGAAGTCCTGCTGGGCCTGGATGCGCGCGACCGTTTCCTTCTCGAGGTTATCGAGCGGCGCGGCGGCGGTCCGGCGGGCGCTGGCGTCGAACCGGCTGGCGGCGTCGAGCAGGCCGGACGCGGCGATCGGCAAGGCTTGCATGGGCTTCTCCCTCGACAAGTCCCGGCCAGTCTAGCCACGGCGGCCTTAACGGCGCGCGTAGGAACGTGATGAACGCGGCTTTACGCCGCCGCGTTCTTCCGCAGCCATTCGGCGGCCTCGTCCGAGGCGGCGTGGACGTGTCCGCCGTCGATGCCCAGCCGCAGCTCGCAGGCGGGCTTCAGGGGCGCGGGGAGGGTCTCGTAGAGCTGACGGGCGGCGCGGGGATCGGTCAGATCGAAGACCCAGGCGCCCATGAAGCGACGTTCGGTAAAGGCGGAAGCCATGACTGCACTCTCTTTCCACGGAGCAGTGTGCATGGTGAAGATGAACCGAACCTGAGCGCCGTTCGGCGGGCTGGCGCGGGTCGCGGCGAGGCGGCTAGTCTCGCCCTGCAATCAAGCCAGGAGCCCCGCCATGTCCGTCGATCTGTTCTCCCTCAAGGGCCGCACGGCCCTGATCACCGGCGGCTCGCGGGGCATCGGCAGGATGATCGCGGCCGGCTTCATCGCCGCGGGGGCCAAGGTCTACATCTCCTCGCGCAAGGCGGCGGCCTGCGACGCGGCGGCGGCCGAGCTGTCGGCGGGCGGCGGGACGTGCATATCGCTGCCGCAGGACGTCTCGACCGTCGAGGGTTGCCAGGCGCTGGCCAAGGCCTACGGCCGGCATGAGGACAGGCTCGACATCCTGGTCAACAACGCCGGCGCGGCCTGGCTGGCGGAGTTCGACGCCTTCCCGGAAAACGGCTGGGACAAGGTCGTCGACCTGAACCTGAAGTCGCCCTTCTTTCTGACCCAGGCCCTGGCTCCGGCCCTGCGCGCCTCGGCTTCGGCGGAGCGTCCGGCGAAGGTCATCAACATCGCCTCGATCGACGGCATTCGGCCCAATCCGCAGGAGACCTACAGCTATCAGGCCAGCAAGGCGGGACTGATCCACCTTACGCGCCGGATGGCGGCGCAGCTGATCCGAGACAACGTCGTGGTCACCGCGATCGCGCCGGGCGCCTTCGCCTCGGACATGAACACCACAGCCCGCGACCAGGCCGAGGCGGTCGCCGCCCGCATTCCGGCGCGGCGGATCGGGACCGACGAGGACATGCAGGGCGTGGCCATCTACCTGGCCTCCCGAGCAGGGGATTATGCGGTCGGAATCACCGTCGCCGTCGACGGCGGCGTCGCCTACGCCAGCCTGGGGATCTGACGGATCAGTCCAGGACGGTCAGGCCGGGTCCGGCCCGGCTGGTCGCGCCGTTGTCGACGCGGCCGTCGCCGGTCCAGCCGCCCTCCTGCCAGCAGACGTAGAGGCTGTCGTCCTCGTCGTTGCCGCGATGGACGCAGCAGAGCCGCTGCGAGAAGGGGACCGTACAGGGGATGCCGTCGGTCTGGTTGCCCTGGGGAAACTGCTGGTCCTCGGTCCAGCCCGTGCCGCTGTAGGTGCACCACCACATCGACTGGTCGCCGCCGCCGCCCCGGTGGATGAAGTAGAGATAGCCCTGGTAGCTGATCAGCCAGCCGCCGCCGAGGCAGCGGTTGCCCTGGTCGAACGGCTGGTCCTCGGCCCAGTTCTGGCCGTCGAAGGCGGTCCACCAGAGGCTGTCGTCGTCCCACTGGCCGGAATGGACGCAGACCAGTTGGCCGTTGTGGACCGCCAGGGCCGGGGTGCTGCCGCACTGGTTGCCCTGGTTGAACTCGTTGTCGCCGCTCCATTCGCCGACCGCGGGATCGAAGGTGCACCAGTAGAGATTGTTGTCGCCGTCGCCGCCCTTGTGCACGCAGAACAGCTTGCCGTCGTAGAGGGCGACCGCCGGACCGGCGTTGGTCTGGTTGCCGTTGAACGATTGGCTGGGCGTCCAGCTCTGGTCGGCGGGGTCATAGGCGCACCACCAGAGGTTCTGGTTGTCGCTGCCGGTGAACACGCACCACACCTTGCCCCAGGCCTGGACCAGCGCCGGCGCCGCGCCGCTGTGCGCGCCGTTCGGGAGGGCCGATGCCCCGGTCCAGTCGCCGCCGTCGGGCAGGAACATCTGGTACAGGGTGGCGTCGCCGCCGCCGCCCGGAAACACCGCCATCAGCGTCTGGCCCATCGTCGCCTCCCTCCGAGAGCGCGCGAGCATGCGCCCGGCTCAATTCCCGGTCGAGTTCCATTTGGGACTTGCGGCGCCCGGTCGAGGCGGGCGCGGTTAGCCCGCGCCGCGCCGGCGGGTGATGAAATACAGCGCCAGGCCGACAGCCGCGCCGACCACGGCGCCGGCGATTCCGCCCGCGATCCAATCGTGCTTGAGCGTGACCAGGGCCGCCGTCACCGCGGCGGCGATGGCGCCGGCCAGAACATCCACCCGCATAAATCCCTCCCGCTGAGATCGACGGAACGCTCGCAGCCGCCGCGGTCAGCGCCAAGGGCGCGGCGGTTGCTGATCGACGAACGGCGCCGAATTCCGGACGAGCGGCCCCGTTTGCGCTAGCTTTCGCCTGGGGAGGTCGAAGCGAATGGCCGGTTTCGGAGCGATGTCCAGAGGAGCGCTGACGGCCGGGATCACCGCCGGAGCCTGGGCGGCCTACTATGCCTCGCGCCTGTCGGGGGCGCTGTTCGACTTCGGCGCGACACGGGCGACGGCCTGTCTCGCCCTGGCGCTGGCGGTCGCCTGCCTGTTCGCCGCCGGGATGTGCCTGGGCCTGGACCGCTTGATGACAAGCCTGACCGGCCGATCGCTGGCGCTTCGCCTGACGCTGGCGATCGTGCTGACCAACCTGGCCGCCATCGCCTGGACGATCGCCAACCGGCTGGTCCTGTATCCAGCCGCCGAGGGGGTGTTCTCGGCGCTCGGGCTGGTCGACGGCTCGTTCGCCGCCGGAGCGATGCAGGCCCATGACTCGACCTTCGTGGTCTGGCTGGTCTTCCTGGCCTGGGCCGGACTGAGACTGGCTCTCGACGGCGCGGCGACACGGACGGAGCCGGCCTACGACGACGAGCTCTGGGCCGTGACCGGGCGGGAAGCCATCCGCCTGCCGCTGGCCGACGTCCTTTGGTTCGAGGCGGAGGGCGACTACATGCGGGCGCACCGGCGCGAGGGGCGGCCGGTGCTGATGCGCGAGCCGATGCACGCCCTGATGAAGCGGCTCGATCCGGAGCGCTTCCTGCGCATCCACCGGTCGACCATCGTCGCTCTGGCCGCGATCGAGCAGGTGCGCCGGCGGGGAGCCAAGGGCCTTGAGGTGGCGCTGGCCGGCGGCGTCGCCTTGCCGGTCGGGCGCAGCTACCAGCCCCTGATCCGCCGGATCAGCGCCAGCCGTAGTTGAAGCTGATCGAGATGCGGTCGGCCTTGGCGTTCGAGGGCGGCACCTCGTGGCGCAGCCAGCTTTCCCACAGCAGCAGGTCGCCCGGCTGGGGTTCGACGACGACGAAGGCGCGCTGATCCTCCGGCGCATCGGGCAGGCGGATGGGCGCGGCCATCATCAGGGCCAGGCGCGGATCCTCGAAACGGATGCCCTGGGCGCCCTTGGGCATCGCGACATAGTAGGTGCCGCTGAGCACGCTGTGCGGGTGGATGTGGCCGCTATGCCCGCCGCCGGGCTTCAGCACGTTGACCCAGAAGCTGTCCATCTTCAGCCGCCGGCCGCCCAGATCCAGGCCCAGCTCCTCTGCGAAGGCGGCGACGTTGCGGTCGAGCTTCTTCTTGAGGTCGGCGAAGGCGGTGGCGCGATGCCAAAGCTCGCCCGGGGAGCTGTAGGAGGTGTAGCCGCGGTAGTGGTTGCGTTTGCTCCAGGCGCGGCCGGCTTCGTCCTCCGCCTCCATCATCCGGCAGGCGTCTTCGAGATCGGCGTTGAAGGCCTCGAAGCCCTTGTCGCCGGCCAGGCTGGCGCGGTGGATGCGGGTTGCGAAGTGCAGCGTGCTCATGGCCTGCCGTTAGGCTCGGAGGGGGAGAGAGTCAAAGCTCCCCGGGGACATGCTCCCGCAGGGTGCGTGTCCCCTCACACGGCGGAGGCGGTGACACGCACCGGCTTCGCCGGAGCATGTCCCCTCAGACCACCGCCTTCCGCGTCGCCGCGTAGGGGTCGTTCACGACCCGGCTGTCGATGTCGAAGATCATCGTCGCCCGCCGTTTCGCCTCATAGGCCGGCCATTTCGGCAGGCCCTTCACGTTCGGATCGCCCTTCCGCGCGAAGGCCAGCCAGGCGGCGCTCATCTGCTTGGCCATCAGCAGCGGCTCGGGGCCCGGACCGGTGAAGACGCGGGCGCTCTCGACGGTGTCGAACACCAGCGGCACCTCCAGCATGTGCGGCGAGCGGAACGGTCCGACCGGGGTCTCCCAGTCCAGGATATAGAACCAGGCCTTGGCCCCGCCTTGCGCCGCCTTGCGCTCGGCGATCTGGACCGAGCCGGCGAACATCCGGCCATAGGTGGTCAGGTGGGTGGCGAGATAGGTCGGACTGTCCTTCGGGAAGTCGGTCTTCAGCGCGGTCAGCACCGCGGGCGCCTTCTCGCCGTAGATCGCCGCGGCCATCTTCTGCAGCCCGGCCTCGTCCAGCTTCCCGAACCAGGGGGCGGAGGCCATGAACAGGGTCATCTCGTCCTTGTTGATCCCGATCAGCACCGGCACGTCGCGGGCCGTGGCCGGGGCGGCGGGATCCCAGGGCTGGGCGGGAAGGACGCCGTCGCCGGCGACCGGCGAGAAGCCCGAGCGATCGAAGCCCACGCCGGGCTGTTTGGCCTCCGCCGCCCGCGCCGCCGCCAGCAGCCTGTCGGCGGGCAGGGCGCGCAACCCGGCGACGTCGCCTTCGACCAGGCCGAGTTCCTTGTAGAGGTCGCCGCGCAGGGCGGCGGCGCGATCGCGCGGCACGGCCTTCACGCCCGGCCCGCTCTGGATGACGGCGCGGTGGAACAGGCCCTTGGCCTTGGGCATGGCCAGCAGGTAGCTGACCTTCGCCCCGCCGCCGGACTCTCCGAAGATGGTGACGTTGCTGGGATCGCCGCCGAACAGGGCGATGTTGTCGCGCACCCATTCCAGGGCCGCGACGAGGTCCAGCATGCCGGCGGCGCCCGAGCCCGCGACCTCCGGCAGGTCCAGATAGCCGAAGACGTTCAGCCGGTGGTTCACCGAGACCACGACCGCGCCCTGGGCGGCCAGCCTGGAGCCGTCGTAGACCGGCCACTGGGCCGAGCCGTAGGCGAAACCGCCGCCGTGCAGCCAGACCATCACCGGTCGGCGCTTGCCGGGGTCCCGCATGGTCCAGACGTTCAGGACCAGGCAGTCCTCGCTCTGCGCCTCGACGTCGGCCCGGGCCGGGAAGACCGCTTGCAACGCCTTGCCCATCTCCGACGTGGGGTTCACCGCCGAGGGGGAGGGGTTCTGGATCGCGGTGGGGCCGAACAGGCCGCCGTCGCGGACGACGGTCCAGGGCTTCGCGGGCTTGGGCGGGGCGAAGCGGAGGTCGCCGACCGGCGGCGCGGCGTAGGGGATGCCTTTGTAGGCCAGGACGCCGGGGGTCTCGCTGATCCCGGCGCTGACCGGCCCGCCACGCGTCTGCACCATCGGCAGAGGCGGAGGCATAGCCCGCCCGGCGACCGGAGCCAGGGCGGCCAGCGCGGCGCCGGCGCCCAGCAGACCGCGTCGTGAAAGCCTGTGTTCGTCGGCCTTGTTTTCCCTGGCCATGACGTCCTCCCGCCCGATGCGCGGGAACACCGGTATCGCAGTCGCCCGCCTCCCGTCGAGATTTTCGCGAACAGTTGTTCGACGGGCCTTCCGCTCCGCGCCTGAACGGCGATAACCTCGCGCCCAACCAACAAGGACCCAAACAACAAGGGGAAGTACGCGATGAAGGCCGCAGTCCTGCGTGAGATCGGCAAGCCGCTGTCGATCGAAGATGTCCAGATCAGCAAGCCCGGTCCGCACGAGGTGCTGATCCGCACCGCGGCTGCGGGGGTCTGCCACTCGGACCTGCACTTCGTCGAAGGCTCCTACCCGCACCCGCTGCCGGCCGTGCTGGGCCATGAGAGCGCCGGCGTGGTCGAGGCGGTGGGTTCGGAGGTCCGCACCGTGAAGCCGGGCGACCACGTCATCACCTGCCTGTCGGCCTTCTGCGGCCACTGCAATCACTGCGTCACCGGCCACATGGCCCGCTGCGTCAGCGGCGACGTGCGCCGCGCCAAGGACGACGCCCCGCGCCTGGGCAACGGCCTGAACCAGTTCCTGAACCTGTCGTCCTTCGCCGAGCAGATGCTGATCCACGAGCACGCCTGCGTCGCGATCCGCAAGGACATGCCGCTGGACGTGGCGGCCCTGATCGGATGCTCGGTGACCACCGGCGTCGGCGCGGTGGTGCAGACCTCCAGCGTCCGCGCGGGCGAGACCGTGGCCGTCATCGGCTGCGGCGGCGTGGGCCTGGCGGCGGTCAACGGGGCGGCGATCGCCGGCGCGGGCCGGATCATCGCCATCGACATGCAGGGCTCCAAGCTGAACCTGGCCAAGGCCTTCGGCGCGACCGACGTGATCAACGCCAGCGAAGTCGACCCGGTGAAGGCGGTGATCGAACTGACCAAGGGCGGCGTCGACCATAGCTTCGAGGCCATCGGCCTGAAGAAGACCACGGAGCAGGCCTTCAAGATGCTGGCCCGCGGCGGCACCGCCAACGTGATCGGCATGATCCCCGTCGGCACCATGATCGAGCTGCACGGCGCCGACTTCCTCGGCGAGAAGCGCATCCAGGGCTCGCTGATGGGCTCCAACCGCTTCCCGGTCGACATGCCGCGCCTGGTCGACTTCTACATGTCCGGCAAGCTGCACCTCGACCAGATGGTCTCGCAGCGGATCAAGCTGGAGCAGGTCAACGACGCGTTCGAGGAGCTGAAGCGGGGCGAACTGGCCCGCTCGGTCATCGTCTTCGACGCCTAGGTCGAGGACAATCCCGCGTACTGGGCTCGCCGCAGGGCCGCCACCAGCCGATTGAAGCTGGTGTAGGTCTCAAGGCCCGCGGCGAGCATCGCCGGCCGCATCAGGGCGGCCTCGGTGATCACGACGCCGCGCCGGCCCATGCGCGTGCAGAGGCCTTCGTCGACGAGCAGGTTCACGTAGCGGCGCGTCGTCTCGTAGGGGATGCCGATCGAGCCGGCGATCGACATCACGCTGACCGGCCGCCGCTCGCGTTCGCTGGCGAGAACCGGCACCGCCTCGCTGTTGGCTACGGCGATGGCGGTGAAGATGATCCCCTTCAGGAGGTCGTTGCCGTGCGCCCTGGCCACGATCTCGACGCCGCGGATGAAGAATTCGCCCCCCAACCGGGCGGCGACTTCGACCTGTGAATTGTCGGAAAGCAGAATTTCCTCGGCGCTCAACGGGCCCTCACAAACTGTCTGCGACTCGACCGGCAGGTTCGATGGAGACAACCATACGGCGTGACTCCTCAAAGTGGGTAGTCGCTTTCCCCCCAATCCTCTTCTCGAAGTACGCTCACTACGGGTTGTGGTTCCGGGGGGATGCTGGGGCGAAATGTCGCGCCAACCAAATCCCTGGAACGGTGTTTTGTAGGTCATGGGCCGTCGCGACGTCAGGCTGACTCCTCGCGGCGACCCCATGCCAGGCGGCCCCCTGCCCCCCCCGATGCGGTCGCCTGAGGCTGCCCCGGCTCCGAAAAGGAGCCGGGGCACGCTCCTCTCGAGGACAGCGTTGGTCCGATACTGAGATCACGACCCAGCCCCGACCGTCCCGGCGGAGCCCGGGATGACCGGAGCGGGCCGGACGCCGGCGCCTAGAGGCCTAGTCGTCGAAGCTGACGCCGCCGGTCTTCAGGTCGTCGAGGAGCTGCCGGAGGTTCTCGTAGTTCTGCTTGAGGCCGATGACGAAGGCCTCGCGCCCCAGGACCTCGCCCGGCACGATCACGCCGCTGTCCCCGCGCGCGCACATGCCGTCGTTGATCAGCCGGTTCACGTGTCGGCGGGTGGTCTCGTAGGGGAGGTCCAACTCCAGCGCCAGGGCGTGGATGCTGATCGGCCGCCGCGCTTCATCCGGGACGCGGTCATCGGCGCCGGAATGGGTTTGGGCGAAGACGTCGCCGGGGCGCAGGTGCCTGACGTTGGCGTCGACGATGGCCAGGAAGATCAGCGTCCGCAGGATGTCGCCGTTGCCGACGATGCGGTTGAGGACCCGCGCCGAGCGCAGCATGTAGGTCGTCGCGGCGCGGAGGGCGAGCCGTTCCCGGACCTTCTCGGGTTCATTGGGCAAGCAGACGCCCCCTACTGGCAGTCAGGAACCGGAACCGTGGTTAACGAATCCACGTAACCCAGTTTCCCAAGCGGGGGCAAGGAAAACGGCTATTCTGCGGCCTGGAGCTCCGCGGCCTTGGCGGCTTCGATCTCGGCGGCGCGCGCCTCGACCAGGCCGACGATGTGGTCGATCATCTGGTCGTTGTCCATCTTGTGGTCCGGACGGCCGGACACATAGACCATGCCCGATCCCTTGCCGCCGCCGGTGAAGCCCAGGTCCGTCATCAGCGCCTCGCCGGGGCCGTTGACCACGCAGCCGATGATCGACAGCGACAATGGCGTCGAGACGTGCGCAAGGCGCTGCTCCAGGGCCTCGACCGTCTGGATGACGTTGAAGCCCTGACGAGCGCAGGACGGGCAGGCGATGATGTTCACGCCGCGGTGGCGCAGGCCCAGCGACTTCAGCATGTCGAAGCCGACCTTGACCTCTTCCACCGGATCGGCGGCCAGGCTGACGCGGATGGTGTCGCCGATGCCGGCCCAGAGCAGGCTGCCCATGCCGATGGAGGACTTCACGGTGCCGGTGCGCAGGGCCCCCGCCTCGGTGATGCCCAGGTGCAGCGGGCAGTCGATGGCGTCCGCCAGCTGCTGATAGGCGGCTACGGTCATGAAGATGTCCGAGGCCTTCACGCTGATCTTGAACTCGTGGAAGTCGTGATCCTGCAGGATCCGGGCGTGGCTCAGCGCGCTCTCGACCATCGCGTCGGGGCAGGGCTCGCCGTACTTCTCGAGCAGGTCCCGCTCCAGCGAGCCGGCGTTGACGCCGATGCGGATCGAGCACCCATGGTCGCGGGCAGCCTGGACGACCTCGCGCACGCGGTCGGGGCTGCCGATGTTGCCGGGGTTGATGCGCAGGCAGGCGGCGCCGGCCTTGGCCGCTTCGATGCCGCGCTTGTAGTGGAAGTGGATGTCGGCCACGAGCGGGACCTTCACCTCGCGGGCGATGGTCTTGAACGCCTCGGTGGATTCCACGTCGGGGCATGAGACCCGGACGATGTCGGCACCGGCTTCCTCCAGCTGGCGGATCTGGTCGATCGTCGCCGCGGCGTCGGCCGTCAGGGTGTTGGTCATCGACTGCACGGCGATCGGGGCGTCGCCGCCGATCGGCACATTGCCGACGTGAATCTGACGCGAGACGCGGCGGTCGATGCGGCGCCAGGGGCGGACGTGGGTGTGATCGTCGTGGCTCATGCGTCGCCAAAGGTAATCCCGGGCGCGGGGTTTCCCAAGCCCGTCATGGAAAGTTCGCCGAGGAGAAACGGTGCAGGCGTCAGCCGGCGAGCGCCGCGGCGGTGGTCTGGGGGGCCGGCATCAGGCTCTTGAACCGGCCGCCGACGAAGACGTCGATGGCGCGCGGATCGGTCGCCTCGACCGTCAGCCCCTTGCTGGCCGGCAGGCGATAGGCCTCGCCCGGCGCCAGGGAGCGGGCGAAGTAGATCGCGCTATCGCCGCCGCGGACGATCAGCATCGTCTGCCGTCGCGCCTGGAGAGTGACCGCGGAACTCGCGGCCGGAGCGCCGTGGATCGGGCCCTTGGCGACGAAGGCGGCGCCGACCGGCGTGTCGCTCTGGACCGCGGCGGCGGCCTCGGCTTCGCGGCGGGCCTTGCCGGCGGCCATCGCGGCGTCGGCCGAGCCGCCCGCCTGGGCGGCGGCCTCGAGGCCGGGAGTCTCGTAGACGGGCGGCGTCGAGGCTTCCGTGGGGGCCGGCAGCGGCGCGCCGACCGACATCGGCCCGGCCGGCGCCGTCGGGGCGGCGGCCATCGCCGACTGCGGGGCGGTCGGCGGCGGCGGCGCCTCTTCGCTGATCGCGCGCTGGGCGATGTTCCACAGGATGATGGCGGTGACGATCAGGGCCGCGCCGGCCATGATCGCGCCCATGCGCGGATCACGCTCCTTGCGCACCCCGACCGGAGCCCGCAGGTCGTCCTCGGCTTCCGGCGCGGCGTCCTTGAAGCGGGCGACGGCCTCGTCCGGGTCCAGGCCCAGCAGCTTGGCGTAGGCCTTCACATAGCCGAGCGTGAACGGGCGGGACGGCAGCTCCTCCAGCCGCATGTCCTCGACCGCGGCCAGGTAGGTGCGGCGGATGCGGGTCTGGTCGGCGACGTCCTGAAGCGACAGGCCGCGAAACTCCCGCGCCGCCTTCAGCGCCGCGCCGATGTCGGGTCCGTGATGCAGGGAGGGCTCCTCGGTCGGGACAAGCGAATCCACCGGGTCAATGTCCCCGGTGCGATACAGTTGCGTAACCCCGCCTGAATCCAGCGGCATGGCTACCGACGCCCCCACAACCTCGCGTCGCGCACGAACGCGACACCCTTCGATTCCCGTAGCCCGGGAAACCTTAACTTCACGTTTCGAATATCAAAATAACGCACAGATTTCAACGCGCTAATCAGACTCTGCCGCCTGCGGATCAAACGGCGACGTACAGCTTCCTGGCCAGGGTCTCGATCTCGTTGCGAACCGAGCCGGAGGTGCCTTTCAGCAGGGTCAGGACGCCGCGTCTAGCGGCCTCTCTGTCGCAGGACAGGACCATCTGCTTGACCGGCCCGACGCCGGCCGGCGGCATCGACAGCCGGTCGAAGCCGAGCGCCACCAGGGCGAAGGCCTCCAGCGGCCGGCCGGCCATCTCGCCGCAGACCGAGACGGGGGTGCCGGTCTCGGCGCAGGCCTGCTGGATCTGCTGCAGCGCGCGCAGGGCGGGCGGGGACAGCGGGTCGTAGCGGTCGGCCACGCGCGGGTTCCCGCGATCGGCCGCGAACAGGTACTGCATCAGGTCGTTGGTGCCGATCGAGACGAAGTCGGTCATCGGCAGCAGGGCGTCCAGGTGCCAGACCAGCGACGGGGCCTCGATCATCGCCCCGACGTCGAGGCGGGACGGGGCCGGGCGGCCGCGCCGCTGGGCCCAGGCGATCTCGCTGTCGACGAAGGCGCGGGCGGCGCGGAACTCGTCGACGCTGGCGACCAGCGGGAACATGACCCGCAGCGGCCGGCCCTTGGCGGCCCAGATCAGCGCCCGCAGCTGAAGGCGCAGCAGGGCCGGGCGGTCCAGGCCCATGCGCACCGCGCGCCAACCCAGGGCGGGGTTTTCCTCCCGCTCCAGCTCCATGTAGGGCAGCAGTTTGTCGCCGCCGAGATCGAGGGTGCGGAAGGTGACCGGCTGGCCGTCGGCGACGTCCAGGACCCGCTCGTAGAGCGCCCGCTGGGCGTCCAGCCGGGGCATCTCCTCGGCGACCATGAATTGGAACTCGGTCCGGAACAGGCCGATGCCCTCGGCGCCGGTCTCGCCCAGGATGTCCAGGTCGACGGCCAGGCCGGCGTTCATCAGCAGGGTGACCTTGGCGCCGTCCTTGGTGAAAGCGGGCGTGTCGCGCAGACGGGCGAACTCGGCCCGGCGCTGGGCCCGGACCTCCAGCCGGGTCTGCAAGGCCTTCACGACGTCGGGACGGGGGCGCAGGAAGGCCTCGCCGGTCTCGGCGTCGACGATCACCGGGTCGCCCTCGGAGACACGATCGCGCAGGCCGGACAGGCGGCCGACGCAGGGGATGTCCAGCGCCTTGGCCACGATCGCCGCGTGGCTGGCCGATGAGCCCTCTTCCAGCAGCAGCCCCTTCAGGCGCTTGCGGTCATACTCCAGCAGGTCGGCCGGCCCCAGGTTTCGCGCGATCAGGATGGCGTCGTCGGGCAACTCCCGTGCGGTATGCCCGTCGCCGGCCAGGTGGCGCAGCAGGCGGTCGTTCAGATCCTCGAGGTCGTGCAGCCGCTCGCGCAGATAGGGGTCACGCGCCTGGCCCAGACGGGCGCGATGCTCGCTGCGCACCCGCTCGACGGCGGCCTCGGCGGTCAGGCCCGAACGCACGGCCTCTTCCAGGGACCGGTTCCAGCCGCGGTCGTGGGCGAACAGGCGATAGGTCTCCAGCACCTCGTAGGAGGCGCCGACCAGGCCGTGCTGGCCCTCCAGCATCTCGTCGATCTGGCGCTGCAAGGCCTCGATGGCGGCGCGCAGGCGGATCTCCTCGGCCTGGGCGTCGTCGGACAGCAGCTGTTCCGGCGCGACCGGCTGCTCGTGCAGGACCGCCGTGCCGTAGGCCAGGCCGTCGGCGAAGCGCGCGCCTTTCAGCCGCTCGGGCCGGTGCGGCGCGATCTCGACGTCCTTGAGCGCCTCTTCGTTCAGCAGGTCGCCGGCGCCGACCATCTCGGCCAGCACCATGGCGATGATCTGGAGATCTTCGACCTCCTCCTCGCCGTAGCTCCGCTCCGTCCGGTTCTGGACGACCAGGACGCCGATCGGCCGCCCGCCGCGCAGCAGCGGCACGCCCAGGAACGAGTGGTAGGGGTCTTCGCCGGTTTCCGGACGATAGGCGAAGGCCGGATGGCTCGGCGCGTCGCTGAGGTTCAGCGGCCGGCCCTGGCGCACGATCTCGCCGACCAGGCCCTCGCCGGGCTTCAGCCGGGTGACGTGGACGGCGTCGGGCGACAGGCCTTCGGTGGCGAACAGCTCCAGATCGCCGCCGGCCCGGCGCAGGTAGATGGAGCAGACCTCGGCGACCATCGACCCGGCGATGATCCGCACGACCATGTTGAGCTTGGTCTGGGCCGGAGCATCACCGGCCATGGCCTCGCGGATCTGCCGAAGCAGAGTCCGCGGACCGCGTATCGCGAAGCTCGGCGCGACCATCGCTGAGGCTGCCCTCCTGTTCTCTCCGGCGCCTATAGCAGATTTCCGTGAGGGAACAGTGATCGACGGTGTCGCGCCGGCGACTCGGTCAGACTTTGTCCAGCTCGTAGGCGGAATGCAGGGCCCGAACGGCGAGTTCCGTGTAGGCCGCGTCGATCAGCACGCTGATCTTGATCTCGCTGGTCGAGATGACCTGGATGTTCACGCCCTTCTCGGCCAGGGCGGTGAACATGGTCTTGGCGACGCCGGCATGGCTGCGCATGCCCACGCCGATGACCGAGACCTTGGCCACGTCCTCGTTGGACTGCACGTCCTCGAAGCCGATCTCCTTCTGCGCCGCGCGCACGATCTCGACCGCCCGGGCCGCGTCGCGCTTGCCGACGGTGAACTCCATGTTGGCCGCGCCCTCGCTGCGGGCGTGGCTCTGGACGATCATGTCGACGTTGACGTTGGCGTCGGCCAGGGCGCCGAAGATCTTCGAGGAGACGCCCGGCGTGTCCGGCAGGCCGAACAGGCTGATCTTGGCTTCGTCGCGGCTGTAGGCCACGCCGCTCACGATGCGCTTTTCCACGATCTCCTCCTCGTCGCAGACGATGGTGCCTTGGCCGGGGGCTTCCCCGGGCTCGACGAAACTAGACAGGACCCGCAGCGGCGTATGGTGCGCCATGGCCAGCTCGACCGAGCGGGTCTGAAGAACCTTGGCCCCCAGCGAGGCCATTTCAAGCATCTCCTCATAGGAGATGCGGGCCAGCTTGCGGGCCTTCTGCTCGATGCGCGGATCGGTCGTGTAGACGCCGTCCACGTCGGTGTAGATGTCGCAGGCCCCGCCGACGGCCGCCGCGATCGCCACGGCGCTGGTGTCCGAGCCGCCCCGGCCCAGGGTCGCGATACGGCCCTGGCGGTCGACGCCCTGGAAGCCGGCGATGACGGCGATTTCGCCGGCGTCGAGCGCGGCGCCCAGCTTCTCGGGCGGGATGTCGTCGATGCGGGCCTTGCCGTGCGCGTCGTCGGTGATGATCGGCACCTGCCAGCCCATCCACGACCGGGCGTTCAGGCCCATGTTGCGCAGGGTCATGGCCAACAGGCCGGCCGTGACCTGCTCGCCGCTGGCGACGACCACGTCGTACTCGTCGTCGGATGCCGGAAGGCCCTGGGCGGCCGCGCCGGCCCCGTCGGTCCAGGCGACCAGCTCGTTGGTCTTGCCGGCCATCGCCGACACGACCACGGCGACCTGTTTCCCGGTCTCGACCTCGGCCGCCACCAGGCGCGCGACGCGCCGGATCCGTTCCAGGTCGGCCACCGAGGTGCCGCCGAATTTCATCACCAGCCGTGACACGTCAGGCCGCTCGCCTCCCTGGTTTGGCGGTTTTTCTTGCCCCGGGTTCGCCGGAAAAGGCGCCCCACGCGGCAAGAGGCGCCCTTCTAGCGGCCCGCGTGCGGCGCCGCAATGCGGGATCGTCCGCAGCCGCGCAGATGCGTCGACGAACCCGCCCGCGAGGACTAGATAGGAGCCATGGCCCAGCCCGCTCCCGAACTCCGCACCAGCGTCGATCCCGAGGATGTCGAGCGCTTCTCGCGCATCGCGGCGGAGTGGTGGGATCCGCACGGCAAATTCGCGCCGCTGCACGTGTTCAACCCGGTCCGGCTGACCTTCGTCCGGGACCAGGCGGCGGCCCGCTTCGGCCGGGACATCAAGGCGCGCCGGCCGTTCGAGGGGCTGACGCTGCTCGACATCGGCTGCGGCGGCGGCCTGCTCAGCGAGCCGATGAGCCGCCTGGGCTTCAGGGTGACGGGCGCCGACGCCTCGGAGCGCAACATCGGCACGGCCCGGGCCCATGCCGCGGAGCAGGGCCTCGACATCGACTACCGCGCCACCACCGCCGAGCAGCTGCTGGCCGAGGGCGCCGGGCCGTTCGACGTGGTCCTGAACATGGAGGTCATCGAGCACGTGGCCGACCCGGGCGAGTTCCTGCGCACCACGGCCAAGCTGCTCAAGCCCGGCGGCCTGATGATCGTCGCCACCCTGAACCGCACCCTGAAGGCCCTGGCCCTGGCCAAGATCGGCGCCGAGTACGTGCTGCGCTGGGTCCCGGCCGGGACCCACAACTGGAACCAGTTCCTGACGCCGGAGGAACTGCGCAGCTTCCTCGAGGGCCATCCCTTCGACATCGAGGGCCCCTTCGGCGTGACCTACAACCCGCTGACGGGCAAATGGAGCCAGTCGAGCGACGCCGACATCAACTACATGATGACGGTCACCCGTCCGGCGAAGGCGGGATGACGATCCGCACGACCCGCCTGCGGCTGGAGCCGGCGCGGCTGGCCGACCTGGAGGCGTTCGAGCGCGACGGCGAGGCCGGCCTGCTGCGGGCGCTGGACGTCCAGGCGGTCGACGGCTGGGCCGGGTCAGACGCCCTGGAGGCGGTCGGTCGGTCGGCGGCGTTCCTGCGCGAACATCCGCACGCGGCGGCCTGGTGGATGCACCTGTTCTTCGACGCCGCCGATGGACGCCTGATCGGCCTGGGCGGCTACAAGGGCGCGCCGGCCAGCGGCTTCGTCGAGATCGGCTACGAGCTGGCGCCCTCGGTCCGAGGACGGGGTCTGGCGACGGAAGCGGCGCGCGGCATGGTCGACCATGCCTTCGCCCAGCCTGAGATCGATCACGTCGTGGCGCACACCCTGCCGGAGGAGAACGCCTCGGTCGCCATCCTGCGCCGCCTCGGCTTCCACCTGGACGACGTCGTCGAGGACGAGGATGTCGGGGCCGTCTGGCGCTGGCGGTTGAACCGGGCCTAGGGCAGCAGGTGCCGCAGCAACCCCGCGGTCGCCACGCCGATCAGCACCGTCGGCAGCATCGGCAGCCGCGTGGCCGCCAGGACGGTGACGGCCAGGGCGATCAGATCGGCCGGTCGGTCAGAGACGAAGGCCGGGGCGATCACCGAGATCAGCACGCAGCCCGGCGCGGCTTCCATCACGGCCGAGGCGCGCGGGCCGAGCCGGCGGTCTCGCAGCAGCAGGTAGCCCCCGATCCGGGTCAGGTAGGTCACGGCGGCCATCAGCACGATGGTCAGGACGGTGACGGCGTCGATCATCCGCGCTCCTCCGCCAGCAGCCAGGCCGCGGCCAGCCCCGCCAGGGCGCCGGCCGGGACGTACCAGGCGCCGGGAACCAGCAGATGGACGCCGGCGGCGACGCCGAGGCTGACCAGCCACGGCCGCGCCGCCCGGAAGCCGCGCCACATGCCGCGCATCAGCACCAGGAAGATCGCCGGGAAGGCCATGCCGAAGCCGTAGGCCTCGATGTCGCCCAGGAACGGCCCGACCACGGCGCCCAGGGTGGTGAAGGTCGCCCAGACCAGCAGCACCGACAGGGCCGAGCCGAGGTAGTAGGGCAGGCTGAAGGCCGGGCTCCATCCCGCGGCGTGGCGCGCTTTGGCGTCGGCCAGGCCGAACGCCCAGCTTTCGTCGCACATGACGAACAGGGCGGGCAGGGCCTTGCGCTTGGGCAGATGCCTCAGGAACGGCGCCAGCGTCGCGCCCATCAGCAGGTGCCGGCTGTTCACCAGGAAGGTGATGGCCACGATCAGCAGGATGTGCGGCGGCGAGGTCCACAGCTGGATGGCCGCGAACTCCGACCCGCCGGCGAAGTTCAGGCTGGTCATCAGCAGGACCTCGACCGAGCTCAGCCCCTTCTGGGCGGCCTGGGCGCCCAGCACCAGCGCGGCCGGCAGCATGCCCAGCAGCACGGGCGTGGCGGCCGTCACGCCGCGTCGGACCTCGGCGGAGGTCGGCGGCGCGGAAGCGGTTTCGGGCGTGGCGAAGGGCAGGGATCCGTCGGGCGGGCTCATGCTTGGCATGCTAGGCCAAGGTCCGCGCAATCGGGTTGCGATGATGCTGCAATCGCGTTCAAGATTGGCATCTACTGCTATCAACACCGAAAATTCCGGCGACGCGTGCCAATGAAGCTCGACGATATCGACCGCCGCATCCTGCGCGTCCTGCAGCGGGACGGCCGCATCCAGAACACCGAGCTGGCCAAGAAGGTGGGGCTGTCGCCGTCACCGTGCCTGCGGCGCGTACGCCTGCTCGAGGAAGCGGGCGTAATCTCGCGCTACGTCGCGATCCTGGATCCGGCGAAGATCGGCAAGGGCCAGACCTTCTTCACCCGCATCTGGCTGAGCGCTCAGGACGAGGACACGGTCGAGCATTTCGCCGCGGAGGTGAACAAGCTGCCGCAGGTGGTCGAGTGCTACATCATGCTCGGCGATTGCGACGCCATGGTGCGGGTCGTGGCGGCGGACATCGCCGAGTACCGCAAGTTCCAGTCCGAGCACCTCAGCCGCATCAGGGGCGTCCAGAACGTGAAGACGGACGTGCCCAGCCAGATCATCAAACAGTCCTACGCCCTGCCGCTGTAGGCGAGGGATCGGCTCCGGGGGGCGAACGCCTCGCTGGTGTCCATGCGGACGTTGCGGATGGCGCGGGCGGCGTTCTGTTCGGCGCGGTGCTGCTCCGACAGGAAGGTCAGCAGCAGCGACCGTCGTCGGGCGCCGGAGTGGTTGCAGGTCGCGCCGTGCAGCAGGTCGGCGTCGAACACCAGGATATCCCCGGCCTCGCCCGCCAGGGTCAGGGCCAGGGCCTCGTCGGGCGCGCCCCGGTCGAGATGGCGCGGCACCACGCGGGTGGCCCCGTTCTCCGGCCCGTAGGAATCGAGGAAGATCAGGGCCGCGACCGCGGTCATGCCGGCGCCGTCGCGATGCAGCGGCTGATGGCCGCCGTCCGGCAGCGGCTCGCGGCCCTCGACCTGGCTGAGGAAGAAGGGAGCGCGCAGCATATGCGCGGCGGCGGCCAGCAGGGTCGACAGGCGGCAGGTCCGCTGCACCGTGGGATCAAGGTCGACCAGGGCGTGGCGCCAGTCGCCCCCCCTGGGTGCGGACCATTGGCTTACGGGACCCACGCCGGCGTCGAAGGCGTCGCGGAGGGCGTCTCGCCAGGTTTCCGGCACGGCGCCCCGCAGCAGCAGGTAGCCGTCGCGATCCAGGGCGGCGGCCAGCGCCCCGTCCAGAGGATCGACCATCGTGGCCGTCGTCATGCTGCTCACGGTCCAGCCGCCCCCGGTGGTTGCGCTCGGAGAGCCTAGCAACCGTCGATGGCTTCTGGCGAGGGGGGGATGCGCCGCCCTAGATGAATTCGCCCGGCTCGATCTCGCCGCGCCGGCCGTTGAGGCTGTCGGCGATCTGTTCGGCCTGGTCGTAGTCCTCATCCAGGAAGCCGCCCTTCAGGCGATAGGCGCCCTCGGCGAAGCAGCGGATGGCGGTGGCCAGCATCATCGAGGCGCTGTCGAAGGCGATTTCGGGCTCGTCCTCGCCGGGCAGAATCTCGACGACCGCGCCGTAGTCTTCCGAGGCGGCGTCGCAGATCACGGCCAGATAGCCGCCGCCGCCGTCGGTCAGGATGGGGAACCAGCTCGCCGGCCAGATCCCGGCCAGGCCGCGGTAGTGCTCGGCCGCCTCGGCGATCGGCATCCAATAGTAGCCGGGCACGACATGGCCGTCGCCGAGCGTCCGGCCCTCGGGCAGGTCGACGCCGTCGTGGCGGCCATACATCGAGGCCAGATCCTCCGGGGCCGGGCCGGCCGCGGCGACGGCGTCCTCGACCTCGAACGGGGCGACCCCGGGCTTGAGCATCTCGACACAGGGCCGCTGCAGCCGCCGCAGATGGCCGACCAGCTCGTCGACCTGCTCGAACACGAACATCATCTCGCTCATGCAGCGGTTCTACGCCGTCGGACGGTCGCGGCGCCAGCGGTCAGCGACGGCCGTTCGAAAACAGCGTGTTCAGCTCGCCCTGCGGGATCTGGCCGGCGGCGAACCCCACCGTTCCCGCGTCCAGCAGCTCGGCGGCGCACGCGCGGACGAAGCCGAGCGCCGAGCGGGCGATCGAGCCGCCCAGACTGATCCGCTGGACGCCGGCCTCCAGCAGCGCCGGCGCGGAGCCGGCCGAGTTGCCCAGGCCCATGACCACATTGATCGGCCCCTCGATCTCGTCCGCCAGGATCCGGATGTCGTCGATGTCCGTGACGCCGGGCGCGTAGAGGCAGTCGGCGCCGGCTTGCCGGAACCGGTTGGCCCGGCGGATCGCGCCGTCCAGCCCGCCGCCGCCCTCGACCATCAGGGCGTCGGTGCGGGCGGTCAGGACGAAGCCGGCGACAGCGGCGGCTTCGGCCGCGGCGGCGATGCGCTCCACGGCCAGATCTTCGTCATAGAGTCCGCCGCGCCGCGCGTCGGCGTCCTCGATGTTGCCGCCGGCGAGGCCGATCCCGACGGCCAGGCGGATGGTCTCGGCGACGGCCTCGGGGGCGTCCCCCCAGCCGGCCTCGAGGTCGCCGTTCACCGGGACGGGCGAGGCCGCGACGATCTCGCGCATGCGCTCGAACATCGCCTCGCGGCTGACCGCCAAGCCGACGTCGCTGACGGCGTAGTCCGGACGCCCCATGGAGAAGGCGATGCCGGCGCTGGTCGTTGCGATCGCGGAGAAGCCCGCTTCGGCCAGGACAATGGCGCTGCCGGCGTCCCAGGCGTTGGGCATGACGAACCCGCGCGGCGCGGCGTGCAGGTCACGGAAGATTTCGACGGCCGAGGGCATGACGGCGGCTCCTTTGGAGGAGGCCGCATTGTATCACCCGCCCGCCGGCTATGCTTCGGTTGCGGTCGGAGCTTGCCCTCAACGCCGATTGCTCCCGCGAAGGCGGGAGCCCAAGCGGCGTCCAGGCATTGCAAGCTGGCGGCTACATCAAACTCAGCTTGGGTCCCCGCATTCGCGAGGACATACGGAGGAGGTCAGTTGACCTCGGTCTTCTTCGGCGGACCGGGCGGCAGGGCGGCGACGTTGACGCCGTCTTCGACCAGCGACTTCACCTCGGCGGGGGTGGCCTCGCCGTAGATGCCGCGGTCCTCGGATTTGCCTTCGTGGATGGCCCGGGCCTCGCGGGCGAACGCGTCGCCGACGTAGTCGAAGTTCTCCTCGACGTGGGCGCGGACCTTGCCCATGGCCTCCATGACCATCTGGCGCATCTGCGGGTTCAGGTCTGGGCCGGCGGTCTGCGCCTTGGTGCCGGCGACGGCGGGGGCCATGATCTGCTTGCGCACCGCCTTGCTGGCGCAGACGGGGCAGTCCAGCAGGCCGCGATCCTGCTGGTCGTCATAGTCGGCGGACGAGCCGAACCAGCCTTCGAACTCGTGCTCGTGCTCGCAGACGAGGGCGTATTTGATCATCTACGGCCCCGTGAACGCCCGGGCGTTCTTCAGGTTCGGGATCGCCGCCCGGGCCTTGTCGGAGGCCGACAGGTCGATGTCGGCGACCAGCACGCCGGGTTCGTCGTGATCGAGCTTGGCGACGATCTCGCCCCAGGGCGCGACGACGGTCGAGCGGCCCCAGGTTCCGCGGCCGTCCTCATGGAAGCCGCCCTGGGCCGCGGCCAGCACGAAGCTGCCGGTCTCGATGGCGCGGGCGCGGATCAGGGTCTCCCAGTGCGCCTCGCCGGTCGGGCGGGTGAAGGCGGCCGGCAGGGTGAAGACGTTCGCGCCCGCCAGCGCCAGGGCCCGGTACAGCGCGGGGAAGCGCATGTCGTAGCAGATGGTCAGGCCCAGCATGGCGCCGGCGGCCTCGACCGTCACCGCCCGGTCGCCGGGTTCGTAGGTCGCCGATTCACGGGCGGTCTCGCCGGTGGGCAGGTCGACGTCGAACATATGCAGCTTGTCGTAGGTCGCCGCGACCGAGCCGTCGGGCGCGACCAGGATCTGGCGGTTGGCCGCCTTGCCGTCCTCGCGCTCGACCAGGGCCGAGCCGATGCTCAGCCACACGCCGAGCTCCCTGGCCAGGGCGCGCAGGCCCTGGACGACGGGGTCGTCCTCCGCCGAGGTCAGGACCGGGAGCAGCCGCGCCTTGTCCTTCTGCAGGATGTTCGTGCCTTCCGGCGTGACGATCAGTTGAGCGCCCTGGGCCGCGGCCTGGCGGACCAGCGGCTCGACATGGGCCAGGGCGGCCGCGTGCGTGGCCGGGGTGCGCAGCTGGACGAGGGCGACGCGCAGGGTCATGCGGCCAGCAGCGCGTCCAGCTTGCCCTCGCATTCCAGGGCCATCATGTCGTCGCAGCCGCCGATATGCCGGTCGCCGACGAAGATCTGCGGGAAGGTCGTGCGGCCGGAGCGGCTCATCATCTCCTGGCGCAGCTTGGGATCCATGCCGGCCTCGATCTCCTCGAAGTCGGCGCCCTTGTCTTCGAGCAGGGCGATGGCGCGGCTGCAGAAGCCGCAGAAGGGACGGGTGTAGATGGTGACCTTGGCCATGACGCGTAACGGAGCCTGTTGCTTACCCGTCATATAGTGACATCCGCCCCGGCGCGCACCTTCGCGATGACGGCCAGGCTGACCGAGGCCGCCCCGGCCGCCTTCAACGCCCGGGCGCAGGCATGGGCGGTGGCGCCGGTGGTCAGGACGTCGTCGACCAGCAGGATGCGCCGACCCTCGACCTGGCGCCGGCGCGCGGCCGGGACGGAGAAGGCGCCGGCCATGTTCCGACGACGGCCGGAGGCGGACTTGCCGCCCTGGCTCTCGGTGTCGCGGATCCGGACCAGGGCGTCGGGCAGGTAGGGCAGGCCGCACCGGCGACTGAGCGGCCGGGCGATCTCGGCGGCCTGGTTGTAGCGCCGCGTCATCAGCCGCCAACGATGCAGCGGCGTCGGCGTGATCAGGTCGGCCTCCGCGATCAGCGGCGCGGCGGCGCGCGCCAGCCAGGTCGCCGCCAGCCCGGCCAGGTCGGTGCGATCGGCGTGCTTCAGCTTCAGGATCAGATCGCGCGAGGCCTCGTCGTACAGGCAGGCGGCCCGGGCCCGGTCGAAGGCGCGCGGACGGCTCGCGCAGGCGGCGCAGCGCACGTCAGGGCCGGGGTCGAACTCGAACGGCGAGCCGCAGCCGTCGCAGACCGGATCCTCCAGGAAGGCGATGCGGCTCCAGACCTGGGCGGCGAGGCCGCCGGTCTGCGCCGTCGCCCCGGCCAGGTCGCGCGGCGGCAGGATCAGGTCCAGCAGGCCGCGCGCCGCGACGCTCAGCGGTTCCATTCGTCCGCGTGAAGGGCCATGTTCCGCCCGCATGACCGCGACGCCCCCCATCCTGTTCGACCGCGACCTTCACCGCCGCCGCCTTGACCGCGCCGCGGCCGGCTACGACCAGGCCGCCTTCCTCAAGCGGCGGGCGGCCGAGGACGCCGTCCAGCGCCTGGAGGCGATCATGCGACGGTTTCCGGTCGCCGTCGATCTGGGCGCGAGGAACGGCGCTTTCGCAGCGGCGCTGGCGGACAGCGACGCGGCCGGGAAGATCGATCTGCTGGTCGAGACCGACCTCTCGACCGCGATGCTGACGGGGCGCGCCGGCCCGCGGCTCGTGGCGGACGAGGAGCGATTGCCGTTCGCGGCCGCCAGCCTGGACCTGGTGGTCTCGACCCTGGCGCTGCACTGGACCAACGACCTGGTCGGGGCGCTGATCCAGATTCGGCGGGCGCTGAAGCCGGACGGCCTGTTCATCGGCGCGCTGCTGGGCGGAGCCACCCTGACCGAGCTGCGCCAGAGCCTGCTGGAGGCCGAGGCCGAACTGAGCGGCGGGGCCGGCCTGCGCGTCTCGCCCTTCGCCGACGCCTTCGACGCCGCCGCCCTGCTGCAGCGGGCCGGCTTCGCCCTGCCGGTCACGGACGTGGACCGGGTGACGGTGCGCTACGCCAATCCGCTGGAGCTGCTGCGCGACCTGCGGGCGATGGGGGAGGGCAACGTCCTCCTCGACCGGCCGCGCAAGCCGCTGCGCCGCGCCGTGCTGCTGCGGGCGATGGATATCTATCAGGCCCGCTTCGCCCAGGCCGACGGCCGCGTGCCGGCGACGTTCGAGATCGTCACCATCACCGGCTGGGCGCCGCACGAGAGCCAGCAGAAGCCGCTCAAGCCGGGATCGGCGAAGATGCGGCTGGCCGACGCCCTGGGGACGGTGGAGAAGAGCGCGGGCGAGAAGCCGGGCGAGGCCTAGCCGCTGATCGCGGTTCCGATCACGTCGCTGATCATCTTGATCATGTCGCTGGTCTTGTTGCCGAAGGCCGTCACCGAGGTGACGATGACCAGGAAGATGAGCGCGCAGATCAGGCCGTACTCGATCGCGGTGGCCCCGCTCTCGTCGCGTCCGAAGGCCTTCAGAGAAAATCGCGCAGGTAGGCCACCAGCGGTTCGTCCGCCGGGGGCATCGGATACTCGCTGAGTTTGTCCGGTCTTACCCAAGCCAGAGCCTCGTGTTCGCGCGCCGTCACGAAGCCGTCCCAGCGCCTGCATAGGTAGAGTGGCATAAGTAGGTGAAACGAATCGTAACCGTGGGACGCAAAAACGAACGGGGCCAGGCAGGCCTCCTTCACCTGGATCCCGAGCTCCTCGTCCAGCTCGCGGATCAGGCAGGCCTCGGGCGTCTCGCCGGGCTCGACCTTGCCGCCCGGAAACTCCCACAGCCCGGCCAGCTGCTTGCCCTGCGGCCGCCGGCAGATCAGCACGCGGCCGTCGGAATCGACGAGCGCTGCGGCGGCGACGAGGACGATCTTCTTTCCGGCGGACGCGGCGGCTTCGGTCATGCGGCGGAGGTAGCAGGCGAGGCGGAACGGCGCCAGCGGCGCCGGTTGATCCGGTGACCTGCTCCGCCTAGCCTGTCTGGACTGCGGGGGAAACCATCATGCGTCTTCGGCTCCAGCGAGCGGTCGCTGCCGTCCTGGCCGCCATCGGCGGCGCGCTGATCTGCGCCGCGCCTGCCCGCGCTGAACTCGTCGAGGCCTTCGACACGCTGTGCATCGGCACCGACGCCCGGATCGACGCCGTGACGAAGGAGGCGTTTCGGCTGGGCTGGAAGATGTCCCCGCCCTCTCCGCGCACCAGAGCGCCGCGCGAGGGCGAGATAGGCGTCACGCTCGTCAACGTCGGCCACAAGCAGATGGTCCGCGCCAACGTTATCGTCCCCGACGTCCCTCTTGACAGCGGTTCCGTCTCTTCGGTCTGCGCAGTGTTCGGGGATCAGATGGCGACGTCGTTGCAGTCGGGCCTCGCGGCGAAGCTCGGCAAGGCCTTCATCAACGGCGAGGGCCGGCATGTCTGGATGTACTCGCGTCGCGAGGGCGCGATCGTTCCGGAGACGGGCCTGTTCAACAGCAGCCCGGCCGCCATCGCCGCCGCCTGGGCCGATCGCACCGTCCATACGGTGTTCGTGGTGGAGGAGAAGGACGGGCGCGGCAGCATCTTCATGACCGTAGCGCGCCGCCCGGACGAGCCGCGCTAGCGCCGGTCGTCCCCGTTGATCGCCGCATGGCCGGGCCGCGGCCGATGAGCCGACGTCATCCCAGTTTGAAGATCAGCTCCCGCGCCCGCCGCTTGGTCATTCGAGGACGCGTGAGGGCCATCTCGTCGACGACCTCGGCGATCAGTCGGCTTCGGGGCGGTCCCAGAGCCGCCTCGCCACGAACGATGGCTTCGGCCCATTTCTGCAGGCTCGCGGCGTCCTCCTCGCCCTTCAGGAAGGCGTCGAGCATCATGCCGACTACGGACGTGTCGATCTCCTCAAGGAAGAGCATCGGCGCCCGGCCGCCTCGGCGTCGGATGTCGGCGATGACGCGCTGAAAGGTGATGGCCTCCTCGTCGCCCCGGTCCGCGGCGACCTTCAACCAATGGAAATAGCGACGCCGATTGCCGCGCATCCGGTGATGCATGGCCAGGTTCCACGCCGGAGCCGCCTCGCCGGAGCGGGTGGCGCGATAGCTCCAGCGCAGACCCTCGGCCTCGTGCGGCGAGCCGGGACGGCTAAGAATGACCCCGAGGTTCATCTGAGCCGTCCTGTCCCCGAGGATCGCTGCACGCCGATACAGGGTGATCGCCCCGTCCAGGTCGCCAGCGTCCTCAAGGTCGCTGGCCGCCATGATCAGCGCCTCGGCGTCCTCCGGTTCGGCGCTCAGCTCCGGTAGTCCCCGTTGATCGCCACGTATTCCTTGGTCAGGTCGCAGGTCCAGACGCTGGCCGAGCCGCGGCCGACGCCGACGTCGACGCTGACCTCGAGCTCCTGCTTCTTCATGTAGGCGCTCATCTTGGCCTCGGAGTAGTCGGTGGCGACCAGGCCGTCGTGGGCGGCGAACAGCTCGCCGAACTTGATGCTGACCTTCTCGCGGTTCACCGGCTCGTCGGCGCGGCCGATGGCCATGGCGATGCGGCCCCAGTTGGCGTCCTCGCCGGCGAAGGCGGTCTTGACCAGCGGGCTCTCGGCGATGGTGCGGGCGATCTTGCGGGCGCTGGCCGGGCTCTCGGCGCCGGTGACGTTGATCTTCACGAACTTGGTCGCGCCCTCACCGTCCTTGACCAGCTGCAGGGCCAGGTCGAGCAGAACGGCCTCCAGCTTCTCGCGGAAGTCGGCCAGCCGGTGGTCGCCGGCGCGACTGATCCGCGGCGCGCCGGACATGCCGGTCGCGAACAGCATCAGGGTGTCGTTGGTCGAGCGGTCGCCGTCGACGGTGACGCAGTTGAAGGTCGTGCGGGTGTAGAGGCTGACCAGGGTCTGCAGGGCCTTGGGCGCGATGTTGGCGTCGGTGGCCACGAAGGCCAGCATGGTCGCCATGTCCGGCGCGATCATGCCCGACCCCTTGGCGATGCCGTTGATCCGCACCGTGCGGCCGTCGATCTTCGCCGTGGCGGTCGCGCCCTTGGCGAAGGTGTCGGTGGTCATGATCGCCCGGGCGGCGTCCTGCCAGGCGTCGTCGGTCAGCCGATGCTCGAGATCGGGCAGCTTGGGCGTGATCCTGCCGTCGTCCAGCACCACGCCGATGACGCCGGTCGAGGCCATCATCACGTCGCGCTGGCGGCAGTCGAAGCGCTTGGCCACGGCTCCGGCCACGCGGCGCACCGCGTCGGCGCCGGGCTTGCCGGTGAAGCTGTTGGCGCAGCCGGCGTTGACCACCAGGGCCTGGACGTTGTCGCCGCCCGAGGCTTCCAGCTGGCGCTTGCACCAGTCGACCGGCGCCGAGCCGATGCCGTGGCGGGTGAAGACCCCGGCGCAGGCGGTGTCCTTGGCGAACCGCATCAGCAGCAGGTCCGGACGTTCGTGCTTGTAGAAGCCGGCCCGACCGATGGCCATCTGCACCCCGGCGATCGGCGGCATCTTGGGCAGCGGCGCGGCCATCGGCGAGACCTTCAGGCCCGGTTTGCCCGGCGCTCCGGCGGCGGCCGGGGCGGCGGCCTCGACCGGCGCGTCCGCCGCGGCGAACTGGCGGCTTTCCTTCTCCGCCCGACGCAGGCCGGCGCGTTTCAGCGCCGTCGCCAGCGGGTCGAGGGCGCGCTCGACCGCATGGCCCATGGCCTCCACCGGCTTGGCGGCGGCCTCCAGCGCTCCGAGCGCCTTGAGCTTCGTGGGCTTCGCCTTGGGCGCGGGGGTCTTGGGCGGCGTCTTGGTCATCTACTTCTTGGCCGGCGGGGCGGGAACAACGGGAGCGGCGGGTTGCGGCGCGGCGGGCGCGGCGGCCGCGGGCGGCGGTCCGGGCGGGGCCGAGGCGGGTTCGCGCGGCGCGCCGGGCACGTCGGGCTGCTTGCCGAGCAGCACCTCGACCTTGGCCTTGCCGCGCAGGTTTTCGAGCAGCTCGCGCACCTCGTCATAGGTCAGGAAGCGGACGATCTGCGGTCGGGCGGCCTCAAGCGTGATCGGAGCCTCCTGGCGCTTCTCCTCGACGCGGACCAGGGCGAAGCCGCCCTCGACCGGGAACGGGCCGACCATGTCGCCGGCCTTGGCGTCCTTCAGGGCGGCCGTGTAGGCCTCCGGCATCACGTCCAGGGTGAAGTAGCCGCCGAAGTCGCCGCCGCTGAAGCGGGTGGCGGCGTCGGTCGACCGTTCCATGGCCAGGGCCTCGAACGAGGCGCCGGCGGTGATCAGCTTCTTGATCTCCTCGGCCTGGGCCTGGCTCGGGACCACGATCTGGCGGGCCTTCATCTCGTCGGACTGGCGGGAGAGGCGCAGCTGTTCCTGATAGAGGCCGCGGATGGCGCTCTCGGTCACTTTCTTCTCGACCACGCCCTCGACCACCATGTCGGCCAGGATGCGTTGCTCTGCGGCGCGGATGCGCTGCTGGGCGATCGGATCCTTGTCGAGCTTCTGGCGGATGGCCTCGGCGGCCAGCAGGCGCTGGTCGACGACCTCGTCCAGCACGCGGCGGAACAGGTCGGACGAGACGTCCAGCGGCTCGCCCTCGCCGATCAGGCCCTGGGCCACCGCCTCGCGCTTCACGTCCGAGGCCCAGATCGCCCGGCCGTCGACGCGAGCCACGGCGGTGTCGCCGGCCTCGGGCGGACGTTCGGACCCCTTGTTGCGGTCGCAGGCGGCCACCGTGAAGACGAGGGCCAGGGCCAGCAGGGCGCTCCAGGCGCCGTGTCGCGCGATCTTCATGACGGCCGGTTCTCCACGGCGAGGTTCATCCGCTCCCTAGAGCATGCCCGGGTCGGATGGAACCATCTATAACGCGGGGGAATCCACTGTCCGGGAGCCGACATGACCCTTCCCGCCGATCCGCCGAACAACACCGCCCAGATGGCCTCGCCGTCCTATCGCCTGGCCGCCCTCGACGGGGACTTCCTGCTGGGCGATTCGATGCGCGGCGTCCGCTTCCTGCTGGAATACGCCAAGGCCGAGGAAGCGCTGCGCGCCTGGGGCGTGCGTTCGACCATCGTGGTGTTCGGCAGCGCCCGCGTCGGCCCCGATCACGGCGAACGCCAGGCCCGCTGGTACGAGGAGGCGCGGACGTTCGGGCGGATCGCCTCGGAGCGGGGCGGGGCGATCCTGAAGGGTTCGGGACCGCGCGACAACGTCGTCGCCACCGGCGGCGGCCCGGGGATCATGGAGGCCGCCAACCGCGGCGCCGCCGAGGCCGGCGCGCCCTCGGTCGGCTTCAACATCACCCTGCCGCACGAGCAGGAGCCGAACCGCTACTCCACCCCGGAGCTGACCTTCCGCTTCCACTACTTCGCCATGCGCAAGATGCACCTGGCCATGCGCGCCAACGCCCTGGTCGTGTTCCCGGGCGGGTTCGGCACCTTCGACGAGCTGTTCGAGATCCTGACCCTGCGCCAGACCGACAAGGCGCCGCCGATCCCGATCGTGCTGTTCGACGAGGCCTATTGGCGTTCGGTGGTCGGCTTCGACGCCTTGATCGAACACGGCATGATCGCGGCCAAGGACATGGAGCTCATCCGCTTCGCCGAGGACGCGGAGGGCGTATGGGCGCAACTGCTGAAGTGCGGCCTGAAGCCCGGCGAGAGCATCGAGGCGGAGGCGCTGACCTAGGCGGGGACATGCTCCCTCAGGGTGCGTGTCCCCGCGGCTCTCTAAGGAATGGGGACACGCACCGGCCCTGCCGGAGCATGTCACCGTCAACGTCTCGAAGGACGCAACGCCCATCCGCCTCAAACTGCGGCGCCCAGGTCACGACCTGCGCGTGCGCCGGGCCGCCGCGTTGACACTGTCTTGACCGCTGCTTAAGTCTCCGGCGCGCTGGGAAAGGCGGTTTTTCGAGCGAGCCTGGAGGCTTGCGCGAACCGAACGCCGCCGATGCGCCCTATTATTCACCGGAAACCCGCTCGCATGTTCGGCTTCGCCAAATCGCTCTTCGGCTCTTCCAACGACCGCAAGGTCAAGGCCATGCAGGGCCGCGTGGACAAGATCAACGCCCTGGAGCCGCAGATGCAGGCTCTGACGGACGAGCAGCTGCGGGCCAAGACCGTCGAGTTCCGCGAGCGCCTGGCCAAGGGCGAGTCCCTCGAGGATCTGCAGAGCGAAGCCTTCGCCGTCGTGCGCGAGGCGGCCCAGCGGACCCTGGGCCAGCGTCACTACGACGTGCAGATGATCGGCGGCATGATCCTGCACAAGGGCGGCATCGCCGAGATGCGGACCGGTGAAGGCAAGACCCTGGTCGGCACCACGGCGACCTACCTGAACGCCCTCGAGAGCAAGGGCGTCCACGTCATCACCGTCAACGACTACCTGGCCAAGCGCGACGCGGACTGGATGGGCCAGGTCTACCGTTTCCTGGGTCTGACCGTGGGCGTGATCGTCAACGGCTTGTCCCAGTCGCAGCGCCAGGCGGCCTACCAGAGCGACATCACCTACGGCACGAACAACGAGTTCGGCTTCGACTACCTGCGCGACAACCTGGTCTACGACGTCTCCGAGATGGTCCAGCGCGGCCACAACTTCGTCATCGTCGACGAAGTGGACTCGATCCTGATCGACGAGGCGCGCACGCCGCTGATCATCTCGGGCCCGACCGAGGACCGCTCGGACTTCTACCGGATCATCGACGGTCTGGTGAAGGAGCTGATCAAGGACTCCGAGACCTTCGAGCACGACGAGAAGCAGCGCCAGGTGCTGCTGACCGAGAAGGGCTCCGAGACGATCGAGGACGTCCTGATGCAGGGCGGCCATCTGGGCGAGGACACCGCCGGCCTCTACGACGCGGCCAACGTCTCGGTGGTCCACCACGTCAACCAGGCCCTGCGCGCCAACATCCTGTACACGCGGGACAAGGACTACATCGTCAAGGCCGGCGAGGTGATCCTGATCGACGAGTTCACCGGCCGCATGATGCAGGGCCGCCGCCTGTCCGAAGGCCTGCACCAGGCGATCGAGGCCAAGGAAGGCGCCGATATCCAGCCCGAGAACCAGACCCTGGCCTCGGTGACCATCCAGAACTACTTCCGCCTCTACAAGAAGCTGTCGGGCATGACCGGCACGGCCGCGACCGAGGCCCAGGAGTTCGGCGACATCTACAAGATGGACGTCGCCGAGATCCCGACCAACCGTCCGATCCAGCGGATCGACGAGGACGACGAGGTCTACCGGACCGCCGCCGAGAAGAACGCCGCGATCCTCAAGCAGATCGAGGACTGCTACCGCCGAGGCCAGCCGATCCTGATCGGCACCGTGACCATCGAGAAGTCCGAGCAGCTGTCCGAACTGCTGTCCAAGCACGAGTTCGAGCTGGACGGAAAGAAGCAGAAGGGCATCCCGCACAACGTGCTGAACGCCCGCTACCATGAACAGGAAGCCCTGATCGTGGCCGACGCCGGCGTGCCGGGCGCGGTGACCATCGCTACCAACATGGCCGGCCGCGGCACCGACATCCAGCTGGGCGGCAACAGCGAGATGCACATCGCCAAGTGGCGACAGGAGCAGCAGGGCCTGGGCATCGAGCCCTCGCATGAGGCCGAGAAGGCGGAAAAGGCCCGCTTCGAAGCCGAGATCGCCGAGCGCAAGGCCGCGGCCCTGGCCGCCGGCGGCCTGTACGTGCTGGGCACCGAACGCCACGAAAGCCGCCGGATCGACAACCAGCTGCGCGGCCGGACCGGCCGTCAGGGCGACCCCGGCCGTTCGAAGTTCTTCCTCTGCTGCGAGGACGACCTGCTGCGCATCTTCGCCGGCGATCGCCTGGACGCGATCATGCGCTCCTTCGGCGTCCAGGAAGGCGAGGCGATCACCCACAAGTGGCTGAACAAGGCCATCGCCACCGCCCAGAAGCGCGTCGAGCAGCGGAACTACGAGATCCGCAAGAACCTGCTGAAGTACGACGACGTCGTGAACGACCAGCGCAAGGCCGTGTTCGAGCAGCGCCAGGAGTTCATGGAGTCCAGCGACCTGTCCGAGATCGTCACCGAGATGCGTCGGGACGTGATCGAGGACCTGGTCCAGCGCCACCTGCCGCCCAAGGCCTACGCCGAGCAGTGGGACGTGGACGGCCTCGACGAGCGCGTCCAGGCGGTCCTGGGCCTGCAGCTGCCGTTGAAGGACTGGGCCTCCGAGGAAGGCATCGCCAACGAGGAGATCCAGGAGCGCATCGAGAAGGCCGCGGACGTCCGCGCCGCCGAGCGCGAGCAGATCCTGTCGGCCGAGCAGATGCGCTCGGTCGAGAAGAACTTCCTGCTGCAGATGATCGACATGCAGTGGCGCGAGCACCTCGTGCACCTGGATCACCTGCGCAACGTCATCGGCCTGCGCGGCTACGGCCAGCGCGACCCGCTGAACGAGTACAAGACCGAAGCCTTCAGCCTGTTCGAGAAGCTGCTGGGCGACCTGCGCACCAACGTCACCCGCTGGCTGATGACGGTGGAGTTCCAGTTCGCCGAGCCGGAGCCCGAGCCCGCGCCGCTGCAGTTCACCGAGGTCCACATGGACCCGCTGACCGGCGAGAACGAGCGGGCCCTGGCCTTCGCCGGCGCGGGCGCGGACCTGACCGGCGAGCAGCGCGCGGCCCTGCCGGTGTCGGCCCTGCCGGCCGGCTGGGAGCGCACCGGCCGCAACGCCGACTGCCCGTGCGGTTCGGGCAAGAAGTTCAAGCATTGCCACGGCGCGCTGGTCTAGCGACCGCGCCGACCCTGGCAGGGGCGTGAAGCGCCGCTCGTCCGAAAGGACGGGCGGCGTTTTTCATCGGAGTGGTGTCATCCCGGAAGCCTCGCAGAGGCTGTCCGGGACCCAGTGGCCGGCGCGGAGCGGTTGGCCTGGGTCCCGGCTCTGCGGTCCGCTGCGCGGCCCTTCGGCCGGGATGACCAAAGGCTACGGCCGGGTCTCGACCGTGTAGCGCAGGGTCTGGGTCTCGCCCGGCTGCAGCTTCAGCGTCCAGGTGCGGCCGGCCGGCTTGACCTGGTGGCGCTGGCTCTCCGAGACGATGCGCATCGGGCCGTAGGCCAGCTGCACCGCCTCGAAGGTCGCGGGATAGGCGCGGTCGTTGGTCACCGCCACCTCGTACTCGGTCAGGTCGCGCTTGCCGCGTTTCCAGGCGCGCACGACCTTCGGCCGCACCTCGATGTCGGTAGCCGACGCCAGGGTCAGCTCCAGCGGCGCGTTGATCGCCGTGTTCTCGAAGGTCGTCTCGGCGGCCAGCAGGCGGCGGCCCTCCGGCGTCGTCTGCAGGATGGTCAGCTTGCCGCCGGGCAGGGGCAGGCCCAGGCCCTTGGCCTTGGTGTTGTCGGTGCGCAGCAGCAGGCTGGGGGCGACGACCTGATCCGGCTCCCACGTCGCGCCGGGCGCGTTGCGGAACTGGTAGATGCGATCGAAGCGGACGCCGTCCTGGCTCAGCATCGCCACCTGTTTCGTCTGGCGCGCCGCGACGGTGGTCGGGGTCGGCAGACTGTAGAGCTTGTAGTCGCCGAGCTCGCTTTGCACGGCCATGACGGCGACAACGCTCACCATCGCCTCGGAGCGGCGCATGGCGGAGACGACCATGTCCATGGCGGGCGGCGCTGGCGCGGGGGGAGGCGGCGGAGGGGGTGGCGGCGGGGGCGGTCGCAGCCGTCCGGACGTCGTGTCCATCGGCCAGCAGGCCGGACTGCGGGTCTTGGCCCGGGTGATGGTCGCCCGGCCCTCGCCGGTGGTCTCCAGCTTGCCGGCCACCACCTGGGTCGGGGCGTCGGCGAAGGTCGTGCCGCTGAGGTTCTTGAGCGTGATCCAGCCCAGCAGGTCCATGCCGCCGTCGTCGCGCGCCTGGGCGACATAGTCCGCCTGCCACAGCAGCCCGACCGCCAGATAGGTCAGCTTCACCGGATAGCGGCCGGCCTCGCGGACGTTCAGCGTCACCGACAGCGTCGGCCGGTCGGTCAAACCCTCGGGCGTGCGCTCGAACACCAGCCGCTCGGGCCCGCCGCCGCAGCCCATGGCTTCGAACCGGCCGTCGATCTCCAGCACCACGCCGTTAGGGCCGGAGCGGATGATGGCCTCGTCCACGGTCTCCTGACCGGTCCTGGCGTTGGTCCGCACCCGCCTGACCCGCTCGCCGACCGAGCCGGCGATCAGCGCGCCCGGGCTGAGCAGGTCGAAGTCCTGGTTCTGCTCGACCAGCCGGGCGGGAAGGCCCTCCAACGTCGCCGTCTCCGGGATGATGCCCTCCGCCACCGCGCGCAGCCGGACGGTCGTCTCGCCGGCCGGGACTTCGACGGTCCGCCATTCTGTGACCAGGGCCAGCCCGGTGCTCGGGTCGAAGCCGAAGATCTCGGCGATGTCGTCGACGGCCTGGTCCGGATAGATGGTCAGGGTCGTCGACTCGGGCCGCTCGGACGTGACGACGGGCGCCGCCATCGCCGGAAGGGCGACAGAGGCCAGCAGGGCGATCAGCAGGGCGCCGACGCCTGCGCGCATGGTCACCAGCCGTTCTCGAACGACACCGTCACCGTGGTCTCGCCGTTGGCCGGGACCGCCACCTCCCAGGCCCGGGTGAAGGCGTTCAGGCTCTGGCTGGGCAGGCTTTCCTTGAGGATCTTGGCGCGCCGGCCGAAGCCCGACTGGCGCACGTTGACCACCACCGGCTCGGGCCGGGCGTTGCGGACCAGATAGGTCATCTCGTAGCGAGTGCGCTGGTCGTTGATCCGCTCCTGCGAGACCAGGGTCGGCTGCAGGGTCACGTCGAACGCCCGGCCGGTCTGCACGGACAGGTCCGAGCCGGCCGGGGTGTGGGGGATGTTGTTCTCGCCGATGAACTTGGGGTCGCCCTTGGCGTCGCGGATATAGACCCGGATCACACCGGCCGGCATCTGCGGGCTGCTGGCGGCGCCGGAGCCGGCGGTGAAATCCAGGCGGACGTCGGCCGAGATCGGCTGCTCCTGGCTGGTGAAGTCGCCCAGCTGGACGCGATAGACCTTCTTGGCCGGCGCCTGCTGCACGCTGAGGAAGCTGACCTGCTTGGTCTGGTTCTGCGCGATCGTGGTCCGCTCGGGCAGAGTGTAGAGGTAGTAGTCGCCCAGCGCGCCTTCGCCCGACTGGGTTCCGGCCGAGGTCACGATCCCCGGCGCGCCGCGCGGCGGACGGGGGCGCGGCGACGCCGCCCCGCCGACGTTGCCGGCGACCAGCTGGACGTCGGCCTTCTCGTAGTCGGTCCCGGAGCTGTTGGTCAGGGTGATCCAGCCGGTCATGTCCATTCGGCCGCTCTTCTCGTCGAACAGCGAGACGTAGTCGGCGCGCCAGCCCAGGCCGCCGGTCAGGTAGCTGAGCCGCGTCTCCCGTGCGCCGGCGCGGGCGGAATCGACGGTGACGGACAGGGTCGGGCGGGCGCGCAGGTTCGGCGGCACCTTGTCGAAGATCACACGGGTCGGCAGGCCGTCGTCGCGCAGCACCTCGATGCGGTCGCCGATCTGCAGGACGACGCCCTCGTTGGCGGCCAGGACGGTGGCGGTCTCGGTCGTTTCGCGGCCGGTGCCGGGATTGGTGCGGACGATGCGAATCTGCTGGCCGACCGCCTTCTCCATCAGGATGTCGGGGGTCAGCAGGTCGTAGTCGAAGTTCTGCTCGACGATGCCGACGTCGGCGGCCGACAGCGACACGGTCTCCGACCGGATGTTCGGCGAGACGTCCTTGAACTCCAGCCGCTGGCGGCCGGCCTTCAGGTCCAGGTGGCGGGCGTCCTCCACCAGCGACTGGCCGGAGTTGTAGATGGTCACCGACAGCTTGCGCTCGGGCGCCGGGCCGATCGCGGCGGCGGCGGGGTTCTGGGCCTGAGCCGAGGGGGATCCGAGGACGGCCAGGGCCGCGGTCGCCAGAAGCCAATTGCGCATGAAGATCCTCTCCGAGCCGTCGGCCTGAACCTGTCACGGCCCGGAGGGGATTGTCGAGGCGGTACTCCAGTGATCTTCGGATAGCGCCTTCGCCGGGGCAGACGGTCGGGTTACCGCCCGTCCACCCAGTTGCCGTGGAAGCCGTAAGGCACTCGACGCGGAACCTTCGCGACGGCGACCGGGCCGGCGGCGATGTCCTGAGCCTCGAACACCAGCAGCTCGCTGCGGTCCTCTGCGGCGCGGTAGGCGACCGCCAGAACCCAGCCGTCGCCCTCGGGCGCGTCGTCCGAGCGGTGGACGAAGACCGGCTCGCCGACGCCGTCGCCGACCGGCGCGATGTAGTCGCCGCGGCGGCCGGTCTTCAGGTCGATGTGCGAGACGGTGTTGGTGCGGATGTCGCCGGGCTTGGTGGTCTGGCCCGCGAACCAACCGTGCCGGTTCTGCTCGAAGGTGAAGCGCTCGTCGTAGCGCGGGAACTCCCCGGCCAGGTCGTCCAGACGCTCCTCGCGGATGGTGTCGCTGGCGTCGGCCAGGTCGAAGGTCCAGCGCACCAGATAGGCGCCGCACTGCCGGCCGCGGCGGCCGTCGGCCAGAGGGAACAGCGGCGCGACGTCGTATTTCATCACGTCGGCCACGACCTTCGAGCCGTCTTCCCAGGCGTTCATGACGTGGAAGACGTAGCAGGCGTCGGTCGAGAACCAGCGGATTTTGGTGGTGTCCTCGTCGCGGCGCATGACCCCGACCAGGGCCGGCTTCTCCGGCTCCCAGGCGAACGGCGGCTTGCCGCCCATGGCCCGTTCCAGGCTGCCGGTCAGGGGCAGGATCGGGAACAGCACATGGTTCCGGGTGACCATGAAGTCGTGGACCATCGAGCTGTAGGGCGCCTCGAAGGTCTCGCGGCGGGTCAGCCGGCCGTCCTTGTCGGCGACGCCGTAGCTGACCATCGGCGACAGCGGCATCATCGCGTCGGCGTAGCCGAAGAAGACCATCTCGCCGGTGTCGGGATCGAACTTCGGATGGGCCGTGACCTTGCCGCCCAGGTCGACCGAGCCGACCGGCTCCAGGCTGTCGGGATCGATCGCGAAGGGGGCGTGCGCCTCTTCCAGCGCCAGCAGCTTGCCGCCGTGCCAGACGATGTTGGTGTTGGCCGCGCCGCCGGTGTCCCGGCCGATGTACTCCGGATCGGTGGTCATCGGATTGCCGAAGGTGCCGAACAGCGAACGGCCCTCGGCGTGCTCCAGGTTCCACTTCTCGGTCCTGACCCAGCGGTTGCGATAGCTGACCTTGCCGTCGCCGACGAAGAAGCCGTGGATCATCCCGTCGCCGGAGAACCAGTGGTGGTTCGGGTCGCGCGGCTCGAACTGCGGGTTCGGCCCGTTGCGGTACAGCGCCCCGCGCAGGCCCGCCGGGATCTCGCCGACCACCTCCAGCTCGAAGTCGTCCTCGGTCCGCACCGGCGCGAAGTTGCCGGTCAGATAGGGATTGATGCGCGCGTCGCCGTCCATGGCCTGTCCTCCGTGAAGCCTCTGCGGGCTCGATCTGAACGGTGTAAACTTACGGCGTAAATGGAACGAGAGTCAAGAGACGCGGGGACATGCGCGGAAGGGCGGAAATCCTTTGCGTCCTTCGAGACGCTCGCTTGAGGCTCGCTCCTCAGGATGACGAAGACCGAGCCTTGCTGAATACGTCATGGTGAGGAGCCGGCCCTCAGGCCGGCGTCTCGAACCACGCAACGTTGTTCAGTGTCCCGTTCCCTACGGCTTCACGATGATGCCCTGGTCCGGGCGGGCCTCGCCGGCGAGGACGGCGAGGTAGGCGGTCTTGGCGGCCTCGGCGCCTTGGCAGGTCTGGATCTTCAGCCAGCGGCCGGTGTCGGCGGCGAAGGTCCGCCAGGCCGCGTCGTGGCGCTGGTGGAAGCCTTCCGGGCCCCAATCCTGGCGGCGCTTGGTGATGCGGTCGGGCGCGAAGAAGAAGATCGGCGCCGGGCCGGGCATCGGTTCCGACTGGCCGCCGGTGAAGTCCTGCCAGTGGGTCAGGCCGACCAGGCAGCTGTACTTCAGCTCGTCGCCGAACCGCTCGTGGATCCGGCGGATCAGCCCGGCGTCGCCGGCGAAGTCGACCAGCACCGCCGGCGTCGCCACCGGCGCGGCCTCGAAGTCGTCGTAGAGAACGACCTGGTCGTAGTAGCCGAGCGCCTCGACGAAGGCCTGGTTGCGGGGCGAGGTCAGGCCGACGACCTTGACCTTGCCGGCCGCCTTCAGGCGATGGGCCAGGCCGATCGCGGTGCGGCTGGAGGCGCTGGTCAGGATCACCGACCTGGCGCCGTGGAAGTCGCTCTCCTCCAGGAAGTCCTCGAGCAGGAACGAGGTCGTGAACAGGATCACCGACCGCTCGGCCTCGAAGTCGCCGCCGGCCGGCGCGGATTGATAGAGGTTGTAGGTCGGCGGCAGCGGCGCGCGGTGCGGGGCGTCGTCGATGAAGCCGGCCGGCGTCCGTCGCGGCTGGGCGACCAGATGGCTCGACATCGGCCAGTAGCCGTAGAACCGCTCGCCGGGCTGGAAGTCGGGATGGCGCGAGACCTCGACGACGCCGTAACCCCAGACCGGGATCCGGCCCCAGCCCTCGGGCGCGGGGAAGAACTGCCAGTAGCCGAGCTGGTCGCCGGCCATCGCGTAGGTGACGTTGTTGGCGGTCAGCGCGAACGATTCGATGCGCAGGCGGACTTCGCCGTCGGCCGGCGCGACGGCGGGGGCCTCGACGACATGGGTCTTGTTCAGCTTGTCGCGGCCGACGATCAGGTCCCAACCCTGGATGGTCATGGCTGTCTCCTTTGCGGTGACTGACGTACAGTGTAAGCGTTAGCTCTGACCCTAAGTCAAACGAACGTTTAAAGACAGATGCCGCGCCTGCTTTCCGAGACCGATGTCGCCGACTTCCGCGAGCGCCTGATCACGGCCGCCGAGCATCTGTTCGCAGAGCACGGCCCCGACGGCGTCACCATGCGACAGCTGGCGGCGGCGCTGGGGGTCAGCCCGATGACGCCCTATCGCTACTTCAAGGACAAGGACGCCATCCTGGCGGCGGTCCGCGCAAGCGGTTTCGCGCGGTTCGCCGGCGCGCTGGAAGCGGCGACGGCGGCCAGCGTCGACGGGGTGGGCCTGACCACCGCCACCGGCCGGGCCTATGTGAAGTTCGCGCTGGAGAACCCCGACGCCTATCGGCTGATGTTCGATTTCGCCCAGCCGAACGAGGCGGACTATCCCGACCTGGTCGAGGCGACGGCCCGCTCGCGCGCCATGTTGATCCGCCACGCCGAGGGCCTGGTGAAGGCCGGAGAGGCCGAGGGCGATCCGGTGATGATCGCCCACATCATCTGGTCGTCGCTGCACGGCCAGCTGGTGCTGCAGATGGCCGGCAAGCTGTCGCCGGACGTGGACCCGTCCGCCCTGCGCCGCGAAGCCTTCGCCACGATTCTGCGCGGACTGAAGCCGCGGGCTTGACGGTCGCCGGGGAAGGCGTGCGTGGTTTCGCTGCGTGGTTCGAGACGCTCGCTTGAGGCTCGCTCCTCACCATGACGAACTTTGTTGCAGCCCATCCGACTGCGTCATCCTGAGGAGCGGCGAAGCCGCGTCTCGAAGGACGCACGACGCATCCGCGGGGAGCCTTCGATGTCCGAACCCAAACCCTTCCAGGTCGACTGGTCCGAGACCGAGGTGCGGCGCGTGCTCGACCAGGTGCGGGGCTATCCCTGGCCGCCGGCGCCGGCCGTGGACAACGGCTGGCTGTACGGGACCGACGCGCGGTTCCTGGAGGAGATCTGCGTCCACTGGGCCGACCAGTACGACTGGCGGGCGGCGCAGGCGGAGCTGAACCGGTTTCCGCAGTTCACCGCCCGGGTCGAGGACTTCGACATCCACTTCGTCCATGTCGTCGGCGAGGCGGGCGGCAAGCGGCCGCTGCTGCTGACCCACGGCTGGCCCGGCAGCCACTACGAGTTCTGGGCGAGCATCGAGAAGCTGGCCTTCCCGAGCCGTCACGGCGGCGATCCGGCCGACGCCTTCGACCTGGTGATCCCGAGCCTGCCGGGCTTCGGCTTCTCGTCGAAGCCGACGCGGCCGATCGGCCAGCGGACCACGGCCCGGCTGTGGAACGCGCTGATGACCCAGGTGTTGGGCTACGAGACCTACCTGGCCCAGGGCGGCGACTGGGGCGCGCTGGTGACCTCCTGGCTGGGCTTCGACCATGGCGCCCATGCCAAAGCCATCCACCTGAACATGATCGGCCTGCGCCCGGCCGGGCCGCCGCGGTCGCAGGCGGAGATCGACTGGATCGCCCGCACCGGCGCGATGATGCAGATGCTGGGCGCCTACTTCGGCCTGCAGGCCTCCAAGCCGCAGTCCCTGGCCTGGCTCGGCGCCGGCAATCCGGTGGGGCAGGCGGCCTGGATCCTGGAGCGGTTCCACGACTGGTCCGACCTGCGCGAGAAGCCGGTGGTCGGCGTCTATACGCGCGACCAGCTGCTGACCAACGTCATGATCTACGTGATGACCGGCAGCTTCACGACCGGCGCCTGGTACTATCGCGGCCTGATCGAGGAGGGCGGCGTGGTGCTGCCGGAGGGCCAGCGCTGCGAGACTCCGACCGCCTTCGCCAACTTCCCGGGCGAGGCTCTCTACAGCGCCCCGCCGCGCAGCTGGGCCGACCGGGCCTACAACATCACTCGCTGGACCGAGATGCCCCGCGGCGGCCATTTCGCGGCGATGGAGGAGCCGGACCTGTTCGTCGAGGACGTCCGGGCCTGGGCGCGGGAAGCGGGGTGAACTCTTGCGCCGTCATCCCGGCCGTAGCGTAGCGGAGAGCCGGGACCCAGGACCGCAACGCGCCTGCCGGGGTCCCGGATAGCCTCCACGAGGCTTCCGGGATGGCACGTGGGAGAGAGTCTCAATCCTCCGCCTGCCTCCGCAGGAAGAACAGCGCCACCAGGCTCAGCACCGCGGCGGCGCTGACGTAGTAGCCGACGTAGGCGACGCCGCCCTTGCTCACCAGCAGCTGGGCCGCCATCGGGGTCAGGCCGCCGCCGATGATGCCGCCGACGTTGAAGGCGATGCTCGAGCCCGTGTAGCGCACCCGCGCCGGGAACAGCCCCGGCAGCCAGGCGCCGAGCGGGCCGTAGACGAAGCCCATCATCAGCAGCAGCACCGACAGCAGCACGCCGATCAGCAGCAGCGAGCCTCCGCCGAGCAGCGGCGAGAAGAACAGCCCGAGCACCGCGGTCAGGGCGCAGCCCCACATCAGCACCCGACGGGGCGTTGTGGCGTCCGACCAGTAGCCGGCCCAGATGATCCCTCCGGCCATGAACAGGATGGCGACCAGCTGGACCATCAGGAAGGTTTCGCGGCTGTAGCCCAGCGTCGTGGTGCCGTAGCCCAGCGCGAAGGCGGTGGCGATGTAGTAGATGCAGAAGCAGGCCACGACGCCGAAGGTGCCGCCCAGGGTCTCTCGCCAGTGGTTCTTCAGCACCTCGCCCAGCGGCACGGCCGGCGGCGGGGCCTTCTCCATCGCGGCCTTGAAGTCCGGCGTCTCGGTCAGCCGGCCGCGCACCCACAGACCGATGCCGACCAGCACCACGCTGACGATGAAGGGGATGCGCCAGCCCCAGGTCTTGAACTGCTCCTCGTTCAGGACCAGCCCGAGGATCAGGAAGAAGCCATTGGCGGCCAGGAAGCCGACCGGCGCGCCCAGCTGCGGGAACATGCCGAACCGGGCCTTCCAGCCCGGCGGGGCGTTCTCGACCGCCAGCAGCGCCGCGCCGCTCCACTCGCCGCCCAGGCCGAAGCCCTGGCCGAAGCGCAGGATGCAGAGCAGCAGCGGCGCGACCCAGCCGGCCATCTGGTAGGTGGGCAGGAAGCCGATGGCGACCGTCGAGCCGCCCATCAGCATCAGCGAGGCGACCAGGGTCGACTTGCGTCCGATGCGGTCGCCGAAGTGGCCGAAGAAGACCGCGCCGACCGGGCGGGCGATGAAGGCGATGGCGAAGGTGGCGTAGGAGGCCATCAGCTGGGCCGAGGGACTGTCCGACGGGAAGAACAGCGGCCCGAACACCAGCGCCGCGGCCGTGGCGTAGATGTAGAAGTCGTAGAACTCCACCGCCGTGCCGACCAGGCTGGCGGTCAGGACGCGCCGCGTCTGCGGCCTGGCGATCGCCGTCTCGGTCATGGTTTCCCCCGTTTCCTTGTTTTCCTCCGCTTGGGGGCTGACGGCGGCGCGGTCAAGGAATCTGTCCGATGTTTAACTTGCCCGAAGCGGGTGACGGCGATTGATCCTGCCCGCGGAGGGCGGCCCCCCGGCTCCCGCAGAGTGATGGGAAGTGGCTTGGACCGCCCGCTGAGACTGGACCAGGGGCTGCGACCCGAGGCCTGCAGGCCGATCTTCCGCCAGTTCGGACGCCTGCACCTGCCGGGCGTGTTGGTCCAGGAAGACGCGATCGCGCTGCATCGCGCCATCGTCGGCGCTGAAGGTTGGCGGCGGACGGTCCACGTCGAGGATGGGCGCGACGCCGAACTGTCCATCGAGGAGATCGAGGAACTGGGGCCGGAGCAGCGCGCGGCCTTCGAGAAGGGGCTGCACGACATGGCCCGCGACTCGTTCCGCTACGTGTTCGATTCCATCCGGGTCAGCGCCCTGGCGCAGTTCGACCAGCCGGTCGACCCGGCCCTGGTCGCGATCTGGCGGTTCATGAACAGCGAGACCTTCCTGGGTTTCGTGCGCGAGCTGACCGGCGACGACCGCCCGGCCTACTGCGACATGATGGCGACCCGCTATCTGCCGGGCCACTTCCTGACCGCCCATGACGACGAGGCCCCGGGGAAGAACCGCCTCTACGCCTATGTGCTGAATCTGACGGCGCGCTGGCGGGCCGACTGGGGCGGCATCCTGATGTTCCTCGACGACGAGGACCACGTGGCCGAAGGCTATGTGCCGGCGTTCAACGCCCTGAACATCTTCAAGGTGCCGCAGCGCCACGCCGTGTCCCTGGTCGCGCCCTTCGCCGGCGACCAGCGCATATCGCTGACCGGCTGGATCCGGTCCGCTCCGCCCGCGCCGGGCGAGAGCTGAACCCGCTGGCCAAGCCGCCGAACCTGTTGTTACAAATCCGTAAGGTTCTGGGGGGAGCTGGTCGGGGTTCGGGTGCGGAAGATTTCACTCGTCGACAGAGAGAGACTGACGGCCGCGCTAGCCGAGCGCGGCTGGGCGCGGAGCCTGATCGAGACCGCTGACCTCGACGATCTTCTGGCGACGGCGAAGGCCGGATGCTGGATGCGGCTGGAAGGCGAAGGGCGCGGGCTCGACGCGAGCGACGGCGGCGGCGGCGCGCTCGCCGCGGCGCTGGGGGTCGCCTCCGCCCGCCTCGTGCGCCATCGCGCCGGCGACTTCGGCCTGCCGCCGACCGAGGCGGGGACGACCTTTCTCCTCGACCTCAATGACGACTGGCCCTCTCCGCGCGGCGGGCTGCTGCTGTTCCAGGACGGCGATCAGGTCGCCGGCTTTCGACCCCAGGCGGGGGCGGTCACTCTGTTTGACGGCGCACGGACGCCGCTGCTGACTCTGGTCGCGCCGGGCGCGCCAGACCGCTACGCGATCATCGGACGGCTGGCGTAGGGACAAGCCGGGCGGCTATAGGCCGTTGACCGCCCTCAGTCCCGGATACCGCCATGGCCCGCTACGATTTCGCCTCCGACAATGTCGCCGGGGCCATGCCCGAGGTGATGGAGGCCTTGGCCGCCGCCAATGCGGGCGCCGCGTCCGGCTACGGGACCGACCATGTCAGCGCCCGCGCCGCCGATCTGATCCGCGCCGCGCTCGACGCCGATGCGGACATCCGTTTCACGGCTTCGGGCACCGCCGCCAACTGCCTCGCGCTGGGGATCCTGGCTCAGCCCCACGAAGCGGTGCTGGCGCACGAACATGCCCACATCTGCACCGACGAGACCGGCGCGCCGGGCTTCTTCGGCGCCGGGGTCGGGCTGATCCCGCTGCCGGGCGCGAGCGGCCGGATCGACCCGGCGGCGCTGCAGGCGGCGCTGGCCGAGCCCGATGTCTCCTACCGCCAGCCGGCCGCGGCCCTGTCGCTGACCAACGCCACCGAGTACGGCACGGTGCAGTCCGTGGAAGCGCTGGCGGCGCTGGTGAAGCCGGTGAAGGCCATGGGCTACGGCGTGCACCTGGACGGCGCGCGGCTGTCCAACGCCGTCGCCGCCGGCTTCGACCTCAAGGCCGTGGCGACGATGGGCGTCGACATCCTGGTCATGGGCGGGACCAAGGCTGGCTCGACCCCGACCGAAGCGCTGGTGCTGCTGAACAAGGACCTGGGCCGCCGCCTGGACGCGCGCCTGAAGCACGCCGGCCAACTGGTGTCGAAAGGGCGCTTCCTGTCGGCCCCCTGGATCGGGATGCTGGAGACCGGCGCCTGGTCGATCCGCGCGGCCCACGCCAACGCCATGGCCCGGAAGCTGGCGGCGCTGATGCCCTTCCCGATCGCTCACCCGGTCGAGGCCAACGGCATCTTCGTCGAGATGGACGAGGCGGCCCTGGAGCGGCTGCGCGCCAAGGGCTGGTTCGTCTACCGCTTCCTGGACGGGACAGTGCGCTTCATGTGCTCCTGGGCGACCACGCCGGAGATGGTCGAGGAGCTGGGCTCGGCGCTGCGGGAGATCGCTTGAGTCCTCTCCCATCGGGAGAGCGGAGGCGAGTTGGGCTTGCCTGACCTAGCGTCCGCGCCTTAGCTCGATCGCATGAGCGAGCAATCCCATCCCGAGATCCGCGAGGCCGTGCGCAAGCTGTGCGCCGGCTTTCCCGGCGAGTACTGGCGCGCGCTGGATCGCGACCGGACCTATCCCACCGAGTTCGTGAAGACGTTGACGGAAGCGGGCTTCCTGTCGGTGCTGATCCCGGAAGAGTACGGCGGCTCGGGCCTGGGCCTGTCGGCGGCGACGGCGGTGCTGGAGGAAATCCACCGCAGCGGCTGCAACGGCGGCGCCTGCCACGCCCAGATGTACACGATGGGCACGATCCTGAAGCACGGTTCGGCCGAGCAGAAGGAGCGCTACCTGCCCAGGATCGCCACCGGCGAGATCCGGCTGCAGGCGTTCGGGGTCACCGAGCCGACCGCGGGCACCGACACCACCCGCATCTCGACCTTCGCCAAGCGGGTGGGCGACAAGTACGTGGTCAACGGCCAGAAGATCTGGATCAGCCGCGCCGAGCACAGCGACCTGATGGTGCTGCTCTGCCGCACCACCGCGCGCGAGGACGCCAAGCGGCCGGCCGAGGGCATGAGCGTGCTGCTGGTCGACATGCGGGAGGCGGTCGGGAACGGCCTGACCATCCGGCCGATCCGCACCATGCTGAACCACGCCACCACCGAGCTGTTCTTCGACAACCTCGAGGTGCCGGTCGAGAACCTGGTCGGCGAGGAGGGCAAGGGCTTCAAGTACATCCTCGACGGGATGAACGCCGAGCGCATCCTGATCGCCAGCGAATGCATCGGCGACGGCCGGTTCTTCATCGACAGGTCCAGCGCCTACGCCAAGGAGCGCTCGGTGTTCGGCCGCGCCATTGGCGAGAACCAGGGCGTCCAGTTCCCGATCGCCCGCAACTACGTCCAGCTGTCGGCGGCGGCTCTGGCGGTCGACCATGCGGCGGCGCTGTTCGAGGCTGGCAAGCCCTGCGGCACCGAGGCCAACATGGCCAAGATGCTGGCCAGCGAAGCCAGCTGGGCCGCTGCCGACACCTGCATCCAGACCCACGGGGGCTTCGGCTTCGCCGAGGAGTACGACATCGAACGCAAGTTCCGCGAGACGCGCCTGTACCAGGTGGCTCCGATCAGCACGAACCTGATCCTGAGCCACGTGGGCACGCATGTGCTGGGGATGCCGAAGAGCTTCTGACGGCGCCCTCTACCCGTATGTCCCGGCGAAGGCCGGGACCCAGGTCGGAGGGCTGGGCTTCGACGGGTAATCATCTAACGCTGAGCCCGTAGCTGGGTCCCGGCCTTCGCCGGGATGACCGGCGTTGGCCAGCAAAACCGTCACACGCCGCCGCTACGCTCCGAGCCCTGATCAATCGGGGCGACGACGGTGAGCGGGAAGAGCTGTGGCGATTGCGGGCTGTGCTGCAAGCTGCTGGCGATCCAGGCGCTGGGCAAGAAGGACGGCGACTGGTGCGGCCATTTCCGCAAGGGCGGAGGCGGCTGCGGCGTCTACGCTGACCGGCCGGACGCCTGCCGGGTGTTCAGCTGCATGTGGCTGCATTCCGACCGGCTGGACGACGCCTGGAAGCCGAACAAGGCGAAGTTCGTGCTCTACACCGATCCGGAGGGGCGGCGGCTGAATGTCGTGGTCGATCCGGCCGATCCCATGGCCTGGAAACGCGAGCCCTACTACGGACGGATCAAGGCGATGTCGTCGCGGGCCGACGAGGGCTACCAGCTGGTCGTCAGCATCGGCCGCCGACGGGTCGTGGTCTTCCAGCACGACGACATCGACCTGGGCCTGGTCGACCCGGATCACCGCATCGTCTCCGGCTTCGCCGACGTCGAAGGCCAGCGGACGCCCTACGCCATGGTGCTGAGCGATCCGGGTTCCGAGGAAGCCGCTCGCCAGATGTGACGGGCGGCCTATAGTTCCCGGCCTGTCCTGGGGAGTCTCCTGCCATGCGTCGCCGCACCTTCCTCGCCGCCTTGCCGGCCGCCGCCTTCGCCGGTTCGGCGCTGGCCCAGAGTCGGCCGACCAACCCCAACCTGAACCGGCCCGACGTCCACGGCGGCGACCGCGTCGACGGCGCGACCTACGCCAGCCGGTCGGCGGCCTGGGGCCTGCATGGGGCGGCGGCGACGGCCCACCCGCTGGCGACGATGGCGGCGATCGAGACCCTGAAGAAGGGCGGCAGCGCCATGGACGCCGCCATTGCGGCCAACGCCTGCCTGGGTCTGCTGGAGCCGGTCGCCTGCGGCATCGGCGGCGACTGCTTCGTGATGCTGTGGGACCCGAAGACGAAGAAGGTCATCGGCATCAACGGCTCGGGCCGCTCGCCCCGGGGGCTGTCGCTGGCCACCGTGCGGTCGCGCCTCAACGACAAGGGCCTGATCCCCAGCTGGGGCGCGATCAGCGTCAGCGTGCCGGGCGCGGTCCAGGCCTGGTGGGACCTGCACCAGAAGTACGGCAAGCTGCCGTGGAAGGACCTGTTCGGCCCGGCCATCGGCCATGCGGAGGAGGGCGCGCCCGTCGCCCAGACCGTGGCCTACTACCTGGCCAGCTCGCACAGGCGGTTCAACAATCCGGCCACCGGCCTGGAGGAGGTCGCCAACTTCAACAAGCTCTGGGCGCCGGAAGGCCGCACCCCGCGCGAGGGCGAGGTGTTCCGCAATCCGGACCTGGCCAAGACCTACCGCCTGATCGCCGAGGGCGGGCGCGACGCCTTCTACGACGGGCCGATCGCCGATGTGATCGAGGCCTACTTCAAGCGGATCGGCGGCTGGGTGACCCGCGCCGATCTGAAGAGCCACAAGAGCGAATGGACCGCCCCGCTGGTCAGCGGCTATCGCGGCGTCGACGTCTACGGCCTGGCGCCCAACAGCCAGGGCCTGTCCACCCTGCAGCTGCTCAACATCATGGAGCAGTTCGACATCAAGGGGATGGGCTTCCAGTCGGCGGCGGCGATCCACCATTCGGTCGAGGCCAAGCGCCTGGCCTACGAGGACCGCGGCCGCTACTTCGCCGATCCGGATTTCGCCAAGATCCCGACCGAGTGGCTTATCTCCAAGGACTACGCCCGCGAGCGGGCCAAGCTGATCAAGCCGGACGCCATCCTGAACCCGGCCTTCCCGGGCCAGGCGCCGTCGCGGGGCGACACCACCTATTTCTGCACCTCGGACAAGGACGGGATGATGGTCTCGATCATCCAGTCCAACTTCCGGGGCATGGGCTCGGGCCTGATCCCCGACGGTCTGGGCTTCATGCTGCAGGACCGGGGCGAGCTGTTCGCCCTGACCGACGGCCACCCGAACGTCTATGCGCCGGGCAAGCGGCCGTTCCAGACCATCATCCCAGGCTTCGCGACCAAGGGCGGCGAACCCTGGCTGGCCTTCGGCGTCATGGGCGGCGACATGCAGCCCCAGGGCCAGGCCCAGATCATCAGCAACATGGTCGACTTCGGCCTGGACCTGCAGGCGGCCGGCGACAGCCCGCGCTGGCACCACGAAGGCGGCATGGAGCCGACCGGCCAGCAGCTGGGCCAGCCCGGCGAGCTGCACCTGGAGACCGGCGTCCCCGAGGCGACCCGCGCGGCGTTGCAGAAGATCGGCTGGAAGCTCGGCCCCAACCCTGGCGGCTACGGCGGCTACCAGGCGATCGAACGCTGGCCGGGCCGCTACGCCGCCGCCACCGAGATGCGCAAGGATGGCGTGGCGCTGGCGTATTAAGAGAGGTTAAGGTGACGATCTCTTCCCGCGCCGCCTAAGGTCGGCGGCACACGAGGGGAGTTGTTCAAATGCGCTATCTGTTGCTGACCGCCGCGGCGGTCGCCTTCGGCGTCGCCGCCGTTCCCGCCCTGGCCGCGCCGGCCGCCTCGGGCCAGCCCGAGCTGCTGCCGCGCAGCGTCCTGTTCGGCAACCCGACCAAGGCCGGCGCCCGCATCAGCCCGGACGGCAAGTGGTTGTCCTGGATCGCGCCCAAGGACGGGGTCATGAACGTCTGGGTCGCGCCGGCCGTCGATCCGTCGGCCGCCAAGGCGATGACCAACGAGACCAAGCGTCCGATCCGCCAGTATTTCTGGAGCCCGGACAGCGCGATGGTGCTGTTCATCAACGACAAGGGCGGGGATGAGAACTTCCTGCTCTATGGCGTCGACGTCGCCACCGGCGCGCAGAAGACCCTGACCCCGTTCGAGAAGACCCGGGTGATCATGGGCGGGACCAGCCGCGACCGGAAGGACACCCTGCTGGTCGGGGTGAACAACCGCGACGCCAAGTGGCACGACTATTACGAGCTGAACCTCAAGACCGGCGACCTGAAGCCGGTGTTCCACAACGACGGCTTCTCGGGCGTCCTCGCCGACGAGCAGCTCAAGATCCGCGGCGCCAGCAAGGTCCGCGACGACGGCGGGGTGGACTACTACCGCGTGGTCGACGGCAAGGCCGAGGCCCAGCCCTTCACCAGCGTGTCCTTCGTCGACAACAACACCGGCCCGATGGCTTTCTCGCGCGACGGCAAGACGCTGTACTGGACCGAGACCCGCGGCCGCGACAAGGCGGCCGTGGTCGCCCAGGACTACGCCAGCGGCAAGTTCACCACCATCGCCGAGAGTGACAAGGCCGACGTCGCGGGCGCGCTGTGGAGCCCCAAGACCGACAGGTTCCAGGGCTTCTCGGTCAACTATCTGAAGACCGAGTGGACGCTGACCGATCCCGCGGCCAAGACCGACATGGACCTGCTGTCCAGCAAGCTGAAGGGCGAGATCGGCGTCACCTCGCGCACCGACGAGGATGATCGCTGGATCGTCGCCGTCGACCCGGTGACCGCCCCGAGCGCCACCTACCTCTTCGACCGCAAGACCAAGACCCTGACCCAGCTGTTCGTCAGCCGCCCGGCGCTGACCGGCAAGACCCTGGCGGCGATGCGTCCGGTCGAGATCAAGTCCCGCGACGGCAAGACCCTGGTCTCCTACCTGACCCTGCCGGCGGGCAGCGATGCGGACGGCGACGGCCGGCCGGACAAGCCGCTGCCGATGGTGCTGAACGTGCACGGCGGTCCGTGGGCGCGGGACAGCTACGGCTACAACAGCTGGCACCAGTGGCTGTCGAACCGCGGCTATGCGGTGCTGTCGGTCAACTACCGGGGCTCGACCGGCTTCGGGAAGGCCTTCGTCCGCTCGTCGGACGGCGAGTGGGCCGCCAAGATGCACGACGATCTGATCGACGCCGTCGACTGGGCCGAGAAGGCCGGGATCGCCGACCCGAAGAAGGTCGCCATCGCCGGCGGCAGCTACGGCGGCTACGCCACCCTGGTCGGCTTGACTTTCACGCCGGACAAGTTCGCCTGCGGCGTCGACATCGTCGGACCGTCGAACCTGAAGACGCTGTACGACACCTTCCCGCCCTACTGGACCTCGGGCCTCAGCCTGTGGCGCAAGGCCATCGGCGACCCGCGTACGCCGGAAGGCCTGAAGCTGATGCAGGACCGTTCGCCGATCACCCGCGTGGACGCGATCAAGAAGCCGCTGCTGATCGGCCAGGGCGCCAACGACCCTCGCGTGAAGCAGTCGGAGAGCGACCAGATCGTCGCCGCCATGAAGGCCAAGGGCATTCCGGTGACCTATGTGCTGTTCCCCGACGAAGGCCACGGCTTCGCCCGGCCGGTGAACAACATCGCCTTCAACGCCGTCACCGAGACCTTCCTCGAGAAGTGCCTCGGCGGGCGGGCGGAACCGATCGGCGACAGCCTCAAGGGCTCCACCATCCAGGTCCCGCACGGAGCCGAGTACGCGCCGGGCCTGGCGGAGGCGCTGAAGACCACGAAGTAGGCGCGGCGGCGTCGCGGCGCCTGGGAGGACAAGAAGACCATGACCGTTCAGGCCCGCGACCTCTGCCCGCTGCTCCAGGTGTTCGACATGCCGGCGTCGCTCGCCTTCTACTGCGACGCCCTCGGCTTCACCTCGGTCGAGGGGACGCCGGACTGGCGGCTTCTGCGTCTGGGCGACGCCTGGCTGATGCTCAACACCGCCTACGAGGCGCACGAGCGCCCGCCGCAGCCTGACCCCGCCAGGGTCCTCGGACACCGGGACGTCTGCAGCTACATCAGCGTCGACGGCGGCCTGGACGCGCTCTACGCCGAGCTCGTGGCCAAGGGCCTGTCGCCGAGCCAGCCGCAGACCCAGGCGTACGGCATGCGCCAGATGTACCTCGCCGACCCGGACGCGTACGGCGTCTGTTTCCAGCACGCGGCGGGCGACGACGCCTGACGCTTCGTCCTATGCTGCCTCCACGAGCGAGGGAGGCGGACATGCGAACCCGGATGGCGGGCCTGTGCGGAGCGATGGCGGTCGCGGCGGCTCTGTCCGGCTGCGGCGGTGAGGGCGCGGCGGACCGAGCCGAGCCGGCGGCCGAGGCGAAACCGGCGGAGCCGCCCTTCGGCCAGACCGCCGCCGAACGCCGGCGGGCCGAGGCGGAGCGTCGGAAGGCGGGCCTGGGGACCTATTGGGTGAAGACCGACGTCGCGACCGAACACGAGAGCCCGGGCGGGAAGGTGGTCAACCGCATCTACTATGGGCAGAAGCTCACCGTCTTCGAGAAGCGGGGCGACTGGTATCGTACGGTCGAGGACGGCTTCGTCGCGCGCTGGACCAGGGCGAGCCAGCTCACGGATCGGGAGCCGCCGGCCAAACCCGCCTACGCCGGTCCCGACGGCGCCGTCGACCCCAGGATCGCCAAGGACGCCATCCCCAATCCCGGCGAGTACGGCCTGACCAAGGCCGACGTCGACATCCTGCACCGGGGCGCCCGCCGCGTGCTCGACACCCGGCCGGATTGCGAGGGGATCGAGAGCGCCGACAAGAGCGTCAACAAGCCCGACACCTACTACGTGACCTGCCGGATCAGAGGGTCGGTCGAGAACGTCTTCTTCACGAAGGCCGAGGTGGCGAGCCGTTGAGCGAAGCGCTCCATGATCCCGGCCCCGCGCTGCTGCTGATCGATCTGCAGCAGGCCATCGACGATCCGCGCTGGGCGAGGGACGGGCCGCGCAACAACCCCGGCGCCGAGACGAATGTCGCCGCCCTGCTGGCTCGCTGGCGGGCGCTGGGGCGGGCCGTCATCCATGTGCGTCACGACTCGACCGAGCCAGGCTCGACCTATCGCCCAGGGCAGCCGGGGCATGCCTTCAAGCCGGAGGCCGCGCCCCTGCCCGGCGAGCCGGTGGTGGGGAAGCGGGTCAACAGCGCCTTCGTCGACACGGGCCTGGAAGAGCGCTTGCGGACGATGGGGGTGTCGACGTTGACGGTCGCCGGCGTGATCACCAACAATTCCGTCGAGACCACCGTGCGACACGCGGCGAACCTCGGCTTCGAGGTGTCGCTGGTCGAGGACGCCTGCTTCACCTTCGCGCGACGGGATCATCGCGGTCTCCTGCGCAGCGCGCAGGAGGTTCACGACATGTCGCTGGCGAACATCGAGGGGGAGTACGCCAGGGTCGTCGTCACGGCGGACCTTCTGGAGGGGAAGGGCTGATGCTGGGTCTGTTGATGATGCTGCTGGCGCACGACCCGGCCGCCCATGGAACGGCGGCTGCGCCTCGGGCGGCCTGCGCGCTTACCGCCGAGGACAAGGCGGCCAACCGCAGGCTGTCGTTCCGCGAGTTCGACCAGCTGCCGACCCTCCCGTCCAACGCCCGGTCGCTGGGCGCGGCCGGCTGCTATCGCGAGGCCGCGGAGGCGACGGAGGACTACCTCGCCCACGGTCCGCTGGCCGAGCCGGGGCAGCGGGCGATCATGGCCTTCCACATGGCCCAGTACCTGGCGTCCGCCGGCGACGAGCGCGAGGCGGCGCGGGTCGTGACTCTGGGCCGGCGCGCCGATCTGCCGCCCGCCTATCACATCGACTGGAACAGCTACGTCGACGGCGTTCGCGCCTTTCTCGTCAAGGACCGCCCGGCGCTCGTCGAGACGACCGCCAGGCTGCGCGCCCGCAAGACCGCGGGCGACGACATGAACGCCGCGGCCCTGGAACGGCTGGGCCGCTGCTTCGAGCGTCCCTACAAGGACGTCTGGACCAGCGACGCCTGCGCGCCGCCCAAGCCGGAGACCCCATGAAGTCGTTCGCCGTCTATAGCCTGGCCGCCCTCGCCGAGATCGGCGGCTGTTTCGCCTTCTGGAGCTGGGCGCGGCTGGGCAAGAGCGTCTGGTGGCTGGCGCCGGGCGTGGTCTCGCTGGTCCTGTTCGCCTGGCTGCTGACCCTGGTCGAGGCGGAGGCGGCGGGGCGGGCCTACGCGGCCTATGGCGGCATCTACATCCTGGCGTCGCTGGGCTGGCTGTGGGCGGTCGAGGGCATGCGTCCTGACCGCTGGGACGTGATCGGCGCGTGCGTCTGCCTGGCCGGCGCGGCTATCATCCTGCTCGGACCGCGCGCCGCCGCAGGATGATCGCCCGATGACCCACGACGAATTCGCCGCCATCGTCATGGCCTTTCCCGGAGCCGAGGCGGGGACCAGCTACGGCCTGCCGTCCTGGAAGGTGCGGGGCAAGTTCTTCACCCGGGTGCGGGCCGAGGACGACAGCGCGGTCCTGCAGTGCGTTCCCCTCGACGAGCGCGAGATGCTGATGGAGGCCGAGCCCGCGACCTTCCATTTCACCGACCACTACCGCAGCTATCCGATCGTGCTGGCGCGGCTGGCGACGCTCGATCCCGGGCAGGCGAGGGCCTTCCTCGAGCGGCGCTGGCGACAGCTGGCGACCAAGGCGATGGAAAAGGCCTTCGACGGGGCGTGAGAGCGCGGCGGAGGCGCGTTGCGTGGTTCGAGACGCTCGCTTGAAGCTCGCTCCTCACCATGACGAGCTCTGAGTTCGTCATGGTGAGGAGCGGACCCTCAGGTCCGCGTCTCGAACCGCGCAAAGGATCTCGGCGAACGCCGGTAGCCGAGACGCCCGAATCCGGCCTAGCCTCTCCTCAACTCACCGGTTGGGAGGGGCGTCATGAAAGCCTACCGCGTGGTCTTCGCCCTCATCGGTTGGGCGACCCTGGCGGCGCAGTACTGGCTCATGATCCAGGGCCGGTCGCCGGGCGAGATTCCGGGGCTGACGGTCAACTTCTTCAGCTACTTCACGATCCTGACCAATCTGCTGGCGGCGCTGGCCCTGACCCTGCCGGTCATCGCGCCCGACGGGATCGGCCGCTGGTGGGGCCGGCCGGCGGTGCGCGGGGGCATCGTGCTGTTCATCACCGTGGTGATGGCCGTCTACCATCTGGTGCTACGCGCCAGCTGGGATCCGCAGGGCCTGCAGAAGGTCGTCGACTACGCCCTGCACTACGGGATGCCGGTCGCCTTCATCCTCGACTGGCTGCTGTTCGTGCGGAAGGGCCAGACGCCGTGGTCGGCGGCCATCGCCTGGCTGGGCTTCCCGGCGGTGTTCGGGATCTGGACGCTGGTCCATGGCGCGCTGAGCGGCTTCTATCCCTATCCGTTCCTGGACGTGGCCAAGCTCGGCTACGCCCTGGTGGTCCGCAACATGCTGGGCATGACCATGGGCTTCCTGGTCCTGGCGGTGCTGCTGGTCGCGCTGGACCGGCTGCTGGGCCGCTTCGGCAAGCCGACGGGTGACAGCGCGCCCGCATCCCCCTAGCTTCCGCCGCGCGTAACGGGAGCTATTGTCTTGGCCTATCGGTCGCTGCGGGACTTCATCGCCAAACTGGAAGCCGACGGGGAACTGGTCCGGGTCAGCGAGCCCGTGTCCACGGTCCTCGAGATGACCGAGATCTGTACCCGGCTGCTCGCCAATGGCGGGCCGGCGGTGCTGTTCGAGAAGCCGGTGATGCCCGACGGCTCGATCTCGCCGATGCCTTGTCTGGCCAACCTGTTCGGCAATGTGAAGCGCGTCGCCATGGGCGTGACGCTGGGCGGCGAGCCGCGGACCACGGCGGGCGAGCTGCGCGAGGTCGGCGAGTTGCTGGCCTTCCTGCGCCAGCCGGAGCCGCCGCGCGGCCTGAAGGGCGCGATGGAGATGCTGCCGCTGGCCCAGACCGTGCTCAGCATGCGGCCCAAGACCGTCAAGAAGGCCCCAGTCCAGGAGGTCGTTCTCAAGGGCGACCAGATCGACCTTTCCAAACTGCCGGTCCAGACCTGCTGGCCGGGCGAGCCGGCGCCGCTGATCACCTGGCCGCTGGTGGTGACAAAAGGGCCGTCCGACAGCCGCGAGGACGACTTCAACCTGGGCATCTACCGCATGCAGGTGCTGGGCAAGGACCGGGCGATCATGCGCTGGCTGGCGCATCGCGGCGGGGCTCAGCACTACGGCCGCCACAAGAAGGCGGGGCGGCGCGACCCGCTGCCGGCCTGCGCCGTGATCGGGGCCGATCCGGGCGTGATCCTGGGCGCCGTGACCCCGGTGCCGGACACCCTGTCGGAGTACCAGTTCGCCGGCCTGCTGCGCGGATCGAAGGTCGACCTCGTGCCGGCCAAGACCGTGCCGCTGATGGTGCCGGCCCAGGCCGAGATCGTCATCGAGGGCCACGTCCTGCTCGACGAGTTCGAGGACGAAGGCCCCTACGGCGACCACACCGGCTACTACAACAGCGTCGAGAAGTTCCCGGTCTTCCAGGCGACCGCGATCACCATGCGCAAGGACGCCATCTATCACACCACCTTCACCGGCCGTCCGCCGGACGAGCCCAGCGTGCTGGGCGAGGCGCTGAACGAGGTCTTCATCCCGCTGTTCCAACAGCAGTTTCCCGAGGTCGTCGACTTCTGGCTGCCGCCCGAGGGCTGCAGCTATCGCATCGCCGTGGTGTCGATGAAGAAGGCCTACCCGGGCCACGCCAAGCGGGTAATGCTGGGCGTCTGGAGCTATCTGCGCCAGTTCATGTACACCAAGTGGGTGATCGTGGTGGACGACGACATCGACGCCCGCGACTGGAAGGACGTGATGTGGGCGCTCAGCACCCGGATGGATCCGGCGCGCGACATCACCATCGTCGAGAACACCCCGATCGACTACCTCGACTTCGCCAGCCCCGAGAGCGGGCTGGGCGGCAAGATCGGCCTGGACGCGACCAACAAATGGCCGCCCGAGACCAAGCGCGAGTGGGGCGAGCAGATCCGCATGGACCAGGACGTGGTCGACCGCGTCTCCGACATGTGGGGCCGGCTGGGCCTGCCCGGCGACGGCAAGCCGATCTGGAAATAGGCCGATGCTCGACTGGCTCAGGCGTCTGTTCGGAGGGAAGGCCGCGGCGGCCTCGTCGGCCGGTCAGACTCCCTCCGTCTCGCCGATCCTGACCCTCGAGGAGCTCCGCGCCCTCGTCCGGCGGGTCGGATACGGCGAGGCCGAGGCCGAGATCGTCGCGCTGGCCGCGCCGGTCTTCCACATCATCGCGGGGCCGTCGGCCCACGGCGCTCCGCTCGGCGGGACGCGGCTGGGCGGGGCGCCGGACCTGCCTGCGGGCTCTGTTTGGCCCCGCGGACGGTTCGGACCGGCCGCCTTTCTGGGACAGTTCGATCTCGCCGATGTCCGCGCCCGGACCGGCTCGGACCTGGCGCTCGAAAGCGGCCTGCTGTCGCTGTTCGTGGTCGAGATCGACAGCGCCGCCGATCCGGTCGAACTGCTGGCCGTCCTGACGCCCGAAGGCGCGGCGCTGGAACGTCTGTCGCCGCCGGCGGAGGAGTTCGGCGCCTATATCGGACTGCTTGAGCCTATATCGATCGCGGCCTTTCAGTCCGGGATCGGCCTGTCGCAAGGCGCGATCGCCGGACTGGAGCTCGAGACGCGCTTCCCGGACGGCGACGTCTGGACGTTCCTCAGGGCGCTGGTGGAACGCCCGGTCGGCGCGATCGGCGAATGGTTCGGGCAAGGGTTCGGCAGGGCGGGCGACGACCAGCGCCAGGTCGCCCATGCGCGCCGGATCGGCCGCCCCAGCCTCAAGAGCTACGCCTTCATTGAGAGCTGGGCGAAGTGGGAGGAGTTGAAGACGATCCAGTCCCGCCTCGCCAACGGCTCGATCTATCGGCCCTGGAGCGAAGCGGGCGACGACGACGTCCGCTGGCTGCTCGACAACCGCGCCGCCTTCGACGCGGGCGTCGACGCCCTGCGCCTGCTGGTCCGGATCGACTCGAACCGTGAGATGGGGCTCTGGATCAACGACGCCGACCCGATCTTCGTCTTCGTCGACGCCGCCGATCTGGCCCGAGGCGATCTGTCGAAGCTCCACGCCACGGTCACCCAGGGCTGACCGGACGCTGGCCAGCCGATAGGCCCAACATTCGTCGAATCGGGCCTTAAATTCAGGGGAGCGCGCTGGATCGCGCGGATCTCCGAGAGCCGACATGAAGCGCGTTTCGCCCCTGCTGCTGTCGCTGGCCATCGCCTTGCAGGTCGGCGTGTCGTCGAGCCTGGCGGCCGTCCCCGCCTTCAGCCGGCTGGACGCCGAGATGACCGTCCGGTGCGCCGACGGTCGCTTCAGCGGCGTGGTCATGGTCGCCGTGAAGGGCGTCCCCGCCTACAGCCGCAGCTGCGGTGAAGGCGTCACGCCCGCGTCGCGTTTCAAGATCTTCTCGATCAGCAAGCTGCTGACCGCCCTGGCGGTGATGCGGCTGGTCGAGCAAGGGCGAATGGGGCTCGACGCGCCGGCGGCGGCCTACATTCCCGACCTGCCGGCGGCCTGGCGGGCGGTGACGATCCGGCAGCTGCTCGATCACACCTCCGGCCTGCCCGACAAGACCGAGGCCCTGCTGGCGGTGTTCGAGACCGACCACGCCGCCGCCATGCGCCGGGTGCTCGCGGACCTGGGGCAGGACGCGCCTGGGCCCGAGACGCCGCCGGGCGCGACCTACCGCTACAACAACTTCGGCTATGAGCTGCTCGCCGAAGCGGCGGCCAGGGTGGAGGGCGAGAGCTTCGACCGCGTGCTCGAACGGCTGGTGCTGAAGCCGGCCGGCATGGCGGACGCGGTGGTTGAGCTGGCGATCCCCGCGCCGGGCGGCGGTCGGCCGAGCTCCGTTCCGGATGATCGGCTCGCGCCAGGGTTCAACAGGAGCGAGGCCGGCCGGACTCCGGCGACCAGCTACTCCTTCGTCCAGCTCGGCGCCGGGGCGGTGCATGCGACGGTCGCCGACTTCCTGGCTCTGGACAGGGCGCTGCGCGGCGGGGCGCTGGTGAGGCCGGAGACCTGGGATCTGATGGCGCGGTCGTCTCGTCCCAGTTCGCCCGCCAATCCCACGGCGCGGTATGGCCTGGGCGTGATGTCCATCGAGCGCGAAGGCCTGACGCTGCAGGGTCATACGGGCGGGACGAACGGCTACATCTCGACCTTCCGCCGCCTGCCGGCGTCGGACGCCATGCTGGCGGCGATGTCCAACTACGGCTGGACCGAGACCAAATGGATCGAGGAGGCCGTCGCGGCCGAGCTGCGCGCCGACGGGATGTAGACCTCGCCGCGGCGAATGCGCCGCAGCCGGGTGACGGCCCTCGGTTCCGCCACTAGGCTACGCCGCTCGCGGGCAGGGGGGGCGAGGTGAGTCCGTTCGAGTTCTTCTTCAGCTTCTACGGGCTGCTGCTCGGCTTCTCGGTGGCCGAGCTGGTCGGCGGCTTCGCGCGGGTCGTGCACGAGCGCCGCCACGTGACGCTGGGCTGGCTGACGCCGCTGCTGGCGATCTTCGTGGCCATCGACATCGCCACCTTCTGGAACCAGGCCTGGGCCTTCTTCCGGGAGGCGCCGTACAACTTCGCGCTGCTGGTGCTGGGGCTGGTCGTCGCCAGTGTCTTCTACGTCGCCGCCACGTTGGTGTTCCCGAAGGACCTGAAGGCGGGCGACAATCTCGATGAGCACTTCTGGCGGCACAAGCGGCTGGTCCTGTTCAGCGTCATGCTCGCCAACCTGGCCATGGCCGCGGTGTTCTTCCTGGTCGCCGGGCTGAGCGGGCAGCTGGCCGAGCCGCCGACGAGCCTGATCGTCGGCCTGGTCTTCTTCAGCCTGGTCACGCTGGCGGCCGCGCTCTCGCAGCGGCGGCGCGTGGTCCTGACCCTGCTGGCCGTGCTCGTCCTCTATCAAGGCTACCACATCGGACGCTGGACCGTGGCCCTGTTCCAGGGGCCGGGCTGGCCCGTCACCGAGGCCGCCCGCACGGCGGCCGCCAAGGCCGTGCAGGAGTGACGCCGTGAGCGCGTTCGAATTCTTCTTCAGCTTCTACGGCCTGCTGCTCGGCCTGTCGGTGGCGGTGGTCGCGACGGGCGTGGCGACGGCGGTCCAGCACCGCCGGAAGATCCGCATCGGCTGGCTGACGCCGCTGCTGGCGCTGTTCATCGGTCTCGACATCGCCAGTTTCTGGGACTCGGCCTGGACCAACTTCCGGCATCTGCCGTTCAGCTACGGGCTGCTGGTCGTCGGCCTCGCCATCGCCACGGTCTATTTCGTCGCGGCTTCGCTGGTGTTCCCGCATCAGATCGAGGACGGGATGTCGCTGGACGACCATTTCTGGGCCAACAAGCGGGTCGTCATTCTGCTGTTGGTCACGGCCAACCTGCTCAGCGTAGGGGTGCTGCTGGCGGTCAACCTCAACCGGGAGGGCGGGGTGGGGCTGGCGACGGCGTACGGCGTCACCGTCGGCCTGTACCTGCTGCTGGTGCTTCCGGCCGCCTTCACCCGCCGCGCCTGGCTGTTCGGCGCGCTGATCGGGCTGCACACGGCCGTGTATCTGACCATTGCGGTCATGTCCGGCCTGAACCCGACGCCGATCGTCTCGGAGGAAGGCAAGGTCGTGAACCAGCCCGCTCTCAGCCTGCCCCGACGGTGATCCGCCCGCTGGCGGCCTCGCCCCAATCGTCCTAGGACTCCCACCATGCGCACGCCCCTCGCGGCCGCCGTCGTCGCGGCCCTCCTGATGTCGAGCCCCGCCATGTCCCAGCCGACCAACGCGATTCCCAACGCCAAGCCGTGGGACCAGCCCTTCCTGCCGCCGGCGCCCGCGTGGGACGGCAAGAGCCGCGCGCTGCTGCGGCCGGCGACCGACCCCTGGGCCAGCGCCTTCGAGCAGGATCCGGCGCACGACTTCAGCCCCAACTACGCCGACACCCGCGCCTGGTTCGACAGGCTGGACGCCGCCAGCGACCTGATCCGCATCGAGCCGTTCGGCGTCTCGCCGGAGGGGCGGCCGATCTACGCGGTGATCGCCAGCAAGGATGGGGCGACGCTCGACCCGAAGAAGCCGCTGCTGCTGGCGCAGGCCGGCATCCACCCGGGCGAGATCGACGGCAAGGACGCCGGTATGATGCTGCTGCGCGACATCGCCTTCTACGGAAAGTCGGGGCTGCTGGATAAGGTCAACCTGATCCTGATCCCGATCCTGTCGGTCGACGGCCACGAGCGCGCCGGCGCCTATTCGCGGCCCAACCAGCGTGGCCCCCGGATCCAGGGTTGGCGCAACACCGCCACCAACCAGAACCTGAACCGCGACTACATGAAGCTCGACCAGCCCGAGATGCAGGCGGTGCGGGCATTCACCAACAAGTACCGGCCGGACCTGTACGTCGACATCCACGTCACCGACGGCATCGACTACCAGTACGACGTGACCTTCGGGTACAATGGCGAGGACGGCGTCTGGTCGCGCTCGCCGGCCTCGGCCAAGTGGCTGGACACGGCGTTCAAGCCGGCGGTCTACAAGGCGCTGGAGGCCCAGGGCCACATCCCCGGCGAGCTGGTCTTCGCCATCGACGACCGCGATCCGAAGAAGGGCCTCAGCGACGGCGGCCTGGGCGAGCGGTTCTCCAACGGCTGGGGCTCGGCGGCCCACGTCCCGACGATCCTGATCGAGAACCACAGCCTCAAGCCGCACGAGCAGCGGGTGCTGGGCACCTACGTCTTCCTGGAGGAGGCGCTGAAGCTGCTGGCGGCCAAGGGCGCCGGCCTGCGCACGGCGATCGAGCAGGACCGCGCCCTGCGGCCGGCCGAGATCCTGGCCAACTTCGACCCCGAGACCAAGCCGTCCTCGACCCGCGCCTTCAAGGGCATCCAGTTCGAGCGCTACGACAGCCCCGCCTCGGGTCGGTCCGAGATCCGCTGGCTGGGCAAGGCCGACCCGGAGCTCTGGCGGATGCCGTTCTACGGCTCGGTCTCGACGCTCAGCCTCAAGCGGCCGAAGGCCTACTGGGTGCCCAGCTATCGCAAGGACCTGATCGAGCGGCTGAAGATCCACGGCGTCCAGATGGAGACCCTGGCCGCGCCCAGGACCGTGTCGGTCGAGATGCTGCGGCTGGAGGACGCGAAGGTCTCGGGCGGGACCAACGAGGGCCACGTGCCGATCACCGTCGACAAGGTGACGGCCGAGCCGCGCGACTGGACCTTCCCGACCGGCTCGGTCCGCGTCTCGACCGACCAGCCGCTGGGCGACGTGGTCGTGCTGCTGCTCGAGCCACAGTCGGGCGAGAGCTTCTTCGCCTGGGGCATGTTCCCCGAGGTGCTGAACCGGGTCGAGTACATCGAGGCCTACGCCGTCGCGCCGCTGGCCGAGAAGATGCTGGCCGCCGATCCGGCGCTGAAGGCCGAGTTCGAAGCCAAGCTCGCCGCCGATCCGGCCTTCGCCGCCGACGGCGACGCGCGCCTGAGCTGGTTCTACGAACGGACGCCCTTCTACGACCAGCACTACCGCCTGTATCCGGTCGCTCGTGAGAAATAGTTCTCCAAAAGGAGCGCATTTCTCAAAGTAAGCGTCCTGTTAAGCCTCTTCCTCCTAGACGTGGTTCCGGGTCTGGGAGGTTCCTCTATGCGCGCGTTCCAAAGGCTTTCCGTCGCCGGCAAGATGCTCACCGCCGGCGGCGCCGTCGTCGGCGTCCTGTTGCTGCTGGCGGCGTTTGCAGTGTCTCAGCATACGCGCGGCGTCGCGCAGAACCTCTCCGGCGACTACGCCGAGGCGCTCGGCGAGCAGGCCGCGGCCGACGTCGAGGGGCAGCTGATCGAGGCCGCCGGCGCTGTGCGCGGCATGGCCGCGGCGATTGGCGGCGCCCACCAGTCGGGTCTGCGCGACCGCGCCGCGATCATGACGATGCTGCAGCCCAACGCGAACGCCTCGCCGATCGTGCTGGCCAGCTGGTTCATGGCGTCGCCGGACGCCTTCGACGGGCAGGACGCCGCCTTTGTCGGCAATACCGCGATGGGCTCCAACAGCAAGGGGGCCTTCGCCCCCTACTGGGTGAAGTCCGGCGGCAAGCTGATCATGGAGCCCCTCGACAACGGCACCGACTACGAGGAGCCGTATTTCAAGAACGCCTTCCAGAGCGGCAAGATCGCGATCATCGAGCCCTATTCCTACGTCATCGAGGGCAAGCCGGTCCTGATGACGACGATCGCCCACCCGGTCTTCTCGAACGGCAAGATCATCGGCGTCTCGGGGGTCGACCTGGCGCTGGGCGACGTCTCGACCATGCTGGGCAAGATGAAGCCGTTCGGCACGGGCCAGGTCATGCTGCTGTCGTCCGAGGCCAAGTGGGTCTCGCACCCCGACGCCAAGCTGCGGACCAAGGACTACGCCGATCCGGGCGCGGCCGAGGTCAAGGCGGCCATCGCCAGCGGGAAATCGGTGCGGATCAAGGGGGTGCGCAACGCCGAAGGCGACAAGGTCGAGCGCCTGATCACGCCGGCGCCGCTGGCCGGCCTGGGGTCGACCTGGGCCCTGGTCACCGACATCCCGACCAAGACCATCAATGGCCCGGCCGATCGCCTGGCCTGGGCGCTGATGATCGGCGGCATGGTGATCCTGGGCCTGGTGCTGGCGGCCCTGCTGTCGGCCACCAACCTGATCGTGCGCCAGCCGCTGGCCCGCCTGACCACGGCGGTGGCCGCCCTGGGGGCCGGCCGCTACGACGAGCCGGTGCGCGGCACGGACTCGCCGGACGAACTGGGCGGCATCGCCCGCGCCCTGGAAGGCTTCCGCCACGACCTGGCCGAGACCGGCCGCTTGCGCACCGAACAGGAGCGCTCGCGCGACGCCGCCGAGCAGGAGCGCCGCCGCAACGACGAGATCCGCCGCGCCGCCGAGGAGGAGCAGCGCTTCGTCGTCGCCTCGGTCGGCGAGGGCCTGGAGAAGCTGGCCCAGGGCGACCTGACCTTCCGCCTGACCGCCGCCTTCCCAGAGGATTATCGGAAGCTGCGCGACGACTTCAACGGCGCCATCGGCAAGCTGCAGGACGCCATGATGGTGATCGTCGGCAACGCCTCCGGCATCCGCTCGACCACGGGCGAGATCAGCCAGGCCGCCGACGACCTGTCGCGCCGCACCGAGCAGCAGGCCGCCAGCCTGGAAGAGACCGCCGCCGCGCTCGACCAGATCACCGCCACGGTGAAACAGACCGCCGAAGGCTCCAACCGCGCCCGCGGCGTGGTCGAGGAGGCCCGCAAGGGGGCCGAGCACAGCGGCAAGGTCGTCGGCGAAGCGGTGGAGGCGATGCGGGTCATCGAGGCCTCCTCGCAGCAGATCGCCCAGATCACCGGCGTGATCGACGAGATCGCCTTCCAGACCAACCTGCTGGCGCTGAACGCCGGGGTCGAGGCGGCGCGGGCCGGCGACGCCGGCAAGGGCTTCGCGGTCGTCGCTTCGGAAGTGCGGGCCTTGGCCCAGCGCTCGGCCGAGGCCGCCAAGGAGATCAAGGGTCTGATTTCGGCCAGCTCCGGCCAGGTCGACCAGGGCGTGAAGCTGGTCGCCCAGACCGGTCAGGCCCTGCAGCGCATCGTCGGCGAGGTCGGCCAGATCAGCGAACTGGTCACCGGCATCGCGGCTTCCGCCCAGGAGCAGGCCTCGGGCCTGGCCGAGGTCAACACGGCCATGAACCACATGGACCAGATGACCCAGCAGAACGCGGCCATGGTCGAGGAATCGACCGCCGCCAGCCATGCCCTGGCCCAGGAGACGGCCGGCCTGTCGGAACTGGTCAGCCGCTTCCGCATCGGCGAGGCGGCGACGGCGACCCGCGCGACCCGCGCGGCCCCGACGCCCAGGCCGGCCGCCCGAACGCCGGCTCCGGCTCCGGCGCGCGCTCCGGTCCCCGCGCCCGCGGCTCAGCCGGTTCCGGCGCTCCGGACCGCCGGCGGCGCGGGCCTTTCGGCGGCCCGCAAGCCCGAGCCGATCGAGGACGACTGGACGGAATTCTGAACCCTGACGGAAGACGGTTGCGCTGGGGCGCGAAAAGCGTCCCTATCCGCGCGGAGTCGCGAACCGGAGGGGAACGGACATGGACGGCGTCAATCTAGGCCATGCGGCGTCCCTCTGGGTCGGGCTGCATCTGCTGCTGCTGCTGGTGCTGTCGGCGTTGGTCGTGCGCCAGCGCCAGAAGCACAAGATCCTGCTCGGCGACGAGGGCGTGCCCCAGGTCGCCCAGGCCGTCCGCGCCTTCGGCAACGCCACGGAGTATGTGCCGGCCGGCCTCGCCGGCCTGATCGTGCTCGACGTGGCTTCGCAGTCGCCGCTGCTCGTGCATATCGCCGGCGCGATCCTGTTCGCCGGACGGGTGATCCATGCGGTCGGGCTGTCGACCAGCGGCGGCGCTTCGATCGCCCGCTCGATCGGCATGACCCTGACCTGGCTGGCCTATGTGTTCCTGATCGCCGCCACGCTGTTCACCGCCATCGTCTAAGCGGAGCCTTGCCCCGGACGCGCGGGCTCCCCATAACCGGGGCATGGACGAAAACCAGTTGCACGAGGCGGTCGCCGCCGCCCTCAAGGCCGGCGCCGACGCGGCCGAAGCCGTCTTCGCCGAGCGTCAGTCCCTTGCCATCGGCGTGCGCGAGGGCGCGCTGGAAGAGGTCGAGCGCGAGGAGTCGCGCGACCTGGGCCTGCGGGTCTTCGTCGGCAAGCGTCAGGCTACGGTGTCGGGCTCCGACATCTCGGCCGAGGGCCGCTGCAAGCTGATCGAGCGGGCCGTGGCCATGGCCCGGCTGGCGCCCGAGGATCCCTACGCCGGCCTGGCGCCGAAGGACCGCCTGGCGAAAGGGCCGCTGCCCGATCTCGACCTCTACGACGACGCCGAGCCGTCCGCGGAGAGCCTGGAAGACCAGGCTCGCGAGGCCGAGGCCGCCGCGCGTGCGATCGAGGGCGTGACCAACTCCGACGGCGGCTCGGCCGCCTGGTCGACCTCGTCCTGGCGCATGGTCACCAGCGACGGCTTCTACGGCCCGCATTGCGCCTCGGCCTTCTCGCTGTCGGCCTCCGCCGTCGCGGGCGAGGGCAGCGGCATGGAGCGGGGCGGCGAGGGACGCTCGACCCGCCACGGCGCCGACCTGCCGGGCGCGGCCGAGATCGGCGCCGAGGCCGGCCGTCGCGCCGTCCAGCGGCTGAACGCCCGCAAGATCGCCTCGACCACCGCGCCGGTGATCTTCGAGAACCGTCTGGCGACCTCGCTGATCGGACCGCTGATCGGCGCCATTTCCGGCCCGGCGATCGCGCGAGGGACCAGCTTCCTAAAGGACAGGCTGGGACAGCCGCTGTTCGCGAAGGGCGTGAACATCACCGATGATCCGCATCGTGTCCGGGGCCTGGGCTCCTCGCCGTTCGACGACGAGGGCGTGGCCAACCGGAAGACGGCGCTGATTGAGGACGGCGTCCTGACCACCTGGCTGCTCAACGTCGCCTCGGCCGCGCAGCTGGGGCTGGAGACCACCGGCCACGCCTCGCGCGGCTTGGCCGGCGCGCCCGGCGTGGCGCCCAGCAACCTGACCGTCGAGCCCGGCGACCGCGACCTGGCCGGCCTGATGGCCGACGCCGGCGACGGCCTGCTGATCACCTCGATGTTCGGCCCCTCGCTGAACGGCAACACAGGCGACTGGTCGGTCGGCTGCTCCGGTTTCTGGTTCGAGAAGGGCGAGGTCGCCTATCCGGTCACCGAGATCACCGTCGCCGGCAACCTGATCGACATCTACGGCCGCCTCGTCATCGGCTCCGACCTGGAGCTTCGCGGGGCCTCCAACAGTCCGTCGCTGCTGGTCGACAGCCTGGCGATCGCCGGCCGATGACGGAAGACCTGGCCCTCATCGAAGCCGTGGCCCGCGAGGCGGGCGCGCTGGCCCAGCGGATGAAGGCCGAGGGTCTGCGGGTCTGGTCCAAGGACGGCGGCTCTCCGGTGACCAACGCCGACATCGCCGTCGACAAACTGCTGCGCGAGGCGCTCGGCGCCGCCCGGCCCGACTACGGCTGGTTGTCGGAGGAGACGGCCGACGATCCCGCACGGCTGGCGAAGCGGCGGCTGTTCGTGGTCGACCCGATCGACGGGACGGTCGCCTTCTTCAAGGAGCGGCCCTGGTGGGCGGTGTCGGTCGCCGTGGTTGAGGACGGCCGACCGGTCGCCGGCGTCGTGTACGCGCCCGAGCTGGACGAAACCTACACGGCCCTGGCCGGCGGCGGCGCGACCCTGAACGGCGCGGCGATCCGACCCAGCGCCTGCGACGCGGTCGAGGGTTGCCGCATGCTGGGCGACGCCGCCATGTTCCGGCATCCGGCCTGGCGCGAGCCCTGGCCCGAAATGCATATCGAGACGCGGAACTCCATCGCCTATCGGATGTGCCTGGTCGCCGACGGCCGCTTCGACGCCGCGGTGGCGCTGAGCGCCAAGAACGAATGGGATCTCGCGGCCGCCGACCTGATCTGCGCCGAGGCCGGCGCGGTCACCACCGACCACAAGGGCGAAAAGTTCCACTACAACCGGCCGATTCCGAAGGAACCGAGCGTGATTTGCGCCGCTCCGGGTCTGCACCCGTTGATCCTGGCGCGCGTAAGGCATATCGACCTCCCGAATTGACCAACCCGCGGAAGGGCCACCCGCACATGAGCGACAAACAGCTTCTCCACATCGTCATCGGCGGCGAACTGAAGGACGTCCAGGGCAACGAGTTCCGCGACCTGAAGCAGGTCGACTTCGTCGGCGCGTTCGCCAGCTACGCCGAAGCCTACGCCGCCTGGAAGTCCAAGGCCCAGGCGACCGTCGACAACGCCCACGCCCGCTACTTCATCATCCACGCCCACAAGCTGCTGGACCCGTCGAGCGAGCACTACCAGCACTGATATGACAGGGGACATGCTCCGAAGATGCGTGTCCCCGACTGCGGAAGCTTGCGGGGACCAAGGGGACACGCACCGCTTCGCGGAGCATGTCCCCAGCTATCCCCGAACTGTCATCCAGGAATCACGCGCACGTCACAGAACGCCGTTAGGGAGCCGCTTCATCAGGGGAGGCTCACCTCATGGTCGAAAGTCTGTTCGGCGCGGGTCTGTTCGTGTTTCTCGGCATCGTCATGACGACGATCTCCGCCATCGACCGGGCCGTCTGACCGTCCGCTATTCGCGGCGCAGCAGCTTGTCGGTGAGCATCGTCCCCCACCAGCTCGCCTGGAAGTCGGCCTTGATCTTCACGGGGTCGTAGGCGTCGCTCTGCACCCAGTCGATGAAGCTGATCCCCTTGGGCTCGGCCTCTTCCAGATAGCGTTCAAAGACGTAGTCCAGCACGCCGGTCTTGCCCTGTTTCACATGCAGGGTGCGCAGGCCGAGTTCCGTCTTCGCCTCGCGGATCGGGACGCCCAGATGGAAGTGCCGATAGAACACGCTCATGATCCCGGCCCGGTCCGCGCCGGACTTGCAGTGCATCAGGGCGGGGTACTCGATCGTCTCGAACAGGTCCCGGGCCGCCAGCACCTGCTCCCGGGTCGGCACGGCGCGCGAGGTGATGTCGAAGTTGACCATCGTCAGGCCCAGCCGCTCGCAGGCCTCCTTCTCGAGCGCGTAGAAGCTGGCGTCGAAGCCGCCGCGCAGATTGACGATCGTCCTGATGCCCAGCTTCTTCCAGTACTTGAGCTGGTAAGGCCAGGGCTGGGCGGCCCGCACCATGTCCGGACCGATCCAGTGCGCGTTCGAGAAGCCGATGCGCAGGAACGCGTGGTCGCCCCAGATCGAGCCCCAGTAGGCCTTGAATCGGCCCCAGCCGGTGGAAAGGTCGTGGGTGGACAAGTGGCGCTCCATTGAAGACCGTCCTAAGTAGGGCCGTCAGCGCCGAACGCAAACTCAAAGGCCGATTCTCCCGTCCATGTCCGCGCCCGCCGAACTCTCCAGCCGCGCCCTGATCGCGCGGGTCTGGCGCGAGTACCTGAAGCCGCGTTGGCCGGGGCTCGTGGTCGCGCTGCTGTGCGCCGGCGTGATCGCGGCGCTGAACACCAAGCTGCTGCAGATGATCCGGCCGGCGGTCGACGACCTCGTCACCGCGCGTACGGCCGGCGCCATCGTGGTGATTCCCCTGACCATCGTCGCGTTGGCGGTGGGGCGGGCGCTGTTCCAGATCCTGCAGTCGACGCTGATCAACCGCATCGGCAACCGGGTCGTCGGCGCGGTGCAGGTCCAGTTGTTCGGCCGGCTGATCCGCGCCGACCTGGCGCGGCTGCGCACGACCCATTCCGGCTCGTACATCGCCTCGATGCTCTATGACGCGGGCCTGATCCGCGAGGCCTCCACCAGCGGCGTGGTCAACTACACCCGCGAGGTCCTGATCGTCGTCGGCGCGCTGATCACCATGGCTCGCAACGACCTGTGGCTGACCCTGGCGGTGGTGCTGATCGCCCCGGCCGCGAGCGTGCTGATGCAGCGCTTCTCCAAGCGGGCGTCCAAGGCCGCCACCGGCGCCATGGGCGAGACCTCGGCCCTGGCCTCGGCGATCATGGAGGCCCTCGACGGCATCCGCATCGTCAAGATGGAGAACCGCGAGGACTACGAGGAGGCGCGCGTCGCCGCCGTGGTCGAGCGTCGCCAGAAGCATCTGATCAAGGGCTCCAACGCCCGCTCGCGCGCCGCGCCGGTGACCGAGCTGATCAGCATGGTCGTCGTGGCCGCCGTGTTCCTCTACGCCGGTTGGCGCGCCCAGCATGGCGGCATCACCGCCGGGGCGCTGCTCGAGTTCATCCTCGGCCTGATGATGGCCGGCCAGTCGCTGCGCCAGCTGGCCAACCTGCAGACGGTCTTCGCCGAGGGCGGTGCGGCCGCCCGGCGGCTGTTCGCGGCGATGGACGTCGAGCCCGAGGTGGTCGAGCCCGCCCACCCGCGCCCGTTCCCCGCGGCGGGCGGCGGTCATATCCGGCTGGAGGCCGTGGGCTTCAACTACGCCGGCGGCGCGCCGGCCCTGGACGACGTCTCGCTGGAGGCCAAACAGGGCGAGATGGTCGCCCTGGTCGGACCATCGGGGGGCGGCAAGAGCACCGTCCTGTCGTTGATCCCGCGCTTCTACGACGTCAGCGCCGGGGCGGTGACCATCGACGGAGTCGACGTCCGCGAGGTCGCCATCGCCGACCTCCGCGCGCGCATCGCCCTGGTCACCCAGGAGCCGTTCCTGTTCGACGACACGGTGCGGGCCAACATCGCCTACGCCAGGCCCGAGGCCAGCGACGCCGAGATCGAGGAGGCCGCGCGCCGCGCCGCCGCCCACGACTTCATCCTGGAGCTGCCCCAGGGCTATGACACCGTGGTCGGCGAGGGCGCCGCGCGGCTCAGCGGCGGCCAGCGCCAGCGCATCGCCATCGCCCGGGCCTTCCTGAAGGACGCGCCGATCCTGCTGCTGGACGAGGCGACCAGCGCGCTCGACACCGAGAGCGAGGCCCAGGTCCAGGCGGCGCTCGAGAAGCTGATGGCCGGCCGCACGACCATTCTGATCGCCCATCGCCTGTCGACGGTGAAGGGCGCCGACCGCATCTACGTCATCGACAAGGGCCGGATCGTCGAGAGCGGCGCCCATGCCGCCCTGGCCCGCAAGCGCGGCGGTCTCTACGCCCGCCTGGCGCGCGCCCAGGATCTCGACACCGAGCCGACCGGAGCTGAGTAATTGAAGGCCCTCTACCGTTCCGCCGCCGTCCAGCGCTTCCTGGCCTTCCTCTTCGCGACCTGGCTGCGCCTCTGCTACGCCACCCTGCGCTGGACCCGCGAGGGCCAGGACATGGCCGAGCAGGTCTGGAAGACGCCCGGCGGCGCCATTCTGTGCTTCTGGCACGCCCGCATCCCGCTGGCCCCGCAGAGCTGGCCCCAGGCCAGGGTCGAGGCCGACGGCAGCCGCGCCCGCCAGGACATGCGCGCCCTGATCAGCCGCTCGTCCGACGGCGAGTTCATCGCTCTGACCGTGCAGCAGATCGGCTTCCCCTCGATCCGCGGCTCCTCGAAGAAGTCCTCCGACCCCGGCAAGAACAAGCACGGCGAGCAGGCTTTCCGCGACATGATCAAATGGGTGAAGGGCGGCGGCGGCGTCGCCATCACGCCGGACGGCCCGCGTGGTCCGGCCGAGGTGATGCAGCTGGGCACGCCGACGCTGGCCCGCGTCACCGGCGCGCCGGTGATCTTCGTCGGCCTGGCCAGCAAGCCCTGCATCCGCATCGGCAGTTGGGACCGGACGCTGATCCCGCTGCCGTTCTCCAGGGGCGCGATGGTCTGGGACGGCCCGGTCTACGCCGGGCGCGACGACGACCTGGAGGCGCTGACCGGCGAATGGGCGGCACGGCTGACCGCGGTGACCGAGCGCGCCGAGGCGCTGCTGGACGGCCAGGGCGGCCGGTGAGAGTCTAGGCCATGGCGCACGATCATTCCCACCACGATCACGACCATTCGCATGATCATGACCACGCGCATGGGCACGGTCATTCGCATGGGTTGGGCGGGCATTCGCATGCGCCGGCGGACTTCGGTCGGGCTTTCGCGATCGGCGCCGGGCTGAACATCGCCTTCGTGGTCGCCGAGGCGGCGGCCGGGCTGTGGACCGGTTCGCTCGCCCTGCTGGCGGACGCGGGGCACAATCTGTCCGACGTCCTGAGCCTGCTGCTGGCCTGGGCCGCCGCGGAGATGGCCAAGAAGGCGCCGACGCTGCGCCGGACCTACGGCTATCGCAAGGGCACCATCCTGGCCTCGCTGGCCAACGCCGGCCTGCTGCTGCTGGCGGTGGGCGCGATCGTCTGGGAGGCGGTGCGCCGCTTCGGCTCGCCCGACCCGATCCAGCCTGGACCGGTGATGGTCGTCGCCGCGATCGGCGTGGTCATCAACACCGCCACCGCCCTCATGTTCATGAAGGGCCACCATGATCTCAACGTCCGGGGGGCGTTCCTGCACATGGCGGCGGACGCGGCGGTGTCGCTCGGCGTCGTGCTGGCCGGGTTGCTGATCCTGGTCACCGGCTGGCTGTGGGTCGATCCGGCCGTCAGCCTGCTGATCGCGCTGGTCATCGTCATCGGCACCTGGGGCCTGCTGCGGGACTCGCTGGACCTGGCGCTGGACGCCGCGCCGCGCGGGATCGACACCGCCAAGGTGAAGGCCTGGCTGGCCAGCCAGCCCGGGGTGACCGAGGTCCACGACCTGCATGTCTGGGCGATGAGCACCACCGAGACAGCCCTGACCGCCCATCTGATCCGGCCGGACAACGCCGACTGCGACCAGTTCCTGCATGAGGTCGCCGCCGGCCTGCAGAAGACGTTCGGCATCGGGCACCCGACCCTGCAGGTCGAGACCGGCGAAGGCGGCCATCCCTGCCAGCTCGCGCCGTCGCACGTGGTCTGACGCTTGACGAAGGTCCCGACCCTCTACCAGCTGGCGACCACGCTGCTGGAGCCTTTCACGCCGGGAATTCTCCGGCGGCGGGCCAGGCGCGGCAAAGAGGATCCGGCGCGGCTGACCGAGCGGCTGGGCCAGGCCTCGGTCGCGCGACCGGCGGGGCCGCTGGTCTGGTTCCATGCCGTCAGCGTCGGCGAGAGCCTGTCGGTCCTGCCGCTGATCGAGCGCCTGCGCGAGCGGCGGCCGGACGTCGCGGTGCTGGTCACCTCCGGCACGGTGACCTCGGCCGGCCTGCTGGCGCGACGGCTGCCGGCGGGGGCGGTCCATCAGTATGCGCCGTTGGATACGCCGGGCGCGGCGAGGCGGTTCCTGGGGCACTGGCGGCCCGACGTCGCGGTCTTCGTCGAGAGCGAGTTCTGGCCCAATCTGATCCTGGGCGCCGACGCCCTGGGGGCGAAGCTGATCCTGCTGTCGGCGCGGGTGACGGAGAAGACCGCCAAGGGCTGGCGGCGCGCGCCGAGGCTGGCGCGAGATCTGCTCGCCACCTTCGACGCCATCCTGCCTCAGGACCGGGCGACGGCCGAACGCATCGGCCGCTTCGGCGTGGCGGCAGGGCCGCAGGTGAATCTGAAGTTCATCGGCGAGCCGCTGGCCTGTGACGAGGATGAACTGACGCGGCTGCGCGCCGCTGTCGGCGACCGCCCGGTCGTGCTGGCCGCCAGCACCCATCCGGGGGAGGAGTCGGCCGTCCTCGAGGCGTTCCGCGGTCTGTCGGCGCGGACGCCGAAACCGCTACTGATCGTCGCGCCACGCCATCCCGAGCGAGGGAAGGACGTCGCCGGCCTGCTGCGGCAGGCGGGCCTGTCGGTGGCGCGACGGTCGCAGAACGAGGCCTTGGCGTCTGACCTCGACGTCTACGTCGCCGACACCCTGGGCGAGATGGGGCTGATGTTCCGGCTGTCAGCGCTGGCGGTGATGGGCGGCAGCTTCGTCGAGGGGATCGGCGGCCACAATCCGCTGGAGCCGGCGCGGCTGGGCGTCCCCCCCGTGACGGGCCCATACGCCTTCAACTTCACCGACGTCTACGACGAGATGCTGGCCGAACAGGCGGCGGTCCTGGCGCGGGACGGCGACGACCTGGGTCGGCTGCTGGAGAGGTTGCTGGCCGACCCGGCCTTGGGCCGGAGGATCGGCGCTACGGCCCGCGCCTTCGCCCGCGCCCGCGCGGACACCCTGGACAGGGCCTGGAAAGAACTGGACGGGTTCCTGCCATGAAGCTTTCCACGCCGCGCTGGTGGTACGTGCGCGACCGGGGCCCCGGACGGGTCCGGCGGATGCTGCTGACGCCGCTATCCTGGATCTGGGCTTCCGTGACCGCCAACCGGATCGCCAAGACGGTCCCCGAAGACGCCGGCCTGCCGGTGATCTGCGTCGGCAACCTGACCGCCGGCGGCACGGGCAAGACGCCGGTGGTGCGCGAGCTGCTGCGGCTGCTGACCGAGCAGGGCGTGGCGGCGCATGGCCTGTCGCGCGGGTATGGCGGCCGGCTGAAGGGCCCGCTGAAGGTCGATCCGGACGTCCATACCGCCGCCGACGTCGGCGACGAGCCGCTGATGCTGGCGACCGGCTATCCGATCTGGATCAGCGCCGACCGTCCCGCCGGCGCCAAGGCAGCCAAGGCGGATGGCGCTCAGGCGGTGGTCATGGACGACGGCCACCAGAATCCCTCGCTGAAGAAGACCCTGTCTCTGGTCGTGGTCGACGGCGAGACGCGCAACGACGAATGGCCGTTCGGCGATGGCCGGGTGTTTCCCGCCGGGCCGATGCGTGAGCCGCTGGAGGTCGGGTTGGCGCGGGCCGATGCGGTGGTCCTGCTGCTGCCGGCGGACCTGGACGAGCCCGATCCGCTGCTGCTGGCCCAGTTCGGCGACACGCCGGTGCTGGTCGCGCGGCTGGAGCCCGCCGCTCCGCCGCCTGCGGGGCCGCAGGTCGGCTTCGCCGGCGTGGGCAAACCCTGGAAGGTCGAGCGGGCGCTGGTCGCCGCCGGCTGCGACCTGAAGGATTTCGCGCCGTTTCCGGATCACGGAGCGTTCGACGAGGCGACGCTGAAGGCGCTGGTCCGCCGGGCGCAGGACTTCGACGCCGGGCTGGTCACGACGGAGAAGGACTGGGTCCGCCTGCCGCTTGAATGGCGCGACCGCATCGCGATGTGGCCGGTGAAGGCGACCTTCGAGGATGAGGCGGCGGTGCTGGCGATGTTGGAACGGGTCCTCCCCTCTGGGGGAGGTGGCTCGCCATAGGCGAGACGGAGGGGGTCTGCCGGGATGGCATGGACCCCCTCAGTCGGCTGCGCCGACAGCTCCCCCAGGGGGGAGCATCCGTCTGTCCCTACTCCTTGAACACCTTGCCGCCCTTCATCACGAAGCGCACGCGGGTGAGTTCGGTGACGTCGGCCAGCGGGTCGTTCTTGACCGCGATCAGGTCGGCCTGTTTGCCGGGAGCCAGCGAGCCGATCTCGTTCGACAGGCCGAAGTGTTCGGCGGCGCCGACCGTGGCCGTGCGGATGGCTTCCAGCGGCGTCAGCCCGGCCTTGACCAGCAGCGCGAACTCGCCGGCGTTGTCGCCGTGGGCCGAGACGCCGCTGTCGGTGCCGAACGCGATCCTCACCCCGCCTTCGTGGGCGCGGCGAGCCATGTCCAGCATGCGCGGGCCGGCCTGCAGCGCCTTGTCGCGCTGGGCGGGCGTGAAATAGGTGTTCGGCCGCGCCGCCTCCCGGGCCACGAAGTCGCCGGCCATCAGGGTCGGGACCAGCCAGGCGCCGTTGGCCTTGAACAGCTTCAGGGACTCCGCGTCCAGGTAGGTGCCGTGCTCGATCGAGTCGCCGCCCGCCTTGAGGAAGGCGTTGATGCCGTCGCCGCCGTGGGCGTGGGCGGTCACCTTGCGGCCCATCGAATGGGCGGCCTGGACGATGGCCTTCAGCTCGTCTTCGGAGAACTGCTGAGCCAGGCCGGCGGCGGTCTGGGACAGCACGCCGCCGGTCGCGGTGATCTTGATGATGTCGGCGCCGGAGCGGACCTGTTCGCGCACCGCGCGGCGGCAATCGTCAGCGCCGGAGCACACCGACTCCGGGCGGTAGACGTGGATCAGCTCCTCCGGCACGCCGTTGGCCGGGTCGCCGTGGCCGCCGTGGACGGACACCGCCGAGCCCGAGGCGATGATCCGGGGACCCGGCGCTCGGCCGGTCCGGATCGCCTCGCGCAGGGCGAAGATCGACTCGTTCGGCGCGCCCAGGTCGGCGACCGTGGTGAAGCCCGCCCGCAGCGTCTTCAGGGCGTTGGACGCGCCGTCCAGGGCCAGGTCCGACTTGGTCTTGGTGAACCGCTCCAGCCGCTGGTTGGGATTGCTCTCGCCCGTAAGGTGGACGTGGCTGTCGATCAGGCCCGGCAGCACGAAGCTGTCCTGCAGGTCGACGACCTTGGCGCCCGGCGCCGAGGTGAAGCCGTCCTCGATGCGCAGCACCTTGCCGTCCTGGAGCACCAGGGTCTTGTTGGTCTCGACCTTGCCGCCCGCCGGATCGGCGAGCAATCGTCCGGCTTGGACGTAGGTCAGCTGCGGCGCGGCGGCGCCCTGACCCTGTTGCGCCATCGCGACGCCGGCGACGACGGCCGCGGCCAGTACGCCGCCGAGAACCGTCTGCTTAACCCCCCAGGCCATTACCCTATGCTCCTGCTTTCTTGGCGAAGCTCAGCGCCGCGTCGGCCAGGATCGGCACGCGAGCTTCCATGGTTTGCGCATGGGCGCTGGCGGCGGTGCCGTCGCGAACCCGACCGACGATTCCCTGGCAGATGCCGGCCAGGCGGAAGAGATTGTAGGCGAAGTACCAATCCAGGTCCGGCAGGCCGCTGCGCCCGGTCAGGGCGCAATACTGCTCGACGGCCTCCTCGATGGTCGGAATGCCCCAGGCCTTCGGGTCGGCGATGCCGCCCAGCGAGGTCCGCTCGCCGCCCGGCATCACCCAGTGCATCAGGAAGTAGCTGAAATCGGCCAGCGGGTTGCCCAGGGTCGACAGCTCCCAATCGAGCACCGCGGCGACCCTCGGCTCGGTCGGGTGCAGGATCATGTTGTCCAGACGATAGTCGCCGTGGACGATCGAGGTGCGGTCGTCATCGGTCGGAGTGGTCGCCGGCAGCCATTCCATCAGCCGGTTCATCGAGGCGATGCTGCTGGTCTCGGAGGCCTTGTATTGCTTGGTCCAGCGGTCGATCTGCCGGCTGAAGTAGTTGCCGGGCTTGCCATAGTCGCCCAGGCCGATGGCCTCGTAGTCGGTGTTGTGCAGGCGGGCCAGGGTCTCGATCTGGGCCTGGTAGATCGCCCGTCGATCGTTCGGCTGGGAGTCGGGCAGGGTCAGGTCCCAGAGGATCCGGCCGTCGACGCTGTCCATGACGTAGAAGATGGTGCCGATGACGTCCTCGTCCATGCACAGGGCGTAGGCCTTGGCGACGGGAAAGCCGGTGCGGCCCAGGGCCTCGATGACCCGGTACTCGCGATCGACGGCGTGCGCCGACGGCAGCAGCTTGCCCGGCGGTTTGCGGCGAAGGACATAGCGCTGGTTCGGCGTGACCAGCTGGTAGGTCGGGTTCGACTGCCCGCCCTTGAACTGACGGATCTCCAGCGGTCCCTGGAAGCCCTCGACATTGGCCTTGAGCCAGGCTTCCAGCTTGGCCTCGTCCAGGCGATACCGTTCGTCGACCGGCTTGGTGCCGGAGTTGAGCTCCTGGGCGGAGGGCGCGGCGTCGGCCATCAGCGTTTCCCCGTTCGTACGCTTGTTTGAAGCGCGCGAGTTTAGGGGCTGGCGCGGAAGGCGCAAGGATGCCCTGAGGTTACTTCCAGCGACGCCTGTAGCCGCACTTCGTGCAGGTCATGAAGCCGCGCTTCGACTTGCTGTTCGTGAACTCGTGGCCCGAACCCAACAGACACTTCAAAAACAGGAACAGGTCGAACTTCACGACGCCCTCAGATTGAGTCTCCCCCCGAGCGCCCTTTAGCGAGACTTGCGGCGCGGAGCTAGAGGGCCAGACACCGGATGCCAAATGGGGGCTAGAGCGCCCGCCATCCGATGTCATTTCGGTAGAAGCCGCCCGGGAAGTCGATGGCGCCGAGCGCCGCATAGGCGATGTCGCGAGCCTCGTGCAGCGTGGCGCCGAGCGCGCAGACGTTCAGCACACGGCCGCCGCTGGCGCGCAGTGCGCCGTCGACGTCGCGGCTCGTGCCGGCATGGAAGACCACGGCCTCGGCGCCGAAATCGGCCTCGGCGCCCCTGATCTCCGCGCCCGAGACCGGAGCGTCGGGATATCCCTCGGCGGCGTAGACGACACAGATGGCGCTCTCGTCGCGCCATTTCGGCGCCGGCTTGGAGGAGAGCGTCCCGGTCGCCGCCGCCAGCAGGTAGGGGACGATGTCGTCCGCCAGCCTCAGCATCAGAACCTGACATTCCGGATCACCGAAGCGGGCGTTGAACTCGACGAGCCGCGGGCCGGTCTCGGTCAGCATCAGGCCGGCGTAGAGGACCCCGCGATAGGGATTGCCCTCGGCCGCCATGCCCTTCACCGCCGGCAGGACGCATTCGTCGAAGGCGCGTCTGGCCAGCTCGGGCGTCAGGACAGGGGCGGGGCTGTAGGTGCCCATGCCGCCGGTGTTCGGACCCTGGTCGCCGTCGTAGGCCCGCTTGTGATCCTGGGCGAAGCCGAAGGGGATCGCGGTCTCGCCGTCGCACAGGGCGAAGAACGAGGCTTCCTCGCCGTGCATGAACTCCTCGACCACCACGCGGGCGCCGGCCGTGCCGAAGCGACCGCCCAGCATGTCGGCGATGGCGGCGTCGGCCTCTTCACGAGTCTGGGCGATGACCACGCCCTTGCCGGCGGCCAGGCCATCGGCCTTGATCACATAGGGAGCGGTCTGGGCGTCCAGGAACCGGCCGGCGTCGTCCGCGGTCTCGAACACGCCGTAGGCGGCCGTCGGCAGGCTGTGGCGCGCGCAGAAGTCCTTGGTGAAGGCCTTCGAGGTTTCCAGCTGGGCGGCGGCGGCGGTCGGGCCGAAGCAGGGAATGCCCAGGGCCGCCAGGCGATCGGCAAGGCCGACCTCCAGCGAGGACTCGGGGCCCACGACCACCAGGTCGGCCGCGATCTCCTGCGCCAGGGTGACCAGGCCATCCACGTCGGTGACCCTGACCGGGCGCGTCTCGCAAAGGCTCGCGAAGCCCGGATTGCCGGGCGCGGCGACGAGCCGCTTCAAGAGCGGAGACTGGGCGATCTTCCAGGCCAGCGCGTGTTCGCGACCGCCGGAACCGACGAGCAGGATGTTCATGGCGCGCCTTTGACCCGCGAGGGGCGCGGGGTCAAGCGGCGGCGACGTTACTCTCGCATCGATCGCATAACCATGTTCTTCTAGCGGTCCAGGTGAAGGGGGCATGCGGGCGATGAAGGCTTGGCGCACGACGCTCTGCTGGACGGTGGCGATATTGCCCGCGCCGGCGGCGTGGGCCCAGGGCTGCACCTGGCCCGTTCAAGCCCAGATCACGACCCAGGCGCAGTATGCTCAGCCTGCTGTCGCGGTCGTTCCGGGTCTGGATCGCGGACCGCTGCTCGCGGGCGGACTGAGGCGGGTCCCGCCGCCGCCCAACCCGGCCCTTCAGCCCCGCCTGGTCTCACCTGCCAGCAGGACCCATATTCTGATCGAGCAGCGACCCGCCGATCCCGAGAGCGTGTCGGTCAAGCTGACCTCGACCGTGGATATCAGCCACATCGAGCAGGACCTGCCCGGCCTGATCCACCGGACATCCGCCTGGCAGGCGTTCCAGGCTCGCCTGAGCTGCGAGAAGAACGCCCATTCCTACGAGTACCAGCTGATCCCGCAGGGCGAGACCACGACCTTGCGGCTGGGGTTCGTCGCCGAGCGACGTGTCTGTCCCGGCATCGGCGGCGGATTCCGCGCGGCCGGCGCGCGGGTGGCGATCGAAACGCCGATCCGAGCCGTGGTCCGGGGCGACCAGATCGCCTTCGAGGGCGGCGAGCCGGTGGTGAAGGTGTCGACCAGTCCCGAGCAGGATTTCTTGCTCGGCATGATCGGCGGCGGCCTCGCGTTCGGCCACGTCGGCGTCGAACTGGTCCGTGATCTTCAAGAGCAGGCCAAGGACAGCATCCGCCAGGCCGCGACGGGCCCCCTGGGTGATCTGGGCTCGGCGTCGCTGCCCACGCCCGCCGGGGTTCCGCCCTCGATCCGGATCAAGCCGCTGTCGGCCGTGCTCCAACGCTCCGCAACGGGAGCACTGGAACTCAAGATCATTTCAGTCGCCCCGGATCAGCGGGCGGGGACCACCTGCGCCTGGATCAAGCGGAGGAGCGCACGATGAGCAGCCGCCTGATCGCGCTCACGGTCGTGGCCGCCGGCGCCGTCCTGGCCAGCTACGTCGCCGCTCCCGGGCAGGGGGCCGCTCGCGGCGCTTCGACGGCGCTGGACTTCGGGAAGTATCAGTGCAGCCGGGCCTGCGGCGCCGCGCCGACCCAGTACTGCGCCGAGGCGCCGAAGGATCCCGCGATCTCGTCAGGATTGGCGCGCATGCGAAGCCGTTTCGCGGACCCGAGCCTCGCTCGCGTGACCAAGGCCGAACTCATGACGGCGTTTAACGTCAAGGACGATCCCTGCGGCCGCGGCGATACGGTGCGGACGGGAGAGATCTGGCGCAATGCAGGCGCGGCCTGTCGGATCACGGCCAGGATCGACCTGCTCCTGACGGGGAGGCCGATCGGTCTTCATGTCGATGTGCCGGACGAGGTGAGCTTCGCTCTCCGGCGAGAGGGCGCCACCCTGACCCTGACGCCGTCCACCACCGCGACCCTGCTGGTGATCGACGATCCGGATCTGCACAACGACTGGGGCGGCGTGATCCGGCAGGTGACCTCAACGCCCCAGGCGACGCTGTTCCAGACGCCGCGCGGCTGCATAAAGGTTCCGAACTGATGCGGGCGCGCTGGAAAATCGGAGCCGGCCTGATCGCGCTCCTGCTGCTGGGCGGTTGCGACGGCGTGACCCTGGGCGCGGGGATGATCATCCACGACGGCGGGGCCTACGCTTGCTACGGCGACCGGCCCGTTGACGCGTCGGACTATTGCAAGCCCGCCAACGTCTATCTCTGCAACAGCGGAACGAAGGCGCTGAAGGTGAAGGTGGAAAGTTCGTTCACGACCGGAGCGCCGGAAACGCTGGTCCAGACCTATACCGTCCAGCCCAAGACCTTCACCGGCAAGGGGCCGTTCATCGGGCTGACGGAGCACAAGCGCATTAACGGCATGTGCGCCGTGCGGCAGCACCTGCTGACGGTGCTGCCGTAGGCGGACGCTAGCCTTCGAGGTCCAGCGAGTAGCCGGCCGAGCGCACCGTGCGGATCGGGTCCATGTCGCTGTCGCGGTTCAGAGCCTTGCGCAGGCGACCGATGTGCACGTCGACGGTGCGGGCCTCGACATAGACGTCGCTGCCCCAGACCGCGTCCAGCAGCTGCTCGCGGCTGAACACCCGGCCCGGGTACTGCATCAGGTGATCCAGCAGGCGGAACTCGGTCGGTCCGAGGTGGACTTCCTTGCCGTCGCGCTTCACCCGGTGGGCGACGCGATCGATGACGATGTCGCCGAAGGTCACGCGATCCTCGGCCAGACCCGGCCGGATCCGGCGCATGACCGCGCGGATGCGGGCGGTCAGCTCGGTCATGGCGAAGGGCTTCACGACGTAGTCGTCGGCGCCGGTGTCCAGGCCGCGGACCCGATCGCTCTCCTCGCCGCGGGCGGTGAGCATCAGGATCGGCAGGTTGCGGCTTTCCGGGCGCTGGCGCAGGCGGCGGCAGACCTCGATCCCCGAGACCTTGGGCAGCATCCAGTCGAGCACCACCAGATCCGGCTGCTGCTCCTGGGTGAGGATCAGCGCCTCCTCGCCGTCGCCGGCGTGGATGACCCGGTAGCCTTCCTTCTCGAGATTGTACTGAAGCAGGGTGGCGAGGGCGTCCTCATCCTCGACCACGAGAACCGTGGGCGTCATTGCGTCAGGGCATCCATCTTGGGCCGCTCGGAGACGATCTCACGGCCGGTGATCTCATAGTGCACGATTTCGGCGATGTTGGTCGCGTGGTCGCCGATCCGCTCGAGGTTCTTGGCAACGAACAGCAGGTGAGCGCCGGGCGTGATCATCCGCGGGTCGCCCATCATGTAGGTGAGCAGCTCGCGGAACAGGCTCTCGTAGTGCTCGTCCACCTCGGTGTCGCGGGTCCAGACGGCCACCGCGCGGTCGACCTCGGAAGCCGTGTAGGCGTCGAGAACTTCCTTCAGGCGGGCGGCGACCAGTTTGCCCATCCGCTCGATCGAGCGGGTGACCGGGCCGGCCGGGTCCGATTCGGCGAGGATCTGGGTGCGCTTGGCGATGTTCTTGGCCAGGTCGCCGCAGCGCTCCAGGTTCATGGCGATCTTCATGGCCGCCATGGCTCGGCGCAGGTCGTTGGCCATCGGCTGGCGCAGGGCGATCAGCCGGATCGCGGAGCGCTCGATGTCGGCCTCCAGCGCGTCCAGCTTCTCGTCGCGGCCGACGATCGCCTGGGCCAGCGGAACGTCGCGGCGGGAGAAGGCGCCGATGGCCTCCTGCACCTGGGCCTCGGCGAGCCCGCCCATGCGGACCACCTCGGCGGCCAGCTGGTTCAGCTCTTCCTCGAAGGATTTGACGATATGCTCGTTCATGTCCGGGTCCTCAGCCGGTGCGGCCGGTGATGTAGTCCTGGGTGCGCGGTTCGCGCGGGTTGGTGAAGATCTCTTCGGTCGAGCCGTGCTCGATCAGCTTGCCCATGTGGAAGAAGGCGGTGCGCTGCGAGACGCGGGCGGCCTGGGCCATCGAGTGGGTGACGATGACGATGCAGTACTGCTGGCGCAGCTCGTCGATCAGTTCCTCGATGCGGGCGGTGGCGATCGGGTCCAGGGCCGAGCAGGGCTCGTCCATCAGGATCACTTCCGGCTGCACGGCGATGGCGCGGGCGATGACCAGGCGCTGCTGCTGGCCGCCCGACAGGCCGGTGCCCGGCTGGTGCAGACGGTCGGAGACCTCGCCCCAGAGGCCGGCCTTCTTCAGCGAGGCCTCGACGATGCCTTCCAGCTCGCTCTTGCTGGACGACAGGCCGTGGATGCGCGGGCCGTAGGCGACGTTCTCGAAGATCGTCTTGGGGAAGGGGTTGGGCTTCTGGAAGACCATCCCGACCTTGGCGCGCAGGATCACCGGGTCGACGGACTTGTCGTTGACGTCCTCGCCGTCGATCTCGATGCGGCCCTCGACGCGGGCGCCGGGGATGGTGTCGTTCATGCGGTTGATGCACCGCAGGAAGGTCGACTTGCCGCAGCCCGACGGGCCGATGAAGGCGGTCACGGCCTTGCCCGGGATGTCGATCGACACCGAGTCGAGGGCCTGTTTCTCGCCGTAGAAGACGTTGACGTCGCGGACCGTGATCTTGGTCGCGTCGACCGGCGCGGTCGTGTGCGTATGCGGCGCGGCGGTGCGGATCAGGGGCTGTTGGACGGTCATCGGGTTACCACCTGCGTTCGAAGCGGCGGCGCAGGATCACGGCGGCCGCGTTCATGATGATCATGAAGGCCAGCAGCACGATGATGGCTGCGGCGGTGCGTTCGTGGAAGGCGCGTTCAGACGCGTTCTCCCAGATGAAGACCTGGACCGGCAGCACGCTGGCGCTGCTGGTGAAGCTCTCGGGCAGGCCCGGGTTGAAGGCGATCATGCCGATCATCAGCAACGGGGCCGTCTCGCCCAGGGCATGGGCCAGGGACAGGATGGTGCCGGTCATCACGCCCGGCATGGCCTGCGGCAGGACGTGGTGGAACACCGTCTGTGTCCGCGAGGCGCCGACGCCCAGGGCCGCTTCCCGGATCGAGGGCGGCACGGCCTTCAGCGCGGAGCGGGTGGCGATGATCACCGTGGGCAGGCTCATCAGGGCCAGCACCATGCCGCCGGTCAGCGGCGCGCCGCGGGGAGCGCCCAGCCAGTTGATGAACACCGCCAGGCCGAGCAGGCCGTAGACGATCGAGGGCACGGCCGCGAGGTTGTTGATGTTCACCTCGATCAGGTCGGTCCAGCGGTTCTTCGGTGCGAACTCCTCTAGCCAGACAGCGGCGAGGACGCCCATCGGGACCGCGATCAGGGCGGTGACCAGCAGCATCATGGCCGAGCCGATCACGGCGCCCAGAATGCCGGCCTGCTCAGGCTCGGTGGAGTCCGCGTTCTTGAAGAAGGTCCAGTTGAACCCGGTCTTCACCGAGCCATCCTTCTGCAACTTGTCGAGCCAGTTCAGCTGGCGGTCGTTCAGCTTGCGGTCGGACTCGGCGGTCGAGCGCTTGATCTGGCCCTTGTAGTAGAGGTCGGCGTCGGCCTTGACCGGACCGGTGATGGTCACGGTCTTGCCGATCAGCGACTTGTCGGCCTTCAGCTTGTTCAGGATCTGGAAGCCGAAGTCGCGGCTGATCAGGTCCATGGCGTCGCCGGAGTTCTCGCCGTACTCGTCGTCGGTCTCGCCCAGCTTCTTCAGCAGGGAGAGGGCGACGAGATAGTCGTAGTTGGCCCCTTCCAGCGCGGTCGGGTCGATCTTCGCCGGGTCGAGATAGACCGGCAGCGAGACGGTGTGGGTCTCGAAGGTCGAGTAGCCCTGCAGGACGATCCGGCCGAGCAGCAGCGCCAGGAACGCCAGGGCGATCACGATCGCCATGCGGCCGTAGAGCTTGAACCTGAATTCGGCGGCGTAGCGCTGCTTCAGGCGGGCCTCGGAGAGGCGCGAGGGGGAGGGAGCGTCAGTCATATTGTTCGCGGTACTTCCGCACGATGCCCAGCGCGACGATGTTCAGCGCCAGTGTGACGACGAAGAGGGTGAGGCCGAGACCGAAGGCCGCCAGCGTCTTGGGGCTGTCGAACTCCTGGTCGCCGGTAAGCAGGGTCACGATCTGCACCGTGACGGTGGTGACGGTGTCGAGCGGGTTGACGGTCAGCTTGGCCTGCAGGCCGGCCGCCATGGTCACGATCATGGTCTCGCCGATGGCGCGCGAGACCGCCAGCAGCAGGGCGCCGACGACGCCGGGCAGGGCGGCGGGCAGGATCACCTGCTTCACCGTCTCGGATTTGGTGGCGCCCATGGCGTAGCTGCCGTCGCGCAGGGTCTGCGGCACGGCGTTGATGATGTCGTCCGATAGCGAGGAGACGAACGGGATCAGCATGATCCCCATCACCACCCCGGCCGTCAGGGCCATCTGGTTCTGCACGGTGATCAGGTACTGGCCCAGGCTGTCGAGCGGACCGCCGATCAGCAGGCCGCCGATCCAGTTGAAGAAGGCGCGGAAGGTCGGGCCGACGGTCAGGGCGGCGAAGAAGCCGTAGACCACGGTCGGCACGCCGGCGAGGATCTCGAGCAGCGGCTTGACCACAGCCCGGGTCGCTTTGCCGGCGTACTCCGACAGGTAGATGGCGGAGAACAGGCCGACCGGAGCGGCGACGGCCATGGCGATCAGCATGACCAGGAAGGTGCCGGCGAACAGCGGGACCGCGCCGAAGGCGCCCTCGGCCGCGACCTGGTCGCTGCGCATGGCGATCTGCGGGTTCCATTGCGTTCCGAACAGGAAGTCGATCGGCGACACCGCCTGGAAGAAGCGGATGCTCTCCCAGACCAGCGACAGCACGATGCCGAGCGTGGTCAGCACGGCCAGGGTCGAGCAGAGAATCAGCAGCAGGTCGGTCCAGCCCTCGACCCGGTTACGGGCGCGGAAGTCCTTGGCCAGGCGAGGATAGGCCAGCAGGAAGCCGCACAGGGCCAGGACCCCGGCCAGGGCCACGACGGCGACCAGGCCGATGGTCTCGATGCGCCCCGCCTCGACCGCCTTGGCGTCGAGCGCGGCCTTGGCCGCGCCTTCCCAAGCCACTTCGCTGGGGGCCTGGCCGCGGGCGATGGCGTGGGCGTCGCTCCAGAACACCTGTTGGCGTTCGGCGGGCAGCTCCATCACCGCGGCGGGGGTCTCGGCGCGGAGGGCGGCTTCCTCGATGCGGCCGCCGAAGACGGCGAACATCAGCAGGATCAGGGCCGCGGGGGCGCCGGCCCACAGCGCCACCCAGGTCCCATGGTAGCCGGGGAGTGAATGAAGAGAGACGGATGTGCCGCCGGCCAGGGCGACGGCGCGCTTGCGGCCCAATAGATAGACGCCGGCCGAGAAGGCGGCGAGTAGGGCCAGGGCGATCAGGACGGTCATCGCGGTTCCGGGACGGCGTTCGGCAGGAGACGCGCGGACCCTGCCCGCGCAACGCTGCCCCTATGCGACAGTTGCGCGACAGTTTTACGACAGCGCCGGCTCCCCGGCCGGCTGGACCGCCTGGGCGAGCGGAAGCCACACGGAGAAGGTCGAGCCGCGGCCCAGCGCCGTCTCGGCCGCCAGCCCTCCGCGGTGGCGGTTGATGATGTGTTTGACGATCGCCAGGCCCAGGCCGGTCCCGGAGCGGTCGCCGCTCTTCTGGCCCTCCACGCGATAGAATCGCTCGGTCAGGCGGGGCAGAGCGTCGCGCGGCATGCCGGGACCCTGGTCGATGACGCGGAGCAGGGCATAGTGCTCGCCCGCCCGGTGTTCGGGGCTGAGCAGCGCCATGCTGGCGGTCTCGGCGCTGCGGGCGGGCGGCGGATCGCCGGCGACGGGCGCAAAAAGCTCGATTCGAATGACGCCGCCTTCCGGCGTGTACTTCACGGCGTTGTCGACGAGGTTCTGCACGACCTGCACGATCTGGTCGCGGTCGCCCTCGACGGTCACCGAATCGCGAGGCGGCGAGGCCCAGTCGATGCGGACGCCCTTGGCGCGGATCACCGGCGTCAGGGCGTCGGCGACGTCGGTCACGGCGCAGGCCAGGTCGACCCGACCCTGCGGCGCGATGTGCTCGTTCAGCTCGATTCGCGAGAGGCTCATCAGATCGTCGATGAGGCGCGACATCCGCTCGGCCTGGGCCTGCATGATGGCGAGGAACTTCTCCCGCGCCTTGGGATCGTCGCGAGCCGGTCCGCGCAGGGTCTCGATGAAGCCGGACAGGGAGGCCAGCGGCGTGCGGAGCTCATGGCTGGCGTTGGCCAGAAAGTCGGCCCGCATCCGTTCGGCGCGACGCAGGTCGGTCTGGTCGCGCATGACCAGCAGAGCCATCGGCGCGTTCCAGGGAGTCTTGCCCAGCGGCCGGGCGACGGCCGTCCAGACCCGCTCCTGGGCGCCGCCGACCTCGAAGGCGGCCTGCCCTGTCACCTCGCCGAAGAGGGCCTCGTCGACCAGTTCGATGATCCGCGGGTTGCGGATGACGGTGATCAGCCGGGCGTCTGGGCGATGGGCGCGGAAGGTCTCGCGCGCGGCGGCGTTGGCGAACACCAGCCGATGTCCGGTGACTTCGTAGGGCTCGCCAGCCTCGATCACCATGACCGGGTCGGCCAGGTCCTCAAGGATGCCGGCGAAGGGAATGGTGGCGACGGCGGGGGCGGGTTGATCCTTGGGCGCGCCGACGGGCGCCTGCTCCTGCAGCCAGCGTCGCGTCGCATACCAGGCCGAGCCGCCGGCCAGCGCGGCGATCAGGCCGGCCGGCAGGAGCGGCGCCTGTCCGGTCAAGGTCAGCAGCAGAGGACCGGTCGCCGCGGCGAGCCCCGCGGTCAGGGGCAGTCGGCGCAACCCTGGAACGACCTCTGGGGACATGGCGGAGGGGCCTCTTTCGCGACGTGGTCCGACTAATGATGCGTTCCAGATATGGCGCCCTTGTTATCCTTGCGATACACGAAGCGGGTTCCCGTGGGGCGTTTGTGTCCGATGACGCAATTTCGCCGCATCGAAAGGGGACGAACGTCGCCGTCAAAGGTCCGGGGTTTTCTGTTCATGTTCCGCAAGCGACTGGTCGCAACCGCCGCCGCTGCACCGATGCTGCTCTTCGCCGGCGCGGCCTTGGCCGAGACGACCATTTCGGATACCCGCACCTCGGGCGTGGCGACCGGCTCGATCGGAACCGGCGGCGCGGCCGACGACATCAAGATCGCCAGCGCCGGCAAGGTGAAGCCGACGGCCTCGGGCCCGGCGGTCACGGTCAACAGCAACCACAAGGTCGTCAACGAAGGCGAGATCTCGACTTCGGACGTGAACAACTCGACCGGCATCCAGGTGAACGCCGGCGTCACGACGACGGTGACCAACAAGGGCGTGATCCGTCTCGACGAGACCTACGAGGCCAAGGACACCGACAACGACGGCGACCTCGACGGCAAGTTCGCCACCGGGGCGGGGCGCTACGGCATCCGCGTCATGCCCGGCGGCACGGTCACCGGCGACATCATCAACGATACCGGCGGCGGCATCACCATCGAGGGCAACAACTCGGCGGGCATCAGCGTCGAGAGCAACCTCACCGGCAATCTGATCAACCGCGGCTCGATCAGCGTCACGGGCGACAACGCACGGGGCGTCCAGGTGCTGGGCGACGTGTCGGGGAACGTGGACCTGCGCGGCGCCATCGGCGCGCTGGGTGAGAACGCCACCGGCGCCGCCATCGACGGCGACGTCGGCGGCAAGCTTATCATTCAGGGCTCGATCGCCTCGACCGGCTATCGCTACACCAGCCGCCCCGCCGACAAGGCGGTGCGCGACAAGCTCGACGCCGACGACAAGCTGCAGGGCGGTCCCGCGGTTCGGATCGCCGGCAACGTGGGCGGCGGCATTCTCCTGGACCGGCCCCCCGTGGCGGGCGTCGACTATGACGGCGACGGCATCCCGAACGACAAGGATGACGACGACGACAACGACGGCAAGAAGGACACCGAGGACAAGGACCTCGACAACGACGGCATCGACGACTCCCTCGAGGGCACGGCGAGCATCGTCCAGAACGGCGGCGCGCCGGCGCTGCTGATCGGGTCGGACACGCAGTCGATCACCATCAATCCCGTCGGAACCGGAGCCGACCAGCGCGGCCTGGTGATCCGCGGGTCGATCGTCGCCAACGGCGTCTACGACGATGTCGACGCGACCGGCGTCCAGATCGGCACGACTCCGACGTCGGCGTTCACCACCGACATCAAGGGCGGGATCCGGGTCCAGGGTTCGATCACCGCGGCCAGCTTCAACGGCGAAGCCAAGGGCATCTATCTCTCGCAGGGCGCGATCGCTGACCGCATCGACCTTGAGGGGAATCTGCTCGCGGCCGTCACCGCGACGTCCAAGAGCCTGGCCGACGAGTCCTCGAAGGGCGCGACCGCCCTCCTGATCGGCAAGGGCGCGGTCACGAACTCGGTCTACAACTCGGGCATCATCGGCGCGATCGTCAACGGCGAGAAGGGCGACGCCGTCGCCATCCGCGATCAGGAAGGCAACCTCTCCTTCGTCCAGAACACGGGCAAGATCACCGCCGTGATCAACCCGACGGACGACGCCGACGACAAGGACGACGCCGACAACGATCCGAGCAATGAAACGGTGACGGGCAAGGCCATCGCGATCGATGTCGCGGCGGCCAAGCAGGGTGTTCGTGTCCGCCAGTACGGCGTCAACGACGGCGACGACGATCTGGACAACACGACCAAGGATCCGGACGCGGATGGCGACGGTGTCGACGACGCCGACGAACCCGCCATGGTCGGCAACATCAAGTTCAGCGCCTTCAACGACACCTTCGATCTCGAGAACGGCACCTACAAGGGCGACATCGACTTCGGCGCCGGCAACGACGTCTACAATGTCGGCACGACGACGACGGGCGCCGAGGCCATCGGAGCGATCCGCAACTCGGCCGACGGCCTGACGGTGAACGTCAACAAGGGCAAGCTGACGATCACCAACGCCGAGGTGATCAACGGCACGGCGGTCAACATCGGGGCCGGCGCCTCGGTGATCTTCACCGTCGACCCGACCACCAACGCCAACACCCGCTTCAACGTCACCTCCGCCAGCATCGCGGACGGCGCCAAGCTGGGCCTTACCGTCACGGACCTGATCTCGGGACCGCAGACCTATACCGTGATCAAGACCGCTCCAGGCGGTCTGACCGCGGGGAACATCGACCAGTCGCTTCTGGGCAACTCGCCCTACCTGTTCGTGGCCAAGGCGACGGCCAATACGAGCGCCGGCGAGGTCAACATCGAACTGCGCCGCCGCACCTCGTCGGAAATGAGCCTGACGGTCAACCAGTCGGCGGCCCTGGACGCGGTCTATGCGGCGCTGGGCAAGGACAACAAGGTTCGCGACGCCTTCCTGGGCGCCGAGACCCGCGAGGACTTCCTCAAGCTCTACGATCAGATGCTGCCCGACCAGGGCGAGGGGCTGTTCTCGTCGCTCGACATGCTCACCCGCACGGTGTCGCGTCTGACCGCGACCCGGCCGGACCTGAAGCAGCGCTACGGCCCCGACAGCTTCTGGATCCAGGAAGTGAACGTCCAGGTCATGCGCGAGACCGGCGTCACGATCGGTTCCGACACGAAGGCGTTCGGCTTCGTCGGCGGTTACGAGGCCATGGGCGCCGACGGCGGCGCGCTGGGCGCCACGCTGGCGTTCGTCAACGCCGAGGAAAAGGACGACGTCGCCCAGGTCGGCGAGCAGACCAACATCTCGCTGCTCGAGGCCGGCATCTACTGGCGTCGCTCGATCGGCAAGTTCACGATCAACGCGCGCGGCGCCGGCGGCTACGCTTGGCTGAGCGGCGACCGCGTCTTCATCGACCCGAAAACCAACCTGATCGAGCGCGCCAGCGCCGACTGGAACGGCTTCACGGGCGTGGCCAGCCTGAGCGCTTCCTACGAGCAAGAGATCGGCCGCTTCTACATGCGTCCGACCGTCAGCCTCGACTACCTCTACCTGCGGGAAGGGGAGCGCAAGGAAGGCGGCAAGAGCAACGCCATCAAGCTGGAGGTCGACGAGCGCACCAGCAGCCGCCTCTCGGCCATGGCCGAGCTGGCCTTCGGCGCGACCTTCGGGCGCGACCTTTGGTGGCGTCCGGAAGTGCGCGTCGGCTACCGTCAGCATCTGGCCGGCGAAGTCGGCGACACCGTCTTCCGCTTCGTCGGCGGCCAGCCGGTGACCCTGGTGGCGACCGAGCCCGGCGACGGCGCCGTTGTCATCGGCCTGTCGCTCAAGGCGGGTACGGCGATGTCCTACGTGGCCCTTGAAGGCGAGTACGAGTCCGCCGACGGCGAGGACCGCTACAATCTGCAGCTGGCCGGCCGCGTAATGTTTTAACCATTAGCGGCCACCCCTCAGGAACGCTGAACGCGTACGGAGTTAATCTCTATTGCTCCGATAGGTGTTCAGAGCTTTCTTGAACATCGTTACGTCGCCGGTCCCAAAGGCGACGGACTGAGGGGATACAATGACCGGCCACAAACCCACGCTCCGCGCCGCGCTGCTGGCGGGTGTCGCGACTCTCTGCATCGGCGGGACCGCTCACGCTCAGGAATCCGCGGAGGAGCGGATCGCCCGGCTGGAGGCCGCGCTGGCGGAGCTCCAGGGGCAACTCGCCGACCTGAAGGCCTCGACGGCCGCCAGCGTCCAGCAGGTGCGGTCGACCCAGCAGGCGACCACGGTCAGCCTTGCGAACGGCCGCCCGACCATCGCCAGCGGCGACGGCCAGTTCACCGCCAGCTTCCGCGGCGTGCTCCAGCTGGACGCCGCCTACTACGACCAGGATTCCGCCGGCCCGCTGGCCACCGACTTCCGCCGCGGCTCGTTCGGCGACGCCACTGAAAACGACCACGCTCGCGACCTGTCCGACGGCGCCAACTTCCGCCGTGTCCGCCTGGGCATCGAGGGCAAGGCCTTCGGCGATTTCGAGTACAACTTCCTCTACGACTTCGGCGGTTCGGGCGTCGAAGAGGGCGGTAAGATCAGCGCCGCCTGGCTGCAGTACAACGGCCTGGGCTGGGCCAAGCTGCGCGTCGGCGCCTTCCCGCCGGTCACCAGCTTGGAAGACGCGGCCTCCAACGCCAGTTCCCTCTTCGCCGAGCGGGCCTCGATCGCGGAAACCGTCCGCGGCCTGGCCGGCGGGGACGGCCGCACCGGCGTGGCGCTGCTGACCGCCGGCGAACGCTGGACCGCCAGCGCCGCGATCACCGGCAATCTGATCGGGACGTCCACCTATGACGAACAGGTCGGTTTCGTCGGCCGCGCGACCTTCGTGCCCTACAAGCGCGAGAACACCCTGATCCACTGGGGCGTGAACGCGAACCTCATCCTGTCGCCGGCGGCCAACGGTCCGGACGTTCCAGGCGGCGCTCCGACCCCGATCCGGCTCCGCGATCGTCCGGAGCTGCGCGTCGACGGCGTGCGCCTGATCGATACCGGCAACATCGACGCCGACGGCCTGACGGCCCTGGGTCTCGAGTTCGGCGCCCAGCACAAGAACCTCTACCTGCAGGCCGAGTACTTCACGATCGAGCTGGAGCGCCGCGCCAGCACGCTCGAGGATCCGCGCTTCTCGGGCTGGTATGTCCAGGGCGGCTGGATCCTGACCGGCCAGTCGCGCCGCTACAACGCCAACGGCGGCTTTGACGGCCCGCGCGTGGAGAAGCCGTTCAACCTGAAGACCGGGGACTGGGGCGTCTGGGAGCTGGGCGTCCGCTACTCCACCATCGACCTGAACTGGGGCGACTACCGCGCCGGCGCCTTGGGCGCCATCCAGGGCGGCGAGCAGGACATCCTGTCGATCGGCCTCAACTGGTACCTGAACAACGCCGTGACGCTGCAGGCCGCCTATCGCAACGTCTCGGTCGACCGCCTCTCGCCCGGCGGGAGCGCGTTCGGGACCATCGCCGCCACGCCGGCGCTCGGCGCTCAGGTCGGCCAGGATCTCAACATCTACTCCTTCCGCACCCAATACGCCTTCTGACGCGTTAGGCGGCCAGGGCCGCCGCGCCTGGAGAAACCAGACATGACGAACGACCTTCGCAACCTCTCTCGTCGCGGCGTGCTCGGCGCCGCGGCGCTGGCCGCTCCCGCCGCCCTGGCGGCGGGCGGCGCGGCTCAGGCTCAGGCCAAGCCGCTGACCCTGCTCAACGTCAGCTACGACCCGACCCGCGAGCTCTACAAGGACATCAACGCGGCCTACGCCAAGTACTGGAAGGACAAGACCGGCCAGACGCTGACCATCCAGCAGAGCCATGGCGGCTCGGGCAAGCAGGCCCGGTCGGTGATCGACGGCCTGCAGGCTGACGTGGTGACCCTGGCGCTGGCCTACGACATCGACGAGATCGCCCAGAAGGCCAAGCTGCTGCCCGCCAACTGGCAGTCGCGCCTGCCGCAGAACTCCACCCCCTACACCTCGACCATCGTGTTCCTGGTCCGCAAGGGGAACCCCTGGAAGATCAAGGACTGGGGCGACCTCATCAAACCGGGCATCGATGTCATCACGCCCAATCCCAAGACCTCGGGCGGGGCGCGCTGGAACTACCTGGCGGCCTGGGCCTGGGCGCTGAAGCAGCCGGGCGGCAACCCGGCCAAGGCGCAGGCCTTCGTCCAGGAACTGTTCAAGCACGTTCCGGTGCTCGACACCGGCGCCCGCGGCTCGACCACGACCTTCGCCCAGCGCGGCCTCGGCGACGTGCTGCTGGCCTGGGAGAACGAGGCCTACCTGTCCAACGAGGAGTTCGGGCCCAAGTTCGATATCGTCTATCCATCGCTGTCGATCCTGGCCGAGCCGCCGGTCGCCCTGGTCGACAAGGTGGTGGATCGCAAGAAGACCCGCACGGTGGCCGAGGGCTATCTGAACTTCCTCTACAGCCCGCTCGCCCAGGACCTGGTCGGCAAGCACCACTACCGCCCGCGCAACCCGCAGGCGGCGGCGAAGTACGCGGCCAAGTTCAAGACCATTCCGCTGGTCACGATCGACGACACCTTCGGCGGCTGGGCCAAGGCCCAGAAGACGCACTTCGCCGACGGCGGCGTGTTCGACAAGATCTACCGGCCGGGCTGAGGTCGCGGGGACCTAGAACCGGAAGGCGAGGGCGGCGGACACGGTGTCGCCGTTCTCGCCGGGGGTGCCGATCTCACGATACCAGCGCAACGACATCGTCGCGGGCTTGCCGGCGATCGTGGCGTCGTAGCCGACCACCGGCCCCGCGGCGCTGCCCCGCCAGCGCGCCTGGCCGAGCATCGGTCCGCGCCCGACGGTCTCGCCGGCGGACCGGGCCGAGTAGCCGACCGCGCCGACCCTGAAGTCGCCGAACCGCCGGACGATCGCCGCCTCGGTCTCGAACAGGCCGCCAGTCTGGAAATCGGCGGCGTTCAGGCGGGTTTCCTCGACGAAGGTGACGGCCGCGGAGATGTCCCAGTCCGTGGTCGATCCGCTCCAGGCCACGCCCAGCGGCTTGTGGCTTTCGGGCGCGAGCGCGGGGCGGTCCCAGCTGGCGCCGGGCGCGAGTTGCAAGGGCGGCTTGGCGGCCGTGTTCTTGGGGAAGCTGAACTGAAGCGGGCGGGAAGGGGAGGCGGCGGGCGATGGGGACAGAGTCGTCTGGGCTTGCGCGCCGGTCGCCCCTGCGGCGGCGCACGCGAACAGCACCAGTCCCCTTTGCCACGCGTCCATATGCGTCCAACGCCGGGCGCGCGACTGTGTTGCATCGAGGGGGAGCGACGGATTGGCGCGGCCGGGGATCATGGCGGCTCCGACGACGAAATCGGGCGGGACCGCCTCGTCGCCGTCGGAGGGATCCAGCCCGGCGCGAAACGGTCCCGCACGTCCACGGTCCCTCGGGCCGACAGGGCCGCCTCGGGGGGAAGGCGGACCGTGGGCGCTTCGACAAGACCACGGTCTCAGATCGTCTCGCCTAAAGGTATCGGGTCGATGCCGGAGACCCGCTCCGGTCGAGGCCCGTCCCGCGGCGGCCGACCGGTCAGGCCTGGATGAGGTTGTGCTTGATGGCGAAGCGGACGAACTCGGTCGCCGTCCGCACGCCGGCCTTGCGCATCGCGGCGGCGCGGTGGCTTTCGACCGTCTTCACGCTGATGCCCAGGTTCCGGGCGATCTGCTTGTTGCCGCAACCCTCGGCGATCAACTGGGCGACCTCCAGCTCCCGCGGCGTGAAGCTCTCCAGGCGGGACTTGCGGCGATCATGCAGCGCGGCGTCGAGCAGGATCTCCGAGACGCAGTCCGAGAAGTAGGGGCGATGCACGGACAGGGCCGAGACGGCGTTGACCAGCTGCGCGCCGCTTTCGCTCTTCAGAATGTAGCCTCGCGCGCCGGCCGCCAGGCCGCCGCTGACCGTCTCGTCGTCGTCATGCATGGTGAACAGCAGGACTTCGGTGCGCGGCAGCGCCTGGCGCAGCTGGCGGGTCACGCCGATCCCGTTGAGCATCGGCAGCGAGACGTCCAGCACCGCGATGTCCGGTCGCTCGCGCATCGCCAGCTCCACAGCCTGACGCCCGTCAGAGGCCTCGGCGCAGACTTCCCAACCGGGCTGGCTCTCCAGGACGTCCCGCACGCCACGACGTACGACGTCATGATCATCGGCGATCAGTATTCGAAGCATTGTGGCGTCCCTCTGTCGAAGACCGTGTATCCCGCTCCGTCCGAGTAATCCTCTGCGCGCGGGAGATTGCGGAAACGATAGTTTTTATTCGCGGACGTACCTTGCCGGGGCTTTTCGTCTTCTCCGTCTCACGCCACCATCCTGCTCCGGCGAGTCTCGAATGTAGTCGGGAACCTGGTTCATAGTTCCATAGTTTCTCTACCGGACGGGAGACTGATATGGCTGGGGAAACGGCGACCATCGTCTCTTGGTTGCCTGCGCGGGACGAATTTGACTACCCGGCGGTCTTCGACGCCCTGGGCTTCCCCTTGGCGTTGCTCGTCGTCCGCGGGGCGGATGTCCGTTTCGTCGACGCCAACCAGACCTTCGTCCGCATGACCCGGCTGGCCAAGGCCGAGATCGAGAACCGGCCGCTGTCCAAGGTTCTGCCCTCCGATGTCGCCGGCGTGCTGCTGGAAGGGGCGCTGTGCGCCGGTCGCGGCGGCGAGACGGTGCGTGTCGAGACGACGCTCGCCGCGGCCGGCGGAGATCCCCAGCGGGTGATCCTGACGCCGCTCCACGAGATCGCCGAGGGCCGCCTGATCCTGCTCGACGCGGAACGGCGGCGAACCTCGCGCCTGCCCGGCGAGCGGGGACACAGCCTGGCCTTCGACCGGCTGTCCCGCGTCAACGAAGGTCTGATCTACATCTACGACGTGATCAAGGAGCGGTCGCTGTATGTCGCCCGCCAGCTGTCCGAGCTGCTGGGCCGTCGCCGAGGCGAGCATTTCGTGATGCAGGACCTGCGCGAGATGGTGCATCCCGACGACCGCGCCGCTCTGGAAGGCCATTTCCAGGCGCTGAAGGACCTGGACGATTGGGCGGTGGAGGTCGCGGCCTTCCGCCTGCCGCGCGACGACGGCGAATGGCGCTGGCTGGAGGTCAGGACGCGCGTCCTCGCCCGTGACCGCGGCGGCCGGGTGCGCCGGATCCTCGGCGTCGCCACCGATGTCACCGATCGCAAGACCATGGCCGAGGCGCTGGACGCCGCCGGCCGGGCCCTGCTCGACGCCGCCGAGTCGGAGCGCCGCCGGGTCGGGCGCGAGCTTCACGACTCCACCGCACAGCATCTCGTGGCCATCGACCTGGGTCTGGGGGCGCTGCAGCGCCGGCTGCCGACCCTGAGCGACAGCGAAGCGCGTATCTTCGGCGAACTTCGGGCGTCCCTGGGCGCCGCCCAGCGCGAGATCCGGGCCTTCTCCTATTTGCTGCATCCGCCGCTGCTGAAGCGGCGCGGCCTGATCGACACCCTGCGGCGCTTCGTCGAGGGATTCGGACGGCGGACGACCATGGACATCGACCTGCGTTTGCCGGGCCGGTTGTGCCACCTGCCGGAGGAGGTCGAGGTGGCGCTGTTCCGGGTCACCCAGGAGGCGTTGATGAACGTCTTCCGGCATGCGGACGCCCACCGGGTCCGGGTCGAACTGATCGCGCGCAAGGACGCCGTGATCATCGAGGTCGAGGACGACGGGGTCGGCATCGAGGACGCCACGCCCGGAGTCGGCATCACCGGCATGCGAGCCCGGCTGGCCCAGCTGGGCGGCCGCCTGACCCTGACGCCGCTGCTGGTGGGGACGAAGGTTCGCGCCTTCATCCCCCTGCAGAGCGAGGCCCGGCCCTAGACCTTCAGCCGGTAGCCGGTCCGGAAGATCCACCAGATGACGCCCAGGCACAGGGCCAGGAAGCCCGCCGTGGCGGCCAGGCTGACCCCGACGTTGACGTCCGACACGCCGTAGAAGCTCCAGCGGAAGCCGCTGACCAGATAGACCACCGGATTGAACAGGGTGATCTTCTGCCAGATCGGCGGCAGCATGCTGATCGAATAGAAGCTGCCGCCCAGGAAGGTCAGCGGCGTGACGATCAGCATCGGCACGATCTGCAGCTTCTCGAAACCGTCCGCCCAGACCCCGATGATGAAGCCGAACAGGCTGAAGGTGATCGCGGTTAGCACCAGGAAGCCCAGCATCCAGAAGGGGTGCTGGATCTCGAACGGCACGAACAGGCGGGCCGTGGCCAGGATGATGAGGCCGAGCAGCACCGACTTGGTCGCCGCCGCCCCGACGTAGCCGATCACCGTCTCGACCCAGGACACCGGGGCCGAGAGCAGTTCGTAGATCGTGCCGGACCACTTGGGCATGTAGATGCCGAACGATGCGTTCGAGATGCTCTCCGTCAGCAGCGACAGCATGATCAGCCCGGGCACGATGAAGGCGCCGTAGCTGACCCCGTCGATCGAGGCCATGCGCGATCCGATCGCCGACCCGAACACCACGAAATAGAGCGAGGTGGAGATCACCGGCGACAGCACGCTCTGCAGAAGGGTGCGGAACCAGCGGGCCAGTTCGAAGCGGTAGATGGCCTTCACGCCGTACAGGTTCATGACCCCGACCTCACCAGGCTGACGAAGATTTCCTCGAGCGAGCTCTCCTCCGTGCGGAGGTCCTTGAAGTCGACGCCCAGCTCGTTCAGGCGGCGGAGGAGGGCGGCGATGCCGGTGTCCTCGGCCTGGGTGTCGAAGGTGTAGGTCAGCTCGGCGCCGTCGGCGGACAGCTCCAGCGACTCGCCGGCCAGGGCCGTCGGAAGCGCCGCCAGGGGCGTCTGCAGGTGCAGGGTCAGCTGTTTCTTGCCGAGCTTGCGCATGAGGACGTCCTTGTCCTCGACCAGCACGATCTCGCCCTTGTTGATCACCCCGATCCGGTCGGCCATCTCCTCGGCCTCCTCGATGTAGTGGGTGGTCAGGATGATGGTCACGCCGTTGGCCCTCAGGCCCCGGACCATCTCCCACATGTCGCGGCGCAGCTCGACGTCGACGCCGGCGGTCGGCTCGTCGAGGAACAGGATCTTGGGCTCGTGGCTCAGCGCCTTGGCGATCATCACCCGGCGTTTCATGCCGCCCGAGAGGGCCATGATCTTGTTGTCCTTCTTGTCCCAGAGGCTGAGGTCGCGAAGGATCTTCTCGATGTAGGCGTCGTTGCGCGGCTTGCCGAACAGGCCGCGGCTGAAGCTGACCGTCGCCCAGACCGTCTCGAAGGCGTCGGTGTTGAGCTCCTGCGGCACCAACCCGATCGCCCTCCGGGCGGCGCGATAGTCCTTGATGATGTCGTGGCCGTCGGCCAGCACCGTGCCGACGCTCGGATTGACGATGCCGCAGATGATGCTGATCAGGGTGGTCTTGCCGGCGCCGTTGGGTCCGAGCAGGGCGAAGATCTCGCCGTCCCGGATGTCGAGGTCGACGCTCTTCAGCGCCTGGAATCCTCCGGCATAGGTCTTGGCCAGACCCTTCACGGATATGATGGGTTGCACGCTTTTCCCCAGGCTAGATGCGTCGCGGACGGCGGCGGTCTGTCCGACTCTCCCGACCGTCAGAAGGGTACAGGTGGGGAACAGTTTGCGGCGAAACAAGGGCGTCGCAAGGGCTGATGATACGCGCCTGAAATCGGGAGTTCCGGCCGGTCCCCGGCGGGCGCGTTCTCCCGGCTATGGGTAATCACCATGATTGAGGTCCGGTCTCCGGGGGCGCAACCTGCCGAATGAAGAAACACGGACAGCGGCTGGGATGCGGCCTGTTTCAACGACCCCTGCGACGACGGCCGATTGGGTCGACGTTGTAGCGTTCAGGTTTCCCGCGGGAAATCTGGCGGCCTTTGCCGCGCCACCATCCCCGCCGACACCCCCCATTCCATCCACTGAACCGGTGCGCCCATGAAAATCCCCGCCGCCGCCGTCCTGGTCGCGACCGCCGTATTGGCGTCGGGCTGCGGCCAGAAGAAGCCTCAGATGAACATGGGGCCGGTCGAGGTGGGGGTGGTGACGCTGGCCGCCCAGTCGGTGCCGCTCGAGACCGAGCTGCAGGGGCGTACGGTGGCCTATCAGTCCTCGGAGGTGCGGCCGCAGGTCTCGGGCATCATCAAGTCGCTGCTGTTCAAGGAGGGCGGCGAGGTCCGCGCCGGACAGCCGCTCTACCAGATCGATCCCGCGCCCTATCAGGCCTCGCTCGCGCAGGCCCGCGCCTCGCTGGCCAACGCCGAAGCGGCGGTCGCCGCCGCCAAGGCCAAGGCCGACCGCTACGCCGGCCTAGTCGGCATGGAGGCGGTCTCCAAGCAGGACGCCGACGACGCCACCGCCGCCTACAAGCAGGCGACGGCCAACGTCGCCCTCCAGCGCGCCGCGGTGCAGACCGCCCAGATCAACCTCGGCTACACGCGGGTGAACGCCCCGATCAGCGGCCGGATCGGCAAGTCTAACTTCACCGTCGGGGCGCTGGTCACCGCCAGCCAGGCCGATCCTCTGGCCTCGATCCAGCGCATGGACCCGATCTATGTCGATCTCAGCCAGTCGGCAGCCGACCTGCTGAAGCTCCGCTCGCGGCTGGCGTCCGGCGGGGTGATGCCCAACAGCGCCCCGGTGCGGCTGAAGCTTGAGGACGGCAGCGACTACCCGGCGACGGGCGTGCTGCAGTTCACCGAGGTCACCGTCGACCCCAACACCGGCACGGTGACGCTGCGGGCCGCCTTCCCGAATGCGAGCGGGGTGCTGCTGCCGGGCATGTTCGTCCGCGCCTTCATCTCCCAGGCCGAGGCCCCCAACGCCATCCTGGCGCCCCAGCAGGGCATCGCCCGCGACCCGAAGGGCGGGGCCACGGCCCTGGTCGTCGGGGCCGGAAACAAGGTCGAGACCCGCACGGTCGTGGTCGACCGCGTCGTCGGCGACAAGTGGCTGGTCGCCAGCGGCCTGAAGGCCGGCGACCGCCTGATCGTCGAGGGCACGGCCAAGGCCAAGCCCGGCGCGACGGTGAAGCCCGTCGCCGCAGGTTCGCCGCCCGCCGCTCCGGCCGGCGCTCCGGCCGGCAAGAAGGGCTGATCCGGCATGTTCGCGCGCTTCTTCATCGAACGGCCGATCTTCGCCTGGGTCGTCGCCATCGTCATCATGCTGGCCGGCATCGTGGCCATCCGCACCCTGCCGGTCGCGCAGTACCCGGATGTCGCGCCGCCCAGCGTCAACATCAGCGCCAACTATCCCGGCGCTTCCGCCCAGGCGCTCGAGAACAGCGTGACCCAGGTGCTGGAACAGCAGCTCACCGGCCTGGACGGGCTGCTTTACTTCAGCTCCTCGTCCAGCTCCTCCGGGCGGGCCTCGATCACCGCCACCTTCCGGGCGGGGACGGACCCCGACACCGCGCAGGTGCAGGTCCAGAACAAGGTCGCCCAGGCCACCAGCCGTCTGCCGACCGAGGTCCAGCAACAGGGGGTGACGGTCAGCAAGGCCAACAGCGACTTCCTGATGCTGGTGGCCCTCTACGACGAGAGCGACAAGCGAACCGCGGCCGACATCGCCGACTACATGGTCACCAACCTCCAGGATCCGCTCAGCCGGGTGGAGGGCGTCGGCTCCTACCAGACCTTCGGCTCGCAGTACGCGATGCGTATCTGGCTCGATCCGTCGAAGCTGGCCGCGGTCGGGCTGATCCCGTCGGACGTGGCCAACGCCGTGCGGGCCCAGAACACCCAGGTGTCGGCCGGCACCCTGGGCAGCCTGCCCGCGCCGCCGAACCAGCAGCTGGTCGCCACGGTGACCGCCCAGTCCCGTCTGCAGACGCCGGACGAGTTTCGCGAGATCCTGCTCAAGACCCGTCCCGACGGTTCGCAGGTCAAGCTCAAGGACGTCGCCCGCGTCGAGCTGGGCGACGAGAGCTACGGCTTCATCAGCCGCCTGAACGGCCATCCGGCCTCGGGGATGGCGATCCAGCTGGCGCCCGGCGCCAACGCCCTGGCGACGTCAGAGCGGGTGAAGGCCACGGTCGACGCCATGGCCGAGAACATGCCGGCCGGCTACAGGATCGCCTATCCCGTCGACAGCACCGCCTTCATCAAGATCTCCATCGAGGAGGTGGTGAAGACCCTGGTCGAGGCGACGGTGCTCGTCATCCTGGTGATGTTCCTGTTCCTGCAGAACTGGCGCGCCACCCTGATCCCGGCCATCGCGGTGCCGGTGGTGCTGCTCGGCACCTTCGGCGTGCTGGCGCTGTTCGGCTACTCGATCAACACCCTGACCCTGTTCGCCATGGTCCTGGCCATCGGCCTGCTGGTCGACGATGCCATCGTCGTGGTCGAGAACGTCGAGCGGGTGATGTCCGAGGAGGGGCTGCCGCCGTTCGAGGCGACCGTGAAGTCGATGGGCGAGATCACCAGCGCCCTGTTCGGCATCACCGTCGTGCTGTCGGCGGTGTTTCTGCCCATGGCGCTGTTCGGCGGGTCTACCGGCGTCATCTACCGGCAGTTCTCGATCACCATCGTCGCCGCCATGGCGCTGTCGGTGCTGGTGGCTCTGACCCTGACGCCGGCGCTCTGCGCGACCCTGCTCAAGCCGATCGAGCACAAGAGCCACGACAAGGGTTTCTTCGGCTGGTTCAACCGCAACTTCGACCGCGGCGTCGGTCTCTATGTCGGCAGCCTGACCAAGAACATGGGCCGGCCGATCCGGTTCGTTGTCATCTACGGCGCGCTGGCCGTGGTGCTGGCCCTGCTGTTCGTGCGGATGCCGACCGGCTTCCTGCCGACCGAGGACCAGGGGCGGGTGATGGTGCAGGTGACCCTGCCCACCGGCGCCGCCATCTCGCGGTCCAACGAGGCCAACCTGGCCCTGGAGAAGCACTTCCTCCAGGACGAGAAGCACAACACCGACGCCATCTTCACCCTGTCCGGCTTCAGCTTCGCCGGCGCCGGACAGAACGCCGGCATGGCCTTCATCTCGCTGAAGGACTGGAAGGAGCGGAAGGGCAAGGACAACAGCGCCGACGCCATCGCCGGCCGGGCCATCGGCGCCCTGTCCACCGTTCGCGACGCCAGCATCTTCGCCCTGACCCCGCCGGCGATCTCGGGCCTGGGTCAGTCCAACGGCTTCACCTACGAGCTGCTGGCCGCGCCGGGGATGAGCCGCGACGAGCTGCTCGGCGTCCGCAACCAGCTGCTCGGCGCCGCCAACCAGGACTCCGAACTGCAGGGCGTGCGGCCCAACTCGCTGGAGGATACGCCGCAGCTGCATGTCACGCTCGACAACGCCAAGGCTGCGGCGATGGGCCTGTCGCAGGCGGACATCAACAGCACCCTCAGCGCCGCCTGGGGCGGGAGCTACATTAACGACTTCATCGACCGCGGCCGGGTCAAGCGCGTCTTCATGCAGGGCGAGGCGGACACCCGTTCCAAGCCCGAGGACCTGGGCCGCTGGTTCGTGCGCGGGTCGTCCGGCGCGATGACGCCCTTCTCGGCCTTCGCCACCACCGACTGGGTGACCGGGCCGGACAACCTGACCCGCTTCAATGGCCGGACCTCGTTCGAAATCCAGGGGCAGGCGGCGCCCGGCGGCAGCTCCGGCCAGGCCATGGCCGCGATGGAGCGGTTGACCAAGGCGCTGCCCGGCGGCGTCGACTTCGCCTGGAGCAGCCTGTCCTACCAGGAGAAGCTCTCCAGCGGTCAGGCGCCCCTGCTGTACGGCGTCTCGCTGCTGGTCATCTTCCTCTGCCTGGCGGCGCTCTACGAGAGCTGGTCGATCCCGTTCTCGGTGATGCTGGTCATTCCGCTGGGGATCATCGGCGCCGTCGTGGCGGCGACCCTGCGCGGCCTGGAGAACGACATCTACTTCCAGGTCGGCCTGCTCACGACCATGGGCCTGTCGGCCAAGAACGCCATCCTGATCGTCGAGTTCGCCGAGGCCGCCGAGAAGCAGGGCAAGGACCCGTTCGACGCGGCGGTGGAGGCGGCGAGGCTGCGCCTGCGACCGATCCTGATGACCTCGCTGGCCTTCATCGCCGGGGTGATCCCGCTGGCCATCTCGACGGGGGCGGGGGCGAACAGCCGCATCGCCATCGGCACGGGGGTGATCGGCGGCATGCTGACCGCCACCGTCCTGGCCATCTTCTACGTGCCCTTCTTCTTCGTCTTGATCCGCGGCCTGTTCCGCAGCCGCCGCAAGCCAGCCGTCGCCGGGGAGGCCGTCTGATGCGTATCCGACCGCTCATCCTCGCCCTGCCGGCGCTGGTCCTCTCGGCCTGCGTCTCGATGGACCCGCGCTACGAGCGGCCGGAGGGCGCCGTCCCGCCGGCCTTCCCGACCGGAGCCGCCTACGGCCCCCAGGCCGATGGCGCGACCTCGGCGACCCAGATCGCCTGGCGCGACGTGGTCGTCGACGAGCGGCTGCGGGCGGTGATCGACAGCGCCCTGGCCAACAACCGCGACCTGCGCGTCGCGGCGGCGAACGTGGCGGCGGCCCAGGCGCAGTATCGCGTCCAGCGCTCAGCCCTGCTGCCGACCGTCGGGGCCAGCATCGACGGGACGATCCGCGGCGGCGACGAGGTCGACCAGACCCGCAGCTACACCGCCGGCCTGGGCGTCACCGCCTGGGAGCTCGACCTGTTCGGCCGTGTCCGCAGCCTGACCCGCGCCGACCAGGAGAGCTACTTCGCCAGCGAGGAGGGCGCCCGCGCCGCCCGCGTCAGCCTGATCAGCCAGACCGCCACGGCGTGGCTGACCCTGGCCGCCGACCGCAGCCTGCTGGCGCTGGCCCAGGAGACCCGCGACAACGCCAAACGCGCCATGGACCTGACCCAGGGCCGCAAGACCGCCGGCGTCGCCTCGCGCCTGGACGTGCGGGCGATCGAGACCACCTACCGCCGGGCCGAGGCCGATGTCGCGAGCTACACCGCCGCCGTGGCCCAGGATCGCAACGCCCTGGAGCTGCTGGTCGGCGCGCCGGTCGACGACGCCCTGTTGCCGGACGGCCTGCCGCGGGATGCGGGCCCGCTGGCCGAAGTTCAGGCCGGGGTGTCCTCGTCGGTGCTGCTCCAGCGCCCGGACGTGCTCCAGGCCGAGCATCAGCTGAAGTCGGCCAATGCCGATGTCGGCGCGGCGCGGGCGGCCTTCTTCCCGACCCTCAGTCTGACCGGCAACGGCGGGGTGGCCAGCAGCGCCCTGTCGTCGCTGTTCGACGGCGCCGGCGCCTGGACCTTCGCCCCATCCGTGGCGATGACGATCTTCGACACCGGAGCCAAGGGCGCCCGTCTGGGCGCGGCCAAGGCCCAGCGCGAGGGCGCCGTGGCGACCTATGAGAAGACGGTCCAGACCGCCTTCCGCGAGGTCTCCGACGCCCTGGCCCGGCGCGGGACGATCGACGCCCAGCTGCAGGCCCAGACCGACTTCCGGACGGCGGCGGCCGACACCGACCGCCTGGCCCGCGCCCGCTACGACGCCGGCCTGGACGGCTACCTGGCCAGCCTGGAAGCCCAGCGCACCCTCTACGCCGCCGACCAGGCGCTGATCGGCGTCCAGCTGATCCGCTACAACAACCTGGTCACGCTTTACCGGGTCCTTGGCGGCGGCGTGCGCTAGCCGTCCCGGCGACGGCGCAGGGGGGCGGTCGCGCAGCGGAAGGCGCCCTCCAGGTCGGCGTGGGCGGTGAAGGCGACGGGCACGACCTTCAGCCCGCGGGCCGTCAGCGTCTCGGCCAGGGCCCTGTGGCGGCGCTGGACGACGATGGTCTCGGGATCGAGCATCAGGATGTTGCCGCCCATCTGCCGCCGCGTCTCGGCGTCGATGTCGATGAAGTCGTAGCGGTTCAGCGGCTCGGGCAGCGGGTCCTGCAAGGCTGGGCGGTGGATGATCCCGCGCCCCGGCCCGGTCAGGGTCATGCAGCAGTCCAGATGCAGGATGCTGGCCTCGCGCAGGCGCACCGGCACGACCTGGGCCCGGCTTCCGAGCCGCTGCTGCAGCCAGGTCGCTCCGGCCAGATTGCTCGCATACTTGCCGATGCCGACGTAGACGTAGGGCCAGTCGAGGATGACGTCGCCGCCCTCGAGGCAGGCGTCCTCATCGGTCAGCGTCGACACGTCGGCGCCCTCGTCCGCCAGCGCGGCGATCCGCGGGTGCAGGCCGCGGTTCTCCTTGCGCCGCATGCCGATCTGAAGGCGCCCCTCGATCAGCTCGGAACCCACCGCCATCAGCGGGTCGCGCGAGAACATCTGGCCCAGGCCCAGGGGTTCGTCGGGCGTGGGATGGACGTCGTCCGGCCGCAGGATCTTCACGCCATGGCGGTCCAGCACCTCGGCGAAGGCGTCGAGTTCGCGAACGTAGCGCCGGCGCAGGAAATCCGGAACGCGCAAGCCGCCGGTCAGGCCATAAAGCGTCGCCTTGAACAGCCGCTCGCCAAGCGAGCGCCGGCTCTCGGCCTCGATCGGATGGGGGCCTGGAAAATAGACGGATGAGGCCGTCCCGAGGACCGTCTCCTCCAAGACGCCCCACTCGTCGTACACGCAGATCCGGCTCACGTAGTGTCACTCCTGGTCTGTTGATCGTCGGTCGATCGGGAAACGGGTTCGGGGGAGGGCGCGACGCGGCGCCGTCGGCGGACGCCGATGCGCGCCAGCAGCCGCGCCGCGGCCGGCAGGGAGTCGGAGGCGTAGAGGGCCCAGGCGGCCAAGCCGATCTCGAACAGCCGGTCGCCGAGCGGGTTCGCGAGCATCGGGATCGGGACGAGGGGATCGGAGGCCTGGCTGACCAGCCGCCAGCCCATCTCCAGGAAGATGATCCAGCCGGTGAGCGGCGCGAACGACCGCGGGGCCAGGAAGGCGGCGTTGAGGAGCTGGTAGATCGCATCGGCGAACCTCGACAGCACCAGGCAGGTGAACGGGTCGGGGCAGGAAGCGACCACGCCTTTCAGACCCAGTCTCCAGAGGTTCAGCGTTCCCGCGATCACAAGCGTCGCCGCCAGGCCGAGCCGCAGGGTGCGCTGCAGTCCAGGCGCTCGCCGCTCGACCGCCAGGACGACGATCCAGGCGGTCAGCGTCGACAGCAGGAGCAGGGCGGCGAAGCTCACGGACGGGGTTCCTTCGCACGATCTCTAAATGCGAACGATCATTCGCTCTCGTATTTGACGATGCGGGGGGCGTCAAGCTACTGACGGTGTCAGGAAGGCGCTGGACGCGCCGACGGGAGCCGGTTCGTGAGGACGGCCGATCAAGCCAAGCGGGAGGCCAAGCGCGCCTTCATCCTGGAGGCCGCGCAGGCGCGGTTCGCCGAGAGCGGCTTCCACGCCACGGGGATGGCCGAGATCTGCGCCGCCGTGGAGATGAGTCCGGGGACGCTCTACCGCTACTTCAAGGGCAAGGACGAGATCGTCCGCGCGATCATCGAGCGCGACCGGCAGGAGCTCGTCGCTCTGGCGTCAGGCGTTGGTCGTGGTGAAGACGTCGTGGCCTCGGTCGTCAGGCTGGCCGGGGAGACCCTGCGCCGGGCGGCCGAACCCGGCTACGCGCGGATCGCCGCCGAGATCCTTGCCGAGGCCGGGCGCGACCCGGCGATCGGCGCGCTCTACCGCCGGACAGACGCCGAGATCCTCGACGCCCTGGAAACGGCTCTGGCGACGGCGGCGCGACGCGGCCAGGTCCGGGCTGACCTCGACGCCAGGATGGCGGCGCTCTGGCTGACCGCCCTGGCCGACGGCGCGGTCGCTCGTTTCGCCTTCGACCCGGCCGCGGACCCCGAAACGCTGTTGCCGCCCCTGGAGCAGATGATCCGGGGGTTCCTGAAGGCGGGCTAGGGCTGGAGGCTATTCGCCCCGCTGGAAGGTGATGCCCATCTCCTCGACGTCGAGGTCGCGCTCCAGCTCGTGGAGCACCTCGTCCTCGATATGGCCGGCCCGATGCAGCCGGATCAGCTCCTCGCGGCTCCCGGCGATCGCGGCCAGGAGGATGTCGAAGTGGGGTCGGAGCTTCTCCATGGCGGCCGCCGCGTCCTGGGCGTAGCGCTCGACGTACTCCACCCTTCGCCGATGCTCTTCCAGGAGCATGGGATGGATCAGTTCGCCGTCCTCGCCATAGGCCAGCTTCTCGACGACCTCCATTCGGGCGCGGGCCATCGCGGCCTCGGCCGCGGGCATGTCCATGCGCGCGGGCGGGTCGGTGTCGACGGGCCGGACCCGGCGCACCAGCCAGCCCAGGCTGGAGCCCTGCGCCACGACCGTCACGAAGACGACGGTGAAGGCGCAGACCAGCATCAGGTCGCGGCCCGGCGTATCCAGCGGCAGGGTCAGCGGCACCGCCACGGTGACCACGCCCCGCATGCCGGCCCAGCCGAGGATGGTCGACTGCCGCCAGCCCAGCGGCCGGGCCGTCTTCAGGCCGGCGCGATGGGCGATCTTCAGGATGGCTTCCGATCCGAAGACCCAGACGAAACGGGCGAGCGTCAGGGCGAGCACGACGCCGATCACCGCGTAGACCATGGGCGGCGGAATGGCCTCGATGCCGCCGATCCGATCGATGACTCCGCGCAGGGAGAAGCCGATCAGGATGAACACCAGCGCCTCCAGCACGAAGACCGTGATCCGCCAGACCGAGCCGCCGAGGAGGCGGACATCCGCGGAGAGGAGCGTGTGCTGGTTCCAGCCCATGACCAGGCCGGCCGCGACCGTCGAGATCACGCCCGATACATGGACGGCTTCGCCGGCGAGATAGGCCGCCCAGCCCAGCGCCGTCGTGGCGACCACGATCAGCATTCGGTCGCGCAGGTAGCGCACGGCGAAGGACCAGGCGAGGCCGACGGCCACGCCGACCGCCACGCCGCCGATCGCCACGATCCCGAAGCTCGTAACCGCGTCGCCGGCATGGAAGACGCCGCTCAGGGTGGCGGCGACGGCGAACCGGACGAGGATCAGTCCGGTAGCGTCGTTGAGCAGGCTCTCGCCTTCGAGCAGCGCCGTGAGCCGGCGGGGCAGGCTGACGCCCTTCAGGACGGCCCGCGCCGACACGGCGTCCGGCGGCGAGACGATGGCGCCCAGGGCGAAGCAGGCGGCCAGGGGCAGCTGCGGCAGAATCCAGTGCACGACCAGCCCGACGACCAGGGTCGTGAACACCACCGCGCCGACCGCCAGGGACAGGATGCCCGCCAGATGCTGCCGAAATCGTCCGAGCGCCGTGAAGTAGGCGCCATCCATCAGCAGGGGCGGCAGGAACAGCACCAGCGCCAGCTCCGGATCGAGCGAGATGGCCGGCAGGCCCGGCGCGAAGGCCAGGGCCCCGCCGCCCACCAGCAGCGCGGCGGAAGGCGGAAGTTTCAGCTTCAGGGCCAGCCAGTAGAGGCCGATCACCAACGCCAGGAGGGCGAGAATGAGCTCGAACGTGTCGACGCCATGCATCAGGGCGGCCCCCGTGAGTTTCGCTCCGGGATGGTGCTAGCGCTCAGGGGCGGAAATCAACCGGGGTCGTCTAGCGTCCGGGCGTCAGCGTCAGGATGCGCTCCGTCACGGCCTCCACCGCCGGACGCGAATAGCTGAGCGGCACGAACTCGCCCTTGGCCCACAGCGGGAAGAGATCGCGGAAGTGAGGACTGGCCGGGTCGCCTGACTGGCCGGGCGTGTTGATGGTCACGCTGTTGTCCCAGGCCCCGACGTCCAGGACCATCCGGAACGACGCGCCGGAGACGACGCGGAAGGTGTCGGGACGCCACCCCGCGGCCTGCGGGGAGAGGCCGGTTCCCGACAGGGGCGCCGGACCCGCCGACAGCGCCTCGCGCTCGGCCGCCGGGGCGAGCGGGGACAGGGCGTGCTCGAAGTGCGCCTGGTGGAGCTTGCCCCAGGCCCAGGCCTTGGGATCGGAGCCCAGTCGTCGCGCGACATCGTCGTAGGCCGCGACCAGGCTCTGGCGCAGCACTTCGTCACGGGCCTGGACCGGCAGGGTCGAGTCCGGGTGTTCCAGCAGGTCCATCACCGCGGCGGTGTCGCCGCGCGCCACCACCTCGCGGACGGCCTGCGGCGTCGCCCGGACCACCGTCGCGGGGCCCAGGAAGTTGCCGACCCAGACCTCGTAGAGGGCCGCGCCGGCGCTGTCCGCCTCTGTGCGATGGTCCCAGCCGCGCAGCAGGGCGAGCGCCGCCGCCAGCTTCGGCTCGTCGGCCTGGATCGGCGCCAGCAGCGCGACCATCCGCCGGGCGGTGACGTTGGTGGTGTCGGTCTGCAGGGCCATGGCGTCGGCCAGGGTCAGCTTGTCCTTGGCGGCTAGGACCTCGGTGATCCGCGCCATGCGCGCGTCATTGGCCCATTCGAACCCCACCTTGCGCTCGGCGTAGGGATAGCCGTCGGGCAGGTTGAACTGGTTGGCCGAGGCGAACCAGCCGCCCTTCGGATTGTGGGCGCTGGGCAGCTCGTCGATGGTCAGGAAGCCGGTCCACTCGTACCGCCCGTCGCCGGGGACCGGCAGCAGCCCGTCCCAGCCCGGTCGCTTGGGGACCTTGCCGGCCGCAACCCAGCCGATCTCGCCCTTCGTATCGGCGTAGACCTGGTTCTCGGACGGCGCCCCCCAGTTGGACAAGGCGTCCTTGAACGCCGGCCAGGTCTTGGCGGTCATGTAGCCCATCGAGCCGAAGTAGGCCGACGTCCCCGGCTCGCTCCAGACGCTGCGGACGGCGAAAGCGCGGTCCTTGTCGACCTTCACCACCGGTCCATGGCGGGTGAACTTGAGCTCCACCTTGCGAGGCTGGGCCTCGCCCTTGACCGCGATCTCCTCGACGACGGTTCGCATCGGCTCCCAGCCGTCCTTGTAGCGGTAGGCGTCGCCGCGGGTCTCGTAGACGTAGAGGTCCTCCTGGTCGGCCGGGAAGATGGTCAGGCCGAAGGCGATGGTTCCGTTGTGGCCGATCGAGACCCCCGGCAGGGCCGGCTCGCCGGCGCCGATCACCGAGAAGCCCGGGGCCTCCATATGGACGATGTAGCGCAGCGACGGCGCGCCGTGCTCGCGGTGCGGATCGTTGGCCAGGATCGGCCGCCCGGTGGCGGTCCGCGACCCCGCCACGGTCCAGTTGTTGGAGCCGATGGCGTCGGGCGGGATCTCCAGCATGGCGGTCTGGGCCGGCGGTCCGGAGAACTTCACGCCGCTGGTGGCCAGTTGATAGTCGGCCAGAACGTCGGCGGGCACGGCGCAGGGGTCGAGGCCGGCCGGGACCTTGGTCTCCCACTTCGGCTCGATGTCCCGGTAGAGGCGCGCCGCTTCCAGCCCGGCGGCGCAGGCGATCCTGGCGCGCCCGACTTCGTTGGCGACGTTGCGGGTCAGGCCATGGCTGCGGATCCGGACCACGTCCTCGGCCGCCCAGAGGTCAGGAGTCGTTCCGGCGATCCGGAATTCAGTCGGCAGCGGCCGCCGGCCGGCGCGGACCTCGGCGATATAGGCGTTAAGGCCGGCGACGAAGGCCTCCGTATTATCCTTCGCGCCCGGACCATAGGCGTTCCATTCGGCGGCCATGTCGCCCCGGTAGAGGAACAGCCGCGCGGCGCGATCCTGGGCGGCGTAGGCCGGGCCGAAGTCCCTGGCCAGCAGGCCCAGGCCGCGCTTTCGCCAGAGGTCGACCTGCCACAGCCGGTCGCGCGCGACGTTGTAGCCCTGCAGGAAGAAGGCGTCGCGGACGCTGGCGGCGTAGATGTGCGGGATGCCCCAGCGGTCGATGCGGATCTCGGCCGGCGCGGCCAGGCCGGCGACGCTGTGCGTCTCCCGGCTCGGGGCGGCGAGGGCGGACGTGGCGGTCAGGGCGGCGACGCCGGCCAGGACGAGGCGGGAGGCCCGCCGCGAACGCCGCTTCGAGACCCGTCCGCCGTCCGGTTGGAATTTCAGTCGCACGACGCACCCCCACTCAACGCTGAAGGCCGCCATAGTCGCGTCGTCGGGCGCAGATCGAAAGCCTGTTTTGCGCCGTGAGCGGAGGATCGCCGTGCTTCGGTCCCGAGGAGGACTGAAGCACGGACGACCCATTGATGGCTGGATGGACCCTAGCGTCCGCTCAGCGTGAGCGAGGCGAGATCGAGCTTGAAGCGTCCGCCTGCGTCCGCCGGCGGCTGCATCGTCGAGGCGAACAGCATCACCGGTCCGACCAGGCCGGCGGGAAGCTCAAGCCTGCCCTCGGCGGACGTGCGGACCCGATGGCGGACGCCGTCCCGGCCGACGACGACCGCCGGATAGTCGGCGAGCGGCGCGCCGCCCGCGAGCAGGACGAAGGTCTTCGCCGAGCCCTTCGCCGCGACGAACTCCAGTCTATGGCCCAGCGCCTGCGTCGGATCGCTTCCACCGTCGCAGCGCTCGACACAGACGAAGGCCTTGGCGAAGCGGGTCGAAAACGCCTTCAGCACGCGCGGCTTCGGCATCGCCTCGACCGCCTTCGCGGCCTCGGGGCTGACCTGGTATTCCTCCAGGAGGCCATGGATCCGGGCTTCCGGATACTCGACCTCCCGCGTTACCGCGCGCGCCGAGAGAACGGCCAGGCCCGGCGCATGGCCCATGAAGTGCGCCTTCATGGACTTGGGGCCGGGGCCGTCGGCCTTGAACACCGCCTGCGGGGTTCCGGAGACCTGCAGTTCGGCGATGCGCTCGGCCGCAACGGCGATCTCCGGTTCGGGGAACTTGCTGGCGATGGTCACGTCCACCGGCAGGGATTGGTGCGGAGCTGTCGTGAACGCGCTCGGCAGGATGAAGAAGTCGTGCGCCGAGGCGCTGGAGGCGACCATGGCCGCCAGGCCGACGCCGGCCAGGAACGCCTGCGTCTTGCCCAAGAACGGAGAGAGTTTGCGGTTCATTTTGATGGTCCTGATCCTGTGAAGAGCGGTCGGCTTAGAACTTGGCGGTCAGCCCGACGTAGTAGCGGCGACCGATCAGGTCGTAGGTGGATGGGTCGGTGTTGGAGGCGATCGCGGGCGTGTAGATCGGCGGCGCTTCGTCGGTCAGGTTGTTCACCCCGGCGCGAAGCGACAGGACCTCGTTGACCTTCCAGGACCCGCTGGCGTCGAAGTAGTGGATCGCGTCGATGGTCTGGGCGCGGTTGTTGAAGTTCTCGACCGCGCCCTGGTAGCGCCACCGCACGCCGAGGTTCAGCGGGCCGTGGATCCAGTTCGCGGACGTCAGCAGCTTCCACTCCGGCAGGGTCAGGCCGAAGGCGTTCGAGATCGTGCCTTTGCGGTCGGTGAAGGGGCCGCCGGGGATGTCCTGGCGCTGCCATTTCAGGAGCTTGGCGCCGGTCATGTTGAAGGCCAGCGCGCCCCAGTCCGGCGCGCCGATGTCCGCCAGGTTCAGGCGCCAGTCGACCTGGAAGTCGATCCCCGTGGTTTCGAGCGTGCCCAGGTTGGCGTTGGTCTCGAGCGTATTGGTGATCTGGCCCGAATTCGGATCCCGGCTGAACAGCTGGCAGAAGAAGTTGTTCGGGTCGTACTTCGGGTTCGAGACGCCGTCCTGATTGTAGCAACGGCGCAGCTGTTCCGTGACCGAGACCGTGCCGACGACCTGCTCGATGGTGATGTCGTAGTAGTCGATCGACCCCGACAGGTGGCTCAGCCAGGGGTTCGAGAACCGCGACTGCCAGGAGACGCCGACGGTGAAGGAGTCGGCGGTCTCCTCCTGCAGGTCGGGATTGCCGCCGGTGACGCCGACGACCTGCGAGTTGGAGAAGGTGTAGGCGTCGATCACCTGATTGGGCACGCTCTGCGCCAGGCACAGGGCCCGAACGCCCTCCGCACCGGCGGCGCCCGGCGCGCGATAGGCGCCGCGGATGTCGCACGGATCGCCCGAGAACTGGCGCACGCCGGTCGAGGACACCGGTACGCCGATGGACGGGAAGGCCAGGTTCCGCGGTCCGAACAGTTCGCCGATCGACGGCGCCCGGACGGCCCGCTGGACGCCGCCGCGGACCCGCAGGCCGTCCACGACCTCCCAGTTCGCATCGACCTTGTACGAGCTCACGCGGCCGATCGAGTCGTAGCTCGAGACGCGGTAGCCGAGGTTGGTCTCCAGGTTGCGCACGAAGGGCAGGTCGCGGGCGAGCGGGATCAGGACCTCGCCGTAGCCTTCATAGACCTTGTCGGCGCCGGAGAGCGGCTGGCCGGCGGCGCCCGCCAGTTCCGGACCCGTGACCCCGTTCAGGGTGAAGGTGCTCGTCAGCAGAGTGTCGGGCTCGAACCTGTAATTCTGCTCGCGATAGGAGCCGCCGAGCGCGACGCGGACCTCCCCGGCCGGCAGGGTGAAGGCGCCGCCTTGCAGGTTCGCCTCGAGGACGCGCTGGTCGGTGACCGTCGTGTTCCGGGCGACCCGGCTGATGTAGCTGATGCAGGAGGCGCTGAGCTTGGTTTCGCCGAACGGGTTGAAGCCCCCGGCGCAGGTCGAGGCGCCGCCGTCGCTGGCGTCGAGCAGGCGCTGGACGGCCGACCGGGACAGATAGCCGGTGTAGGTGGTGCCGTTGTCCACCCGGCCGTAGGCGAGGTAGGCGTCATAGGTCCAGTCGCGGAGACCCAGGTCGCCGCGGACGCCCGTGGTGATCTGATAGACGTTGTAGCGCTCCAGCTGTTGGCGCGCGCCCAGCATGTTGAAGCGCTTGTCCAGGCGGAACGAGCCCGCCGGATCCGGGCGCGAGTCCAGCACCGCCCGCAGTTCGGCGGGGATGAAGGGGTTGGTCGACGGCACGCGGAAGCCGGTGTTCGGTCCGGTGGCCGGATTGGAGGCCAGCGAGTTGCCGCTCTCGTACTGCGAGAACATGACGTCGGCGTAGACTTCGACCGCCGGATTGATCTCGTAGCTGGCCGCCCCGTACATGTTGTACCGGGTCTGCGGGATGATCATGTAGTTCAGCTCGCCCGTATTGTAGGCGAAGTCGGTCTGCTGCAGCGGGCCGGGCGTCCGGAAGCCTTCGTAGTCGAGGCCGCCTGGACTGACGTAGTCGCGCGCGCCCTGGTAGGCGAAGAGGGTGCCGTCGTTGTTGAAGCCGAAGGTGTTGCCCCGGGCCGCCCCTGGAACGGCCGCTGAGACGGCCGCCGCGGTCGGCAGGTTGGTCGCGTCGAAGACCGTTGAACCCAGCGGCGAGGTGCCCGCGAAACCCGAGATCGCCAACGGCCGGCGCGCCGCGTTGTAGACGCTGTCCCGTTCCGAATAGCTGAGCGACAGGACCGCCCGGCCGCGACCGTCGGCGATGTCGCCGCCCATCGTCAGACTGACCGCCGTGGTCGCCGCGTCGCCGCGATCGGACTGGCCGTACTGCAGGTCCAGCTGAACGCCTTCGAACTTGTCGTTCACCAGGAAGTTCAGGACCCCGGCCACCGCGTCCGAACCATAGGTCGACGAGGCGCCGCCCGTGATCGTCTCGATGTTCGCGATCAGCGGCGTGGGCAGCAGGTTCAGATCGACGACCGACGACGCGTTCGACGGAACGACCCGGCGGCCATTCAGCAGGACCAGGGTGCGGATGGCGCCGAGACCGCGCAGCTGCACGTTGGCCTGGCCGGCCGTGTTCGGACTGTTCGAGGCCGCGTTCCCCGCCGCCGTGAACTGCGGCAGGTCGTTGATCAGGCTCTCGATGTTGATCGAACCCGTCGCCTGGAAGTCCTCCTGGGTGACCGTGACGATCGGGCTGTTGGCGACATAGTCCTTCCGGGCGATGCGCGACCCGGTGATGACGACTTCCTCGACCTGGGCGTGTTCGCCTCGGTCCTGTGGCGCGGCGGTCTCCTGGGTCAGTGCGGCCGCGGGCGCGGCGATCAGACTAGCGGAAGCGAATGTCGCCAGACTGGCGATGAACGACGAGCCGAGTAGTCGGCGTCGGTATGCGGCGTCGGCCAAGATGCTGTTCCATGAGCTTATGTTATGGGCCGAGTTTTCCTGGCCCCCCTAAGCTCGTGTACGCGGGGATACTGATCCGCCCTCAGATCATGGGAATCTTTTCGGATCGCGACCGGCCGGCCTCCTGGGGGGCTCGACGTCGCCCATGCAACCGCCGTCTCGCTGGGCGCAGACCTCCCAGCCGCCGCCGAGCGCCTTGTAGATGCTGACGACGGCGAGCCGCTGGTCGGTGCGGGCGACGGCGAGCGAGCGCTGGCTGGCGAAGTCGGATCGTTCGGCGTCGAGCACGTCGAGATAGTCGCCTTCGCCGCCCGCGAACCGGAGGCGGGCCAGGCGCGCGGCCTCCCGGCTCGCGGCGGCTTCCTGAAGGCGCGACCGAAGTATCATGCTCGCCGCGCCGTAGGCCTTGAAGGCGTCGTCGGTCTCCCGAAGCGCGAGCAGCACGGTGCGATCATAGGCGATCAGCGCTTCCCTCGCGCGGGCCTCGCTGGCCGCGATCCGGGCGCGCACGCGACCTGAATCCAGAAGCGCCCAGCGGAGGATCGGGCTGATGAACCAGGAGTCCGCACCCGGGCCGTCGATTGCATCAAGGCTTCCCGCCAGCAGTCCTATGGATCCCTGAACCTCGATCCGCGGATAGAGGTCGGCCGTCGCCGCCCCGATCCGCGCGGTCGCGGCCGCGAGACGCCGTTCGGCGGCCGCGATATCCTGGCGCCGCGCCAGAAGCTCGCCGGGATTGCCGACGGCGATCGTTTGGACCGTCAGGGCTTCGCGGGACGGCGCCGCGAGGGGCGGCCTGAACGCTTGCGGGGTTTCGCCGACCAGGACCGCCAGCGCATTGGCGGCGGCGGCGCGGCGGCGCTCCAGTTCGGGCGCGGCCGCCTCGACGTCGCGCAGGAGCGTTTCAGCCCGCAGGCGGTCGAACGCCGTCGCCGCGCCCGCGGCCTGCAGGCGTTCTGTCACCTGCAGGCTCTGGCGCTGGCTGGCGCTGATCTCGCCGACCATCGCGAGCTCCGCCTCGGCGCCGCGCAGCTCGAACCAGACCGCCGCGACCTCCGCGGCGACGCTGGCCTGCACGCCGCGCAACAGCGCCTCGCGCGAACCGACCTCCGCCGTTGCAGCCTCGGTCGACCGCCGCACCCGCCCGAACAGATCGATCTCCCAGGACGCGTCGACCACGCCGCGATAGGTCTCGATCTCCGCCGGGCCGCCGGCGGATCTCTCGCTCTGGCTGCGCCGACGCCGCTCATGGCTTGCCGCGACGCCGCCGGAGGCCAGGCCGTCGCGGCGGGTTTCGCGGAGCAGGGCGCGAGCCTCTTCGACGCGCGCGGCGGCGATCCCGACGTCCAGGTTGGCGGCGAGCGCCCGTCGGATCAGCCCATCCAGCATCGGCTCGTCGAAGGCGCGCCACCAGGTCGCTTCGACGGCGTCCGGGCTCACGCCCGATGGGGCTTCGCCGAAGCTCGTCGGCGTCGCCATCGGCGGCGGCGAATAGTCCGGTCCGACCGCGACACAGCCGCCAAGCAACAGGACGACGCCCAGAACCGGGAGAGATGAAGGCGACAGGCGCATCACAGCGTGATCTCCCCGATGCGCGACTCCGGTCGCGGCGTCCTGCGTTTGAAACGGACCGTCAGCCGGCGCATGAGCACGTAGAAGACCGGGGTCAGGAAGAGGCCGAAGAGCGTCACGCCGAGCATGCCGGCGAAGACCGCGACCCCCATGGCCTGGCGCATTTCGGCCCCCGCGCCGGCGGCCAGCGCCAGCGGAACGACCCCGGCGATGAAGGCCAGCGAGGTCATCAGGATCGGACGCAGTCGAAGACGGCAGGCCTCCACGACCGCATCGAGCGGAGACAGTCCCTCGGCTTCCCGGGTGCGGGCGAACTCGACGATCAGGATGGCGTTCTTGGCCGCCAGTCCTACAAGCACGACCAGGCCGATCTGCACGAAGACGTTGTTGTCGCCGCCGGTCAGCCATACGCCCGCGATCGCGCTGAACAGACACATCGGCACGATCAGGAGGACCGCCAGGGGCAGCGACCAGCTGTTGTACTGGGCGGCGAGGATCAGATAGGCGAGCAGCACACAGAGCGGGAAGATGAACAGCGCCGAGGCTCCCGCGAGCTTCTGCTGGTAGGTGAGATCCGTCCACTCGAAGGCCATGCCTTCCGGCAGGGTTTCGGCGGCCAGGCGCTCCATCGCCGCGACCGCCTGGCCGGAACTGACGCCCGGCGCTGGCCCTCCCGAGATGTCGGCTGAAGGATAGCCGTTGTAGCGGATGACGCGATCCGGCCCGGAGCTCGGCGTGACCGAGACCAGGGCGGACAGGGGCAGCATGTCGCCGGCGGCGTTCCTCACCTGCAGCCGGCCGATGGCCTCGGCCTGCATGCGATGCTCGGCCTCGGCCTGGGCCGTCACCTTGTAGGTGCGGCCGAAGCGGTTGAAGTCGTTGACATAGAGCGAGCCGAGATAGACCTGCAGCGCTTCGAAGACGCTGGAAAGGCTCACGGCCTGGGCCTTGGCCTTGGTGCGGTCGACCGAGACCTCAAGCTGCGGCGCATTGACGTCGAAGCTGGTCATCAGCCCGCCCGCCTGTCCGGACTCGGTCGCCCTCGCCATGAGCGCCTGGGTCTGCTGCGCCAGGGCTTCGAGGCCGTGGCCGCCGCGATCCTCGACCTGCATCTTGAACCCGCCCGTCGCGCCGAGCCCCGGGACCGGCGGCGGCGGAAAGACGCCGAGGAAGCCGTCGGGGATGGTCGCGAACTTTCCCTGCAGGCGACCGGCGATGGCGGTCGCCGCGAGGTCGGGCGACGTGCGGTCCTCGAACGGGTCGAGCATGACGAACATCACCGCGGCGTTCGGCACGTTGACGAAGCCGTTGATCGAGAGGCCCGGGAAGGCGACGACGCTTTCGACGCCGGTTTCCGCGAGCGCGATCTTGGACATCTGCTTCACCACAGCCTCCGTGCGGTCGAGCGAGGCCGAGTTCGGCAGCTGGGCGATCCCCACCAGGTAGTACTTGTCCTGCATCGGCACGAAGCCGGGCGGAACGACTTTGAATCCGAGGAAGGTGAGGCCGAGGAACCCGACGTAGATCAGAACCGCCACGCCGCCGACGCCGACGATCTTGCGAACCGCGCCGCCGTAGGCTTCCGGCGTCCGCCGGAACGGCCGGCCGAGCGCGCCGAAGATCGGGTCGAGGCGCCCCCGCAGGCTTCGTGGGTCCAGGTGGGGCCGGATCTTGCGCGGCCTGAGCAGCAGGCTGGCCATCGCCGGACTGAGGGTCAGCGAGCTGACCGCCGACAGGATCGTCGAGATGGCGATGGTCAAGGCGAACTGGCGATAGAACTCGCCCTGGAGGCCGCTGAGGAAGGCGGTCGGAATGAAGACGGCGGCCAGCACGGAGGTGATCGCGATGATCGGGCCGGTGACCTCGTCCATCGCCAGTCGCGCGGCCTCGGCCGGCGCCTTGCCGTCCTCGATGTGTCGCTCGACGTTCTCGACGACCACGATCGCGTCGTCGACGACGATGCCGATCGACAGGACCAGGCCGAACAGCGACAGGGTGTTCAGCGAGAACCCCATCAGATGCATGATGGCGAAGGTCCCGATCAGCGACACCGGCACGGCCACCAGGGGGATGATCGAGGCCCGCCAGCTGCGCAGGAACAGCACCACCACGATCACGACGAGGACGATGGCTTCCAGCAGGGTCGTCGCCACGGCTTCGAGCGACGCCCGGACGAACAGGGTCGGATCGTAGGCGATGCGCGAGGTCAGCCCCTCCGGGAACCCGCCTTCGAGGCGGCTCATCGTCTCGCGCACCGCCTTGGAGACATCGAGCGCGTTGGCGCCGGGGCTCTGGATGATCTGGAGCGCCACCGCCGGTTCGCCGTCGAGCAGGCTTCGCAGCGCGTAGGCGTCCGCCCCCATCTCGATACGAGCGACGTCGCGCAGGCGTGTCACCTGGCCCGCTTCGCCCGCCTTGATGACGATGTCGCCGAACTGCGCCTCGTCCGTCAGCCGCCCGAGCGTGTTCACCGTCACCTGGAACGCCGCGGTGGCGTCGGGCGCCTGGCCGACGGAGCCGGCCGCCACCTGGACGTTCTGCTCCCGGACGGCGGCGATCACCTCGCCGGCGGTGAGCCCCCTCGCGGCGATGAGGTCCGGGTCCAGCCACAGCCTCATGCTGTATTCGCCCGCACCCCAGACGAGGACGTCGCTGATCCCGGGGATGCGGGCGAGCTCGTCGCGAACCTGGAGGTAGGCGTAGTTGGAGATGTACAGCGGGTCGTAGCGTTTGTCCGGCGACAGCAGGTGGACGACCATCAGGACGTCGGGCGAGGTCTTCTGCGTCACCACGCCCTGTCGCTGCACCTCGTCGGGCAGCCGCGGCAACGCCCGCGAGACGCGGTTCTGCACCTGGATCTGCGCGATGTCCGCGTCCGTGCCCTGGGCGAAGGTGACGGTCAGGATCATCCGGCCGTCAGTGGCCGACTGCGAGGACATGTAGAGCATGCCCTCCACGCCGTTGATCGCCTGTTCGAGCGGCGCGGCCACCGTCTCGGCGATGACCTTGGGATTGGCGCCGGGATAGGCCGCCGTGACCTGTACGGTCGGCGGCGTCACGGCCGGATATTCGCTGAGCGGCAGGCGGAAGAAGGCGACCCCGCCGCCGATCACGATCAGGACCGAAAGCACGATCGCGAAGATCGGCCGGTCGATGAAGAAGCGCGGAAAGCTCATGGGCGGACTCCTTCGCCGGCCTTCGCCGCCGGCTTCAGGGGCGAGCCGTCGATGGCGACCGGCTGCGGGGTGACCTGCATGCCGGGCCGCACCAGGCCCTTGACGACGATCCGCTCTCCCGGACGTAGGCCCTGCTCGACGATGCGCAGGCCGCCGACCACCGGGCCGAGGTCCACGGGCCGGTATTCCGTCCTGTCGTCCGCGCCGACAATGAGCACGTAGCGGCGGCCCTGGTCGGTTCCGATCGACTGGTCGGAGACCAGGATCCTTGGCTGCGCGGCGCCGGTCTCGAGCCTGACCTTGGCGAACAGGCCCGGCGTCAGCGCGCCGTCCGGGTTGTCGATGGCGGCGCGGATGCGGACCGTTCCCGTGCCGCGATCTGCGGTGTTTGACAGGAAGTCGACCCGTCCCGGCCGCAGGTAGTCGGCGTCGTCAGCCAGCGCGACCATGACCTTCGGGGCCGCTTCGCTGCTGCGGCCCGCCTGGGCGCGCATCGCCGCGAGCGAGCGCAGGTAGGTGCGCTCGTCGACGTCGAAGTAGACATACAGCGGGTCGATCGAGACGATCGTCGTCAGCGGCGTGGCGCCGTCGGCGACATAGGCGCCCTCGTTGACGAGCATCTGGCCGACGCGGCCGCTGATCGGCGCGGCGACCCGCGTGAAGCTCAGATCCAGCTGGGCGGCGTTCACGGCGGCCCGGGCGGCGGCGACCTGGGCCTTGCGGGTTTCAAGCGTGGCGATCGCCGTGTCCAGGCGCTCGCGCGCGATGACCTTCTGGGCGAACAGCTGCTCGGCGCGGGCGTGCTCGGCCCGGGCCAGCGCCAAGCCGGCCTCGCTCTCACGCAGGCGGGCCGAGGCGGCGTCGAGCGAGGCTTGAAACGCCCGCGGATCGATGGCGAACAGAGTACGGCCTTTCGGGACGAACTGTCCCTCGGGCACGCTGACGTTCTGGATGTAGCCGGAGACGCGCGGCCGCAGCTCGACCTGCCGTGTCGCGGTGAGGGATCCCGTGAATTCGGCAAAGGGCGTGGTCGGCCGCATCAGGACCTGGGCCACGGGAACGGTCGGCGGAGGCGTGGCCGCGCCGGCGGGCGCAGGCGACTTGCATCCGGCGACGGCGAGCACGGCGCCGGTCGCCGCGGCGACCAACGCCAGGCGGTTTGCTGTCATCAATTCTGCCTTTCGCGGCCCCGACGGGAACCGCCATTTCTGGAGCGGGAGCGGATCTCGTTTCCGTTCGTGCGGTTTCCACCGCTCGGAAGGTCAAGCCCGTTTTTTCGGGGTCGACCCGCAGGCGCGCTCGAGGCGGCGGCCTGACGCTGGCGGCTATCGCCGCGCCCTCGCGCGCGACCATGAACTCCGCCGGACGGCCGCCGGGTCGTCCGCAGGCTTCCGGATTTGGGTTGGACACAGAAATCGAAATCACGCCCATTGACCTTCCAGGAACTGGAAGCCTTAGAGCTCTGGCCGAACGATCACGAGAGACCCAGTTCCATGAACGCTCCCCTGACTCCTGCCGGCGTCGCCGGCCGACAGAGCTTCCCGATCGCCGGCATGACCTGCGCCTCCTGCGTGCGCCGCGTCGAGCTCGCCATCGGCAAGGCGCCGGGCGTGGCGGCCGCGACCGTCAATCTGGCGACCGAGACCGCCGACGTGACTTTTGACGCGCAGGGCGATCCCGCCGCGGTGATCTCGGCGATCGAAGGCGCCGGCTACGAGGTTCCCGCCGAGACGACGGACGTCGAGATCGAGGGCATGACCTGCGCTTCCTGCGTGCGCCGGGTGGAGCTCGCCATCGCGGCGGTTCCGGGCGTGCTCAAGGCCTCCGTCAACCTCGCCACCGAACGGGCGACGATCGAGACCCTGGCCGGCGCCGCGCCGCGGGCGGCGATCGACGCGGCGATCCGTAAGGCCGGCTACACGCCGCGCCATCGCCAGGACGCCGCCGCAGCAACGGACAGCCGCGAGGCGGCCCGCGACCGCGAGATGTCCCATCTGAAGCGTGACCTGGCCGTAGCCGGCAGCCTGACGCTGCCGATCTTCGTGCTGGAGATGGGCTCACATGCCATTCCGGCTCTGCACCATTGGCTGGTGATGACCGTCGGCCAGCAGCCGCTGTATCTCGCCTTCTTCGTGCTGGCGACGATCGTGCAGTTCGGCCCCGGCCTTCGGTTCTACCGCAAGGGCGTGCCGGCCCTGCTGCGCCTGGCGCCCGACATGAATTCGCTGGTCGTGCTCGGCTCGACCGCGGCCTGGGCCTATTCGGTGGTCGCCGTCTTCGCTCCCGGCGTGTTTCCGTCCGGAACGGCCAACGTCTACTTCGAGGCCTCGGCCGTCATCATCACCCTGATCCTGCTGGGCCGCATGCTGGAGGCGAAGGCCAAGGGCCGCACCAGCGAGGCGATCAAGCGGCTGGTAGGCCTGCAGGCCAAGTCGGCCAGGGTCGAGCGGAACGGCGTCTTCGTCGACACGCCGCTCGAGGACGTCGTCGCCGGCGATGTCGTCCAGGTGCGTCCCGGCGACAAGATCCCTGTCGACGGCCTGGTGCTGTCCGGCTCGTCCTTCGTCGACGAGGCGATGATCTCGGGCGAGCCGATCCCGGTCGCGAAGGGCGAAGGCGCCGAGGTGATCGGCGGCACGATCAACAAGACCGGCAGCTTCACCTACCGCGCCACCAAGGTCGGGGCCGACACCCTGCTCGCCCAGATCATCCGCATGGTCGAGACCGCCCAGGGTTCGAAGCTGCCGATCCAGGCGCTGGTCGACAAGGTCACGGCCTGGTTCGTGCCGGCGGTCATGGTCGCCGCCGCCGCGACCTTCCTGGTGTGGCTGGTCTTCGGCCCGCAGCCCGCCGCCGCCTTCGCCCTGGTCAACGCCGTGGCCGTCCTCATCATCGCCTGCCCGTGCGCCATGGGCCTGGCGACGCCGACCTCGATCATGGTGGGCGTCGGACGCGCCGCCGAGCTGGGCGTCCTGTTCCGCAACGGCGAGGCGCTGCAGTCGCTGAAGTCGACCCAGGTGGTCGCGCTGGACAAGACCGGCACCCTGACCGCGGGCAAGCCGGTCATGACGGACCTGGAGATCGCCAAGGGCTTCGATCGCGCCCAGGTCCTGGCGATGGTCGCCGCCGTCGAGACCCAGTCCGAGCATCCCGTCGCCGCGGCGATCGTCGCCGCCGCCGAGGGCGAGGGCCTTCCCATCGACGCGGCGCAGGCCTTCGACGCGATCCCAGGGTTCGGCGTCACCGCCTTGGTCGCGGGACGTCGCGTCGCGGTCGGCGCCGATCGCTACATGGCCCAGCTGGGCGTCGAGGTGCAGGCCTTCGCCGAGACCGCCGTCCGGATGGGGGGCATGGCCAAGACGCCGCTCTACGCCGCGATCGACGGCCGGCTGGCGGCGATCATCGCCGTGTCCGACCCGATCAAGCCGTCCACCCCGCAAGCGATCCGCGCCCTGCACGAGATGGGCCTCAAGGTCGCGATGATCACCGGCGACAACCGTCGCACGGCGCAGGCCATCGCCGACCAGCTGGGCATCGACGAGGTCGTCGCCGAGGTGCTTCCCGACGGCAAGGTCGAGGCGGTCAAGCGCCTGCGTCAGGGCGGCCGCGCGGTGGCCTTCGTCGGCGACGGCATCAACGACGCGCCGGCCCTGGCCGAGGCCGACGTCGGCCTCGCCATCGGCACCGGCACGGACGTGGCCATCGAAAGCGCCGACGTGGTGCTGATGTCCGGCGACCTGCTCGGCGTGAGCAACGCCATCGCGCTGTCCAAGGCGACCATCGCCAACATCCGCCAGAACCTGTTCTGGGCTTTCGCCTATAACGCCAGCCTGATCCCGGTGGCGGCGGGCGTGCTCTATCCGATCAGCGGGACGCTGCTGTCGCCGATGCTGGCGGCCGGCGCCATGGCGCTGTCCAGCGTCTTCGTCCTGGGCAACGCGATGCGGCTTAAGCGCTTCAGGGCGCTGGCGCGCGAGGCCGCCGGCGGCCTTCCGGCCCCGGCGACCGGCCACTGGCCGCGCCGTTGACCTTCCAGACGCTGGAACCCAATTCCTGACCGACGACGAGCGGAGACCGCGACATGAACATTGGAGCCGCAGCGGAAAAGTCGGGCCTGCCGGCCAAGACCATCCGCTACTACGAGGACATCGGCCTGTTGCAGGCCGACCGCGCCAGCAACGGCTACCGCGACTACTCGATGGCGGACGTGCATCGCCTGCGCTTCCTGCAGCGCTCGCGCAGCCTGGGGTTCTCCGTGGAGGAGTGCCGTCAGCTGCTGTCGCTCTACAGCGACAAGGATCGCGAGAGCGCCGACGTGAAGGCGATCGCCAACATCAAGCTGGTGGAAATCGACCGCAAGCTCGCCGAGCTGACCGAGCTTCGCGACACGCTGCGCCATCTGGTCCGCAACTGCCATGGCGACGACCGTCCGGACTGTCCGATCATCGAAGGGCTGTCCGGGAGGGACCTGGCGCGCTGACCAGCGGCCGTGGCGCGGCGTCCGGCGCCACGGCGAAGCCGGCGGACATGAGCAAGAAGCGAGATCAACGCGCGACGAAATCTAGGATTGGCCAAATACCGACCGGTTGGTATGTCGCTTGTAAGGAGCGACGACATGGTTCGAGACGACGGAACGCAAGGACGCATCCTCGACGCTGCGGTCAGGTTGATCCTGACCAAGGGTTATGAGGCGACGAGCATCAACGACGTCTGTCAGGCTACCGGGCTGACCAAGGGCGCCGTGTTTCACTATGTGAGCGACAAGGAGGCGCTGGGCGCCGCCGCCGCCGCCCGTTTCGCCGATCGGGCGACGGAGCTCTTCGCGGGCGCCGCCTATCATGAGCCTGCGGATCCCAGGGACCGGCTGCTGGCCTATGTCGACCAGCGTCAGACGATGATGCAGGGCGGTCTCCCGGATTTCACCTGCCTCTTCGGCATGATCGCGCAGGAAACCTATGTCACCCGTCCGGCCCTCGCCGCGGCCTGCGGCGATCATATTCGCAGCCACGCCCACACGCTCGAGCCCGATATCGCCCAGGCCCAAGCGGACGGCGACGTCGCCTTGCCGCACGGGCCCGAAGGGCTGGCCCTCTTCATGCAGGCGATCATCCAGGGCGCGTTCGTGATCTCGAAGGCCGGCGGCGACCCCGCACTGGCCGCCCAATGCCTGGATCACCTCAAACAGTATCTGACGCTGCTTTTCAGCCGCCCCATCAGCGCGGCGTGAGGCCGATATGCTCAGGCGCAGGTTCCTGAAGACCGCCGCCGCGACCGCGGCGCTGACCGCGACCCTTCCCGTTCAAGCCCAGGAGACCCTCGGCATGCCGAATGTGAACTTCGCCGACATCAACGGCCAGCATGTCTTCTACAGCGTGCACGGCGCCGGCAAGCCGCTGGTTCTCCTGCATGGGGGCGTCAATCCGGACAGTTTCGGGGGCAATCTGGCGGCGCTGGCCAAGGGGCGGCAGGTGATCGCCGTCCATCTCCAGGCGCATGGGCGTACGCCGGACACCGACAGGCCCCTGCGCGCCGAGACGCTGGGCGACGACGTCGCCGCTGTGATCGGCCATCTGAATCTCGGAAGGGCCGACGTCATGGGCTATTCGCTGGGCGCCGGCGTCGCGCTCCAGACCGTCATCCGTCACCCGGACGTGGTCGACCGGCTCGTACTCGTGGCCGGAAGGATGAGGCAGGACGGCGCCTATCCGGAGGTGGTGGCGGCCTTCAATCAACTGGAGGCCAACGCCGCCGCGATCGGCCCCGGCGTAAAGGCGTCGCCGCTCGGGCAGGCCTATCCCGATGTCGATTGGACGAGCCTCTTCGCCAAGGTCGGCGACCTGACCAAGCGCCCCTTTGACTGGAGCGCCGACGTCGCCAGGGTCCAGGCGCGCACCTTGCTGGTCTTCGCCGACGCCGACTGCGTCCGGCCTGAGCACATGGTCGAGTTCTGGAAAGCGTTGGGAGGCGGCCAGCGCGACGCCGGGATCGACGGCTCTCTGCGCCCCGCGAACCAGCTCGCGATCGTGCCGAACGCCACCCACTACACGCTGGCCGTCGACCCGCTGCTGCCCGAGATCGTCGAGCGCTTCCTCGCAACCCCATAGCAGGTCGCCGGTCGCGGCGAGGCCCGCGATCTGGCGGGTCTAGTTCTCTTGGAAAGCAGGAGAAGAATGGCGCGCTGAGTCGGTAGGTGCGGAGAACTACTCCTACGCCATGGCGCTATAGACTACGCCAGCTAGTCAGTTCGGGCAGAGACTGCCGCTTTGCGCCAATAGCTGCGTTGGCTCGTCGCCGGGGATTGGACGTTCTGTGGTCAACCGTGTGAACAATCTTCCGCCTGCCTGACCGATCTCCACCCCTATTGATTGAGGTTCCGGGTAGGCGGTCAAGAACGGTAAGCCACCGTCCAAATTGGAAGCGATTCGCATCGCAAGTCGTACTAGTCACGTTCCGCCCGAGCTTTACCATGGGTTGCGATTCCGGGAGGCCTCCCGGCCCATGACACAGGATAATAGAATGACCTCAGGGGGCGTAGCGACGCAGAGCGGGTTCGCCGCCGAGCAACGCGTGGCCGACGCCTTTCGCCGGCTAGGCTACGTCGTCCATGAGCAGGTTATGGTTGGCCCCCTCACGGTCGATCTGGTGCTGGAGCGACACGGAACACGCACGCCGGTAGAAGTGGTGGGCGTTTCCAACACGATCAAAAGCGACCAGCTCCGCCAGACGATCGTGCGCCTTTCCACCCTCCGCGGCGCCGACATCTGGACTGGGACCCCGATCGTCGTAGTGGCCGGGGACATGTCCTTGGCGACGCGCAATTGGGCGCGCCACCAGACCGACGCCTTTGTTTACAGCCTCCAGGAGTTGGAGGCTCAGGCTGCGGCCGGTCTGCCACCGACACCCGTCGCCGAGACCCCTGTCGAGCCACCCGAGGCCCCGTCACGGCAAGTCGCCGAACGCAACCAGGCGCGGGCGTCGCTGATCACTGAGCTGCGGAACCATGACAACGGCGCCGCCGTCCTCACCCCGGCCGACTTTGAACGGCTGTGCATGCGGGTCTTCACGTTCCTCTTCGACCCCGACCTGTTCGGGTTCGAGCGGCAGGCCGAAACGACCGACGGCGGCAATCGCTACGACTTCATCTGCCGGATCGCACCCGGCCGCCCCTTCTGGGACAGTCTGCGGGCAGATTTCCGAACCAAGGCGCTCCTCTTCGAGTGCAAGAACTACAGTGCGCCGATCACCGCTGATCAGATCTATTCGACTGAGCGCTACTTGTTCGCGGGTGCCCTGCGGACAGTGTGTTTCCTGATCGCCCGCAAGGGCGGCGACGCGGGATGCATGCGCGCGGCGCAAGGCGCGATGCGTGAGAGCGGCAAGCTGATCCTGGTGCTGTCCAACCTCGATCTGATCGAAATGCTCGAGACTGGTGAAGACCGCGACAGCGCCGAGAACGTCCTCGACGAGCGCATCTGGCGTTTCATCATCAGCCTGCCGCGTTAGATCCCCTCGTCTCCGAGGCGAGGCTCACGCACATGCATCACTTTCGTCTTCGCCCCTTGCGATAGCCGCTCAACCACTGAACCACATTGCCATAGTCTTTGAGAGCCAAGCGGTACTGATTCCGTTGCTGGAACTCAGCTGCCCCGCGAGTGAACCGTGACGTTGTGACGAGCATTGCGCTCGACGCGTTGAAGTCGCAGAGCGTGCCGTAGAGTTGGCGGACCAGACCAACTTCAATTGGATTGTCGATGCTGTAGCGCTTGGCTTCAACTAGACAAAGCATCTTTCCGTGCTCGGTATCCCGAGAGGCCAGAATATCTTTGCCGCCATCGTTGGATCGAGGCGTCAACTCGACCTCATAACCCATGTCCTCCATCAGGTCAGCGATCAGTTCCTCGAACTTGCGCGGGTCGAGATCGTAAAGGCCGGCGGGCTCTTTACGCAGTTTCTCGATGAGGATTTCATTCGCCGTAATGATGCGCGGCTTTGCCGCGACGATGAGTTGCTTGTCCGGGACGATTAGCCCCTCGTCCATCCCGTAAAGACGGCCTCGAATGAGCTGCTTGATCTCGTCGTAGCTCTTGCCTTGTGTGAGGTGATGAAGAAGGGCAAGCGCACTAGGATTGCCGTTGGCGGCCGCCAGCACCTGTGGCAGTTCGTCGGCAGGAAAATCGATGTGAAGGCCATGGCGCACAAACTCGCGCCCCTCCTCCATAGTAAGCGGGCCAAGTGCAAGTTGGTCACGAGCGAGCTCACGCTCTAGAGGCTCGCGTCTCGTGAAGACCACGGCCTCGATGCGCTTCAGATTCTGAATCTGCTTCGTCATCTCAAGGATAGTCGCTGGAGCGAAGGCGTCGGCGTTGTCGATCCCGATGATCCTCGGGGGCTCTTTTTCTGCTCTCAGCTCTGCCAAGCCCGCTTGAACGAAGAGCCTTGCTTCAGTCGGATCATCCGGCAGCGTCCAAACCCAAGGACGCGGATAGCTGCGAACTGACGCCGCGAAGTAGTGGAGAAGCGCCGACTTGCCGATGCCAGGGGGACCATGGACAATGATGGGCCTGCTCGGCCCGCGATGTGCTCGCTCCGCTAACCATTCCCATTCTCTGTTGCGCCCAATAAAAACAGGAATTTCTAGCGGCTGCTCCAAGCTCGGCCCTGATTCCAACCTAGTCCCCGGTTTTTGAACAAATCGCGTCTAAGCACTGGCCAAACCCTAACGGGCAAATGCGGGCATGAATACCAAGCAGAGACATCGGCCATGGCGCGAGCCATCTAGGCACAAGATCCGCATCCCCGCTTGCGAAACCACGCATTGCTCGCCTCCAATGCAGCGTTTCCGTCTTGGCTGATAACAAGAACCAGCATTTCGTTCCGCGCTGCCACTTCCGTCCGTTCACTCGAGACGGCGGCGGCAAGCAGATTCAGGTCGTTAACCTCGATCGTCGTCGGGCAATCAGCGACGTCCCTGTCCGATCGCAGTGCTCTGGCGACTACTTCTACGGCGATGACCCGCAACTCGAAGCGGCGATCCAAATGGTCGAGCAGGGCTACGCCGCCAGCGTTCGACACCTCCTCGCCGGCGGTGAAATTCGCCGACTTGATCAGTCAGTTCTGCGACGGTTCATTCTCTTGCAATTCTGCCGCACAGAGGCCGCCTCGCGCCGCGCCGCAGCCATGACGCACGCGATGACTGATATCCCCGGCGTCGAGCTTGAAGGCCGGCCGGTCACTGATCGGGAGGCGATCCGCATCGCCGTCAAAGCCGCAATGCACGAGTACGCGGGCCTTATGCGAATAGTCGACGACTTGAAGGTGTGCATGGTCCGCAACAATACCCAGATCCCCTTCATCACCTCGGACGACCCGGCTATCCTAACAAACCGCTGGTACCTCCAGAGCCGACGTACCCAGGGCCTTGCCTTTGGAGCTCGGCACGCGGGGACGCTCTTCTTGATGCCCCTGTCCCCCCAGGTCCACGCCGTGCTCTATGACGGCGACATCTACACCGTCGCTCATCGCGGCGGCTGGATCGATGTCCACGCTCCCATGGATGTCGCAGCGCTCAACGAACATCAGATCCTAAACAGCTTCGCTAACCTGTACTTTCAGGATTGGGAAAGCAGGAGCGCGGTGCTGTCAGCGATGGAGGACGTCATCCCTCGACGCCCCGCGAGCCGCCAGGAAGTCTACTACGCCGTCAAGGATCGAACGACCGATTGGGGTACGCGCTACGCGGTGAAACCTCATGCCGAACTTGAGATTGGCGAAGAAACCCTCGTACACATCATCGGCGTTCGTCCGCGACCGGCAGCTTGGCCTTCGTTTCTGCAGTACCGTCGCGACGGCAAAGCCTACTACAACGGTACGCGTGCGGGCTACACACGCCGTCACTGCATTGAAGCCGGTTTCGTCACAGGGCACGGCTATCGAAAGGTTCGCCTCTGATCGATATTGGAGGAGCGCAACCTGGCCATTCCCGCCAAGTCAATGTGGGCTTCATCGGAAGCGTGGCCAGCCGGTTTCGCGGCGCAGTGCAGTTAGGATCAGGTTGTAGAATTCTGGGTCTCCGCCAGCGAAGCCGCCACGCACCACCTGCTCAGCAAGGTCGGTCCGTGTCAGCGAGCTGAGCGCTTCCGGGGCTCCAATTCCATCACGACTGAGCCGACCAGTCGGCGTATGCATAAGTTGATCGGCCTTCGCCGCGAGGTCGACCTTGCTGTAAGTCGCGCCGGCGTGAGCGACTGCGGCTAGCAATTCGAACCGTTCAAAAATGCGGTCGAATTCGACAATCGACATGAACTCCTGCGCCAAACTCACCCCGAAACGCTGGCGAAGATAGTCGCTGAAAATGTCGTGGCCTTCGAGGTTGCCAACCTTGGCCCAAGCGCCTTCCCGAGATCCCTCCCACTCCTGAAGGAAGAGGTGTCTGATCGCAGGAAGCTCCTTGTCGTCGTACTTGTTGCGAAATGTCTGTGTCAGCCAAGTATAGAGGCGCGCAAAGCGCCCCGCTCGCACCAGGCCAAGGCCGTAGGCGTACCAGAGCAGCACGGCGGGATAGCTTCTCAACGCGTTCCAGAGGACGAGGCCGCTGGCGGAGGAGTGCGTCGTCCACTCGACCATGAGGTCGCGAGCAAGTCCGCTCTCGGTGTCATCGCCCCAACGACCCATTGCCCAGAAGACACGGACAAGCGGTTCGGCGGCCGCCTCAAAACTCTCGATACGTCGCTGAAACTCTGCGGCTTTGTCCGGCAATTGTTGGGTCTGGCCGGAGATGTCGGCAGAATCGATCCTGGCATAGGCGCGGCGAGCCTCTTCATTCACTAGTTCACCGAGGCTAACGCGCTGTTCCGGATTGGCGAGGTACCGCTTGGCCGTCGCTGCTAACAGATCAAGGCTGAGCGGATGGGGACGTGACAGACGTGCCTGTATCTCGACCTTTCGCTGAAGCTCTTCGAAAAAGCTGTCCGCATCAGCAATCTTCGCCCAGCGCCCCCCGCGCTGGTTGAGCAGATCGGCTGACAGCCCTATTGGTTCCGCGCGGCTGGCCCAAACCGTGGCGTAACGGCGGCTTGGCGCACGACTGATGGCGTCTCGAAGTGCCACGTCCCACTCGCCGGACCATCCGCAAGTCACCAGACCATGCTCGTCCCAGATACGATCAAGCAGCGTGTTCAATGAGCTCGGATACGTAGCGAGTTCTGCGTTGGTGTTACGAATGCGAGTGTCGAGGTAGTCACCGTGGACCTTCACGACGAGGCACCGAGTGTGAATCAACGGAGTCATGCCAAGAACGCCGTCCTCGGTGCTTACGACGGTTGGCTCCACTCCCTCTTCGCGCAGCGCATTCTCGGTCAGACGGTCGAAGTTCGTGGTGACGATCACCCGGACGAAGCCATCTCGGACTAGGCGGGCTATTGCACGGTGCGCCCTAGTCGGCGTCTTCAACCCTTGAGCAAGTTCATCCGTTGTGGGCTCGATGAACCGATGCAGGATTGCCCGCCGCTCGTCGGGCGACGTGGTCAACTTGTCCAACAGGACGCCATAGTCAGGTTCACCGCCAATGGCTTCGCGGTACCAATCCGCCGGATCGTCCGGCGGCGATCCCAGTTCTGCCGCCGCCACCCTGCGAGTGAGCTCAAGGATCACCTCCCAGCCAGTGGGGATGCCAGCGGCGCGTGACACTCCGCTGCCGAGTAGCAGCGCGAACACACCTCTGTTCTCCACCATGGAGAATGCAAGTGAGGTAACTGGGTCGATCATCGTAGTCTCTTGAAGGCCCAAAGGTGTCTATAGAGCTCCGCAAGCTGGTCGGCCTTTGCGGCAGTGAAGCCTTTGTCTCCTAACTGCGCGCGCAGATCCTCGAACGGTATCTCCTGACGCCCCTCCAGGATCAGTTCGTAGAAACGGTTCCAGTCGAGCGGATGCAGGGACGACTTGTTGGCGCAACCGACAAATCGGTCGAGGAGAATTTCAGTCCGAGCGGTCATTTGGAATGCAGCCGCGCGTTCAGACTCGATACGCAGCCGAATCCGTTTGCCGTGGTCACGGTTGAATTCCTTCAAGAGCGGAGTGATCAACGAGCGAGCTGCCTCGATGTAGACCGCGCGGCTCGGTGGGTCAGGACGCCATCGTTGGGCTCTAACCTCCACCGTAACCCGCCCAAGGGCGGCGCCATGGGCGAGAAGCTGAAACCCAAGGTCTTGGTGGGGGCTTGCTTCGCGAAGGCGAAAGTTCGCCCCATCGATCTGAGTTGTCCCTCGACCGATGGTGCGGCGCTCGACATCGAACCGTCCCGACCTACGGCCAATCTCCGCCATCATATCGAGGAAGTCTCTTGGGCTGCCAGATACAGCGACATCAATATCAGGAAGCGAAGCGGACATGCTGCAGCTCTCGTTTTCCGACTACCTAGGCGATGCTAAGAGCAGTTCAATACTGCAGCCCCGAAAGCCCCTCAAATGCCGTACAGCGATGAACAGATTGGTCAGATGGAGGTCATGCTTGATGAGTGGAGCGAACGCGAGCGAGCCATGACCCGAGCGCTGTTCGACCACCCCTTCGTCGACGATGTTGCACGAGAGATGCTGCGGCATGGGGTGAAACGCAGGGTTGCCGACCTACAACATGGCCTGGACCGAATTTTCGAGATCCTGCCACCAAACGCGGCTTCTCCGTCACGGCGCGATCTTCACGATGCTACGGCGTTCTTGCAGGCCTTCGTCATCAACACATTCGGAGCCATCGACAACTTGGCTTGGGTTTGGGCGCGGGAGGCTAGCGTGCTGGATTCCCGCGGACGCCCGCTGCGGCGTGGTCAAATAGGGTTGACGCCGGACCACGCGATACTCCGCGGCAGCGTCTCAAGAGAGACGCAAGAGTACCTCGAAAGCACCAACGAGTGGTTCGGGTACCTTGAAGAATACAGGCATGCGCTAGCTCACCGCATCCCGCTCTATATGCCGCCCAAGGTGTTCAACGAAGCTGACACTGCGGAGTTTAGGCGGCTAGAAGCGGAGATGATCAAGGAGGGTTGGAACTGGGACCGCTGGAACCAAGTCCAGAACGCTCAGAGCCAGCTAGGCACCTTTGAGCCCGTCATGATGCACTCGTATGGCGAGGGTGCTCGACCGGTACGGTTTCACGCCCAGATGGTCTGTGATTTCGCGACTGTGATCGAGATAGCAGAGCACATAGCCAGAGACCTCCAGGCACTTCAGGTCTCTCGCAGTTGACGTTCCTAAGGGCCTTAGCCCTCTATCGCTAAGCCCTGATGGGAATGCGCCATGGTCAACATCACGGTCCGCCCGGTTCATTTTGAAGATTTCAGCGGCGTTGAGTTCGAACGCCTCGTCTTTGCATTCCACTTGAGAGCTGGCTGGGGCGATCTCGCATGGTACGGCCAGACAGGCAGCGACCTGGGGCGCGACATCATCGGCACCGAGATCTTCGACGATCGCCCCAACCAGATAACCGTCATTCAATGCGCCAATCGAGTCAGCCTTAGCCTGTCAAAGGCCGAGCGCGACATGGCGTTGGCCCTTACCGCACCGACGGGCGCTCCTGTCGCCTTCAAGTTCGTGTGTCGCTCGGCGGTATCCGCCAACATGCGTGATCAGATCAGAGCGGCGGGCAAGGACCTAGGCATCCCGCACGTTGAAATCTGGTCCGGCGCTGAGTTTGAGGAGCAGCTGCGGCTGCGGGCGGAATTCCTATTGAAGCGGTTTGTTGAAGGTATTGTCTTCCCCGATGCCGCCGACGAGCTACGGCGTTTTGTGGATGACTTTCCCGATCTTACCGATGAGGAAGCGCTGGGACTGATGGCAGCAGTCTTGGATCGACCCGCTCTGCAAACGCCGTTCTTGCATGAAAGCTATCTTCCGGCGTTCCAGCGGGCGATCGACGACACGATAAGGGCGCTCAATACCGGTCTTTGGCAGACGCGAGAGGGCGCTGAAATTCGCCGCATCCCTTCGCGCCATCACCTGAAGTCGGAAGCAAATCGGGCCGGGATCGGACGAGTTGTCCGCGAACTCGATGAGGTGCGCCGGCTGTTCAAGCACGGCCTTGCTGACGGCAGCATCCAGCATTGCGGATGTGGCGACCCGAACTGCCCAACCTTCTTGGTTAGGCCAGAGACCGCCCATGCATTGGACGCCGCCAGAGGCGCCGCGCTGAGTACCTTCCGGTCTCTAAGTCCGGGCTTCAACGTCGAGGTACGGTAGGTTCGACCTCAGTCCACATCGAACTGAAAGGTCTCTCCACCGTTAAGGGCCGGACGTGGCCGGGCGTGACCGGAGTAGCCGGCACCGTCGGGATTCAGTTCGAAGAGAACGCCTTCATGTCGGCGAAGTGCTTTGGCGTGACTATCCGTAACCACGATTTCGACCGTCTGGAGGCGGCGTGGTGCGCGAACGCCCGCCAACCTAGCGAACACCTCAACCGTGTAAGCTCCGGCCATGAAGCGATACTCCGCTTCATGGACCGACAGGACGAAATGGTGGTTCACAGCAACGCCGGTCTGACCGACGAACAGGCCGCTGCCAACGTTCAAACGGGTGGTTTCGCCATATCCCCAGAACCCGAATGTCTGCTCTGAACCAGTGCGGGTGAGTTTGGCGAACATCCCTTCGATGACCTGTCCCCTTGCAGCTGTGCTGTAGAGAAGGCCGCGTAGGAAAATCTTAGCGGTGACCTTGGGTACATCATCAAAGCCGAAGAACACGACGTGCGGCTTGGTCATCGCCAAGCGGCCCCGCCTGAAGAGGGTGAGCCAGGCTGTGGTCGCGGAGATGCCCAGCGATAGGCTTGCGATGATGATGCTAACAATGGCTGGCGTCATACGCAGACGGTAACAGCCTAGAGCATCGAGCTTCTAGTCGCGGCGACTATCGTACCGTCGCTGACAGAACCCAGTCGAGCGGATCGTCCAGGTGGTCCCGGCTATTGCCTTCAATAAATTCGATAATTCTCAGAAGCCGGGACCACAGCCGTATGCGAGGTCCCTAGAATTCTTCAACACCATCAACGGCATAGGGACCGGAGGTCCCGGGCCTTTTATCTCGCCGTCGTCTGATGATGTTCCGTGAGCCCGCTAACGCCCTCAAACCCCGCACCGAGCAGACCCGCCAACGGTGCCGCTGAGCCCCCTCGGCGCGGAGAGATTCCGCCCTGGAGCGCTTGGTGGAACGAAGGGCCGGACGGGCCGATGAGCGTCAAGGGCGCGCGCCTTTGGCGCGCGTCGCGGAGCGACGGCGAAGCCGCCCTTGACCCTCAGCGCCCCGCCCGGCAGAGGCTTGGCAAGCGCTTCAGGGCGAGCCCTGACCCAATGGGGTCCAGGCTCCTACGATTTCAGGCGAACACCCGGGCCACCCATCTTCGCTTCCCCAGCATCCAAGAAGACTACGCCGGCTGCTTCCAATGCGCGCTGTACGGCTTCGACATTGGCTGCCGTGCTGCGGCCGGGGCCGAGCGGTCCTTCCATGCGTCGAATGGTGGGCATCGAAAGCCCCGAGGCTTCCGCTAGCTGTGGCTGGTTCCAATCGACCAACGCGCGTGCCGCTTTGATCTGAGCCGCCGTCAGCATGAGATCATCATTTTATGATTATATTGCATCTTTTTATGTTGATCTTGTGGGGCCGCCGTGATACGGAAATGATAATCACTGATCTGGAACTTACGCTATGGGCTCGCATCGAAAGATGGGCGACTCTGCGCGCCCGCCTGGAATGTCTCGCCGGGTGGTGCTTGGCGTTGCCTCGGCCGTTCCGGCCCTTGGCCTGGTTCCTGCCGCCCCGGCCGACCCGCTCGTCGCTCACTGCGCTGAATGGCTGGCCATCGACTTCGAGAGCGACCGGCTGAGCCTTCGGTGGGCGGCGTTGGAGAGTTGGCTGGTCGACGAATGTCGCTGGTTCAAGCTCTCCACCCTTGAGCGACATCGCCTCCCGCAAGCCGCCGAGATGTTCGAGATCGAGGAGCGCCTGGATCGGCTCTCGGACGAGCGCGAAGTGCGGCTGGAGGCCTTAGCCAAGCTTGGGGCGCAAGACCTTCACGGCGTCGCCAGCAAGCTCGCCGTCGCCGCCCGTGTGCTGCTGCATGAGGGAGGCCCCACCCATCAGCTCGTGGCCGACGCCGTGCGCGTGTTGGCCGCCCAGAACTGCCCCAACTGCGGAGCGCCCTATGTCACAGGCGTCGAGCGCCGCTAGCAGGCCTGCCGCAGCGTCCCTGTCTCTCCACGCCGGTCCACGACCGCTGACAGAAGCGCTTGCCGCTAGGGCCTCCTTGCCCAAGCTGGCGGCATGGCGCGTCATCCCCATCGGCAGGCTGAGCCGCCGATTGACCTCTTCGACTATCAGCAAGACCAGCCGGACGCGCCGCGACCGGCCAAGCCCGCCGACGATCCGATCAGCGTCTCCGACGACTGGCCTCGTTCAGTCCCGATCACCGACCATGAGGCGCGGGTCATCGAGGCCTTCTTCGCCGATATGCTGGACGAGCTGTTCGGCCCCATTCCCTGACACTCAGGAGATACCGCCATGGGCAGGATGATCGCCCCCACCACGTCCTCGGCGCCGTCGAGGGCGGCGCTCTACCTGCGCGTCTCCACCGGCCGTCAGGCCGAGAGCGATCTCTCGATCCCCGATCAGCGCCGCCAGCTTGAGGCCTACTGCGCCGGCAAGGGCTGGGGCGTTGGCGAGACCTATGTCGAGCCCGGCAACACCGCCACCGATGATCGACGGCCATCCTTCCAGGCGATGATCGACGCGGCCATGACAAAGCCGGCGGCCTTCGACGTGATCGTCGTGCACTCGTTCTCGCGGTTCTTCCGCGATCAGTTCCAGTTCGAGTTCTACGTCCGCAAGCTGGCCAAGAACGGCGTGCGGCTGGTCTCGATCACCCAGGAACTGGGCGATGATCCGATGAGCACCATGATGCGGCGGATCATGACGCTCTTCGACGAGTACCAATCGCGGGAGAACGCCAAGCACACCCTGCGGGCCATGAAGGAGAACGCCCGCCAGGGCTTCTGGAACGGCTCACGGCCGCCGCTGGGCTATCGCGTCGTGGTCGCTGAACAGCGGGGAGCCAAGCTCAAGAAGAAGCTGGAGATCGACCCGATCCAGGCCGAGAAGATCAGGAAGATCTACCGCCTGGCGCTGTTCGGCTTGGATGGGACTGGGCCGATGGGCTTCAAGGCCATCTGCAATCACCTCAATGACCAGAACATCCGCACCCGCGATGGCGGTCGGTTCGGGCTCGACGCCATCCATCAGATTCTCAACCGCCCGACCTACAAGGGTGAGCACCACTTCAACGCCCGCAACCACAAGACCAAGACGCGTAGACCTGAATCCGAACACGCCATCTGCGCGGTCCCGGCCATTGTCAGCGAGGCGGAGTTTCAGGCGGTTCAGGACTCGCTGCGGCTGCGCAGCGCCCAGTTCATGCACCCTCGGTTCGTCGCCCCGGGAACGCTGCTGGGCGGCATCTGCTTCTGTGGTCTCTGCGGCGGGGCCATGACCCTGCGCACCGGCAAGAACGGGCGCTATCGCTACTACACCTGCTCGACCAAAGCGCGGATCGGCAAGGAAGGCTGCACCGGTATCACCGTGCCCGAGAGCAAACTCGACGACGCCGTCGCCGACCATCTGGAGCGGCGGCTGCTGGAGCCTCAGCGGTTGGAGGTCCTGCTCGGCAATGTGCTCGACCGGCGGAGCGAATGGATCGACCGCCGACGCGCCCATGTGACCGAGCTTCGCCAGCGCTCCGCCGAGGCGGCCGCCAAGCTCACGCGACTCTACTCGGCGATCGAGGACGGTCTCGCCGCTGCCGGGGAGGAAGGGCTCAAGGATCGGATGGCCGAGCTAGCCGCGATCCGCGACGAGGCCCGTGCGGACGCAGAGAGGGCCGAGGCGGCCATTGAGAAGCTCGGGCCGACCCTGACCCCCGAACGCCTCGAAATGTTCGCCCAGGCGGCTCGGGAGCGGATGCGGGCGCCGGACGGCTCATACCGCCGCGAACACCTGCGCGCGGTGGCTCAGCGCGTCGAAGTGCTCTCGACGACCGAGATCAAGATCATGGGGTCTAGAACGGAACTCCTCCGCACGCTCGCCGCGTCGGGAGGAGAAGAATCGGCGATCCTGCGAGTTCGCAGTTTCAAACCGAAGTGGCGCGCCCGGAACGATTCGAACGTCCGACCCTCAGATTCGTAGTCTGATGCTCTATCCAGCTGAGCTACGGGCGCGCACTCTACGGGGCCGATTTGGGCTCCGGCGAGGGCGCGGAACCTAGTCGGGCCTTTTGGGAAAGACAACCCGTCTCGAACGCTTTTTTCGTCCTGCGACGAATTTCTCCTGTGGATGACGGAAAAGGCCTAGCGCCGAGCGTGATCGCGCCAGGCGGGGACGCCGCCGGGCAGGGCGGTCGCCTCGTAGACCCCACGCGCGATGGCGCGCGCCAGACAGTCCGCCGCCAGGGCGCCCAGTCGGGCGACGGTCAGCTCGGGCAGGTCGCCCAGGGGCCGCAGTCCCGTGGACAGCGCGAAGACGACGTCGCCGTCGGTGGGGGCGAAGACGGGACGGACGGCGCGGGCCATGCCGGCCTGGGCCATCATCGTGACGCGTCGGGCCTGGGCGGGCGTCAGGACCGCGTCGGTGGCGACGCAGGCGATGGTGGTGTTCTCGCGGGCGGCGGGATTGATCTTCGACAGGCCCCAGTCGTCGGGGCCGATGGCGAGGTCCGCCGAGCCCAGGCCGCCGAACTCGCCGTCGATCTCCCAGGGCGCGGCGTAGAAGCTGCGTCCGTCGCCGCCGACCACCGCGCCGAAACTGTTCACCGCCGCGATCGCGCCCACGGTGTAGCCGTCGGCGGTGACGATCGAGGTCGAGCCCAGCCCGCCCTTCAGCCCGCCCGCCTGGGCGCCGTAGCCCGCGCCGGCCGTGCCGAGGGCGATGTCCAGGCCGGCGGTCTCGGCCGCCTCGATCGCCAGGCGGCGATAGGGCGGCTCGAGACCCCAGTCCTTCGCCCCGCCGTTGGCGAGGTCGTAGAGGATGGCCGCCGGCACCACGGGCGACTTGGGAACGCCCGGCCCGCGCGCCAGGCCGAAGCCGCGCCCCCGGGCGCCCAGCCAGGCCGCCGCGCCGTCGCCGGCCGCCAGGCCGTAGGACGAGCCGCCGGACAGAACCACCGCGTCCACGGCGTCGACCAGGTTCTCGGGATTCAGCGCGTCGGTCTCGCGCGTGCCGGGGCCGCCGCCCAGGACATCGACGGCGCAGACCGCGCGATCGTCCGGCAGCAGCACGGTCACGCCCGTGCGGACCGCCGCGTCATGGGCCTGCCCGACCCTGAGGCCGGGGACGTCGGTGATGAGGTTGCGGGAACCGGGACGAGCCTTGCTCATGCAGACGACCTGACACGCGTCCCAGAACTTGTCCATGCAGGGGGCCTTTCCCTGCCGGGGACGCGCCCTATTCTAACGACAGCCATCGCGGAGCCCCCATGCGTCTGACCGGTCTGTTCCTCGCCCTGTTTCTGGCCGGCTGCGCCCAGGTTCCGTCCGCACCCTCCGCGCCGCGCCAGGCGACGGCCGAGGCGGCCCATCCGATCATGGTCGCCGCCGCCAATCCCCACGCGGTCGATGCGGGTCTGCGGGTGCTGAAGGAGGGCGGCACGGCCGCGGACGCCGCGGTGGCGGTCCAGGCCGTGCTCAGTCTGGTCGAGCCGCAGAGCTCCGGCGTCGGGGGCGGGGCCTTCATGGTCTACTACGACGCCGCCAGCCGGAAGGTGACCGCCTACGACGGCCGCGAGACCGCGCCGTCCGGGGCTTCGCCGGACATGTTCCTGGGCCAGGACGGCAAGCCGCTGCCCTTCCGCGAGGCGGTCCTGAGCGGTCGGGCCACCGGCGTGCCGGGCGCGGTGGCCATGCTGGCGCTGGCCCAGAAGGAGCATGGCCGGCGGCCCTGGTCGACGCTGTTCAGCGACGCCGAGCGGCTGGCCGACGACGGCTTCGCGGTCAGTCCGCGCCTGGCCGCCTACATCCAGTCTCCGCGGGTGGTGCAGAACGGCGTGCCGGACGCCGCCCGCTATTTCTCCAGGCCCGACGGGACCAAGCTGGTCGCCGGCGACCGGCTGGTGAACAAGGCTTACGCCGAGACCGTCCGCATCCTGGCCCGCGACGGCGCGCAGGCGCTGTATGAAGGACCCCTGGCCGAGGCCATCGCCGACCGCGTGCGACAGGCGCCGCTGCCGGGCAGTCTGACGACCAAGGACATCGCCGCCTATCGCCCGCTGAAGCATGACGCCCTTTGCCGGCCGTTCCGGGTCTATCAGGTCTGCGTCCCGCCGCCGCCCTCCAGCGGCGTGGCCCTGCTGCAGGGGCTGATGCTGCTGGAGCGCACCGACATCGCCGACCGCGCCGCGACCGACCCCGTCGCCTGGGTCAAGCTGGCCGAGGCCGAGCGGCTGCTCTACGCCGACCGCGACCGCTATGTCGGGGATCCGAAGTTCGTCGACGTGCCGGTGAAGGGCCTGCTGGACCCGGCCTATGTCGCTGGACGCGCGAAGCTGATCGGCGACCGCGTCGGGCCCGAGCCGGAAGCCGGAACGCCTCCCGGCGCGCCGGCGCGCCGCAAGGACCGCACCCTGGAGCCGGCCGGCACCAGCCACTTCACCATCGTCGACCGCTGGGGCAACGCCGTGTCGATGACCACCACGGTCGAGAACGTGTTCGGCACCGGCCGGATGGTCGGCGGCTTCTTCCTGAACAACCAGCTGACCGACTTCAGCTTCAGTCCCAACGATCCGGACGGCGCGCCGGCCGCCAACGCCGTGGCGCCGGGCAAGCGGCCGCGCTCGTCGATGGCCCCGGTGATCGTGCTGGACCGCGAGGGGCGGCTGGTGGCGGCCCTGGGGTCGCCGGGAGGCAACGCCATCCTGTCCTACAATCTCAAGGCCATGGTCGGAATCTTCGACTGGGAGATGCCCGTCCAGGCCGCGTTCGACCTGCCCAACCTGGTGGCCAAGGGCGGCTGGTTCTCCAGCGAGCCGGACCGCTACCCGCCGGGCGTGGTCGAGGGGCTGAAGGGGCTGGGCCTGACCTTCAACAGCACCGCTGGCGAGAACAGCGGCCTGCACGGCTTCGTGGTGCGGCCGGGGGGCGTGCTGGAAGGCGCGGCCGACAGCCGTCGGGAGGGGCAGGCGCGGAGCGAGTAGTCCTCTCTCTCCCGTATCCTCGCGACGAGCGCGAGGAGGACGGATGGGGGAATGGCGGATGAGGGATGGAGGGGCGGCTTACGCCTCGGTCGCCTTCTTCCGCGTCCGCTTCGGCTTGGGCGCTTCCGGGACGCCAGGCAGGCTCAGTTCGAACACCGAACCTTCCGGTCCGGTCTTCACCAGGGCCAGGTCGCCGCCATGGGCCTGGGCCAGTTCGCGCGAGATGGCCAGGCCCAGGCCCGTGCCGCCGCGCCGGGCCGAGCCGCTGAACGGCTGGAACAGATGGGCCAGGGCCCGTTCCGGCACGCCGGGGCCGTTGTCGGCCAGCCTAAGGACGCTCAGGGCGCCCTCGGCGGTGAGCGAGGCCTGGACCTGGCCCGCGCGGCCGTCCTGCCCCTCCATCGCCTCGCGGGCGTTGCGCAGCAGGTTGACCAGGATGCGGTGCAGTTGGTCCGGGTCGGCGTTGACCTGGGCGGTCTTCTCGAGGCGCGCGATCAGCCGCACGCCGTTGTCGCTGAGGCCGGCGTCCTCGGCCGCGGCCTCCAGCGCCGCCAGCAGCGGCAGCGCCTGGGCCTGAGGCGCGGCCTCGGCGGTCTTGCCGTAGGCCAGCACGTCGGTGGCCAGGGTGACGGCGCGGTCCAGCGCCCGTTCCAGGCGCGGCATGGCCTGGGCCACCTTGGGATCGCCGATGGCCGCCAGGCGGTCGGAGGCGATCTGGGCGCTGGTCAGCATGTTGCGCAGGTCGTGGTTGATCTTGGCCACCGCCTCGCCGAGCGCCGCCAGCCGGGCGCGGGAGTTGAGGGCGGCCAGCAGGTCGGCCTGCATGCGGGCCAGCTCGGACTCGGCGCGGCCGATCTCGTCACGGCGGCCGGAGGGGCTCACCCGCGCCGCCGGATCCTCCGGGTCGGCTCGGAACCGCTCCATGGCCAGGGTGATGCGCTGCATCGGCAGGACGAGGAAGGCGTTGAGCGTCAGATAGACCGCCAGGCCGGCCAGGATCGAGACGAACAGGGTGATGGCCAGCAGCCGGACCAGATAGCCCCACAGCGCGTCCTTGAGCGGCTGCTCGGGCATGACGATGTCGATGAACTCGCCCGAGCGGAACCGCGGCTCGGCGATGACCCGGACCATGCGGTCGTCGCCGCCGAACAGGGTCTGGAACGGCGCGGTCAGCCAGCTGACCGGCTTCTGGTCGCGCAGGTCGACGAGATAGGGCGAGCGCAGGTCGCGCGGCGCGGCCAGGATCAGGCGGCGCATGCCGTCGGTCTGCACCGCCACCGACACCACGCCGGCGTTGGCCAGCAGCTGCTGGCGGACCGGGGCGGTGACCTTCCGGGCAGGATCGGCCTCGGCGATGGTCGAGGCCAGTTCAGCGGCGCGGATGCGGTCGAGCAGCCACTGCTCCTCGAAGGCCGCCAGGGTCGGCGGCACGACGAACAGGCCCGCGCCGAGCACGAACAGGATGGTCAGGATCAGCAGGCGCGCGGACAGGCCGCCCGGCCAGAGCCAACGCCGCGAGGGCCGGCCCGCCGGTGCGGTCGTCTCCGTCGATGGCGGCGGGACGTCGGCCATGCCCATGCGTTACTTCACGAAAGCCTGATCGGCAACGTGATCAAGGTTTGTCCGCGGAGCGAAAAGGGCAAGGGCGTTCGACGCCGGAAACATCCGGATCATGCCGAAAACGGGGAGTGACGCCCCCCTTTCACCCGACGCCCACGGCCTCGGCGACGCCGGCGAAGCCCTCGGCCCGCAGCCGCGCCGCCAGCTCCCGCTTGACCCGCACGGCCATGCTCGGCCCTTCGTAGACCATGGCCGAGTAGAACTGCACCGCCTGGGCGCCGGCCTTGATCTTGGCCAGGGCGTCGGCGCCGGTGCGGATTCCGCCCGCGCCGATCAGGGCCAGGCCTTTGTCGTTGGCCGCGTGGAAACGCCGCAGCATCTCGGTCGACAGGGCCATCAGCGGCGGACCCGACAGACCGCCGGCCTCGCTCCTGTTGGCAGAGCGCAGGGCGTCGGGCCGCGAGATGGTGGTGTTGGAGACGATGATCCCCTGCAGGCCATGGGCGGCGACCGTCTCGACGATGGTCTCGACCTCGCCGTCCTCGAGGTCGGGGGCGACCTTCAGGAGCACCGGCGCCGCCGCCGGATTCGGCAGGGCGGCGCGGGCTTCGGCCAGGCGTCCCAGAAGCTCTTCCAGCGCGGCCTTGGTCTGCAGCGCGCGCAGGCCCGGCGTGTTGGGCGAGGAGATGTTGACCGTGAAATAGTCGGCCGAGCCCCAGAGGCGGTTCAGTCCGGCCACATAATCGCCGATCCGGTCGGTCGCGTCCTTGTTGGCCCCGATGTTGGCCCCGACCACGCCGCGGCGTCGGCGTTGGGCAAGGCGATCGGCGAAGGCGTCGAGGCCCTCGTTGTTGAAGCCCATGCGGTTGATCACCGCCCGGTCCTCGTCCAGCCGGAAGAGGCGCGGTTTCGGGTTGCCGACCTGGGGCAGGGGCGTGACGGTGCCGCATTCCACGAAGCCGAAGCCGGCGCGCAGCATGGCGTCCGGCGCCTCGGCGTTCTTGTCGAAGCCGGCGGCGAGACCGATCGGCGAGGGCAGGTCCAGACCGGCGACGGTCGTCTGCAGCAATGGATCCTCGGGACCGTGATCGACGGGACCCAGCCCGGCCTTCAGGCCGGCGATGGCGGCGCGGTGAGCGGTCTCGGCGTCGAGGAGGCGAAGGGCGCGGGCGCCCAGGTCGTGCAGGCTCACGCGGGGAGACCTCCCAGGATCGGAACGCCGTCGGCGTCCAGCGCCACGGGCCGGGCCTCGACGGCGAGGTGCGTCGGCAACGGGGCGTAGAGGTGCGGGAACAGGTCGCCGCCGCGCGACGCCTCCCACTTCAGGGCCTCGCCCAGCGCGTCGGCGTCGAAGCCTACGATCAGCAGGTCGGTCTGGCCGGCGAAGTAGCGGCGGCCGGTTTCCTGCGCCTGCGCGGCGGTGGAGAAGTGGATGAAGCCGTCGGCCAGATCGACCGCGGAGCCTTCGAAGACGCCCTTGGCCAGGGCCGCTTCCCACTCGGTGTGGCCGAGCAGCTTGTAGACGCGGGTCATTCGCCGCCGCCTCCGCCATGGTCGGCCGCGTAGAACAGCCCGTCGTAGACCGGCCGCCCGGCCTCGTCGAAGGTGAAGGCGGCGACGGTCGCTGTCGGGAACCGGCTCTCCGCCCGGGCCATCAGCGCCGAGCCGGCGCCGCCCTGGCGCAGCAGGACCAGCGTCAGCTCGTGCAGGCCCGGATTGTGGCCGACGATCATGATGGTGTCGGCCTCGTCCGCGACGGCCTCGACCTCGAACAGGATCTGATCCGCCGCCGCATGGTAGAGCGCCTTCAGCACGCGGCTTTCCGCCTTGGGAAAGGCCGGCGCGAGTTCGTCCCAGGTCTGCTGGGTGCGGGTCGCGGCGGAGACCAGCGCCAGATCCGGCGCCAGCGCCTCGTCCGCCAGCAGGCGGCCCATCAGGCCCGCATCGTTGCGGCCGCGGTCGGTCAGGCGACGTTCGACGTCGCCGCCGGGGTGGCTGCGCTCGGTCTTGCCGTGCCGCATCAGGATCAGTCGTTTCATCGCGTCCCTATTAGACGGCGCGGGCGTTCCCCGGAAGCGGCGGTTGACAGGCGCCGTCCGGAGCGGTCCTAAGGCCTCATGACCCTAATGGCGGCGCCTGAAACCATCGCACAGGACGGCGGAACCTGGACCTTCCCGGCCAGTCAGCCGCTGGTGCTCGACTCCGGCGCTCGAATCGAGGGGCTGGAGCTCGCCTGGCGCAGCTATGGAACGCTGAACGCCGACAAGACCAACGCCGTCTTGGTCTGCCACGCCCTGACGTTGGATCAGTACGTCGCGGGCGAACATCCGACGACCGGCAAGCCCGGCTGGTGGACGCGCATGATCGGCCCCGGCAAGCCGATCGACCCGGCCAAGCACTTCATCGTCTGCGCCAATGTCGTCGGCGGCTGCATGGGCAGCACGGGGCCGGCCTCGATCAACCCGGCGACCGGCAAGGCCTGGGGGCTGGCGTTTCCGGTCATCACGATCCGCGACATGGTCCGCGCCCAGGCGATGCTGGTCGACGCGCTGGGCGTCGACACCCTGTTGGCCGTCGTCGGCGGTTCGATGGGCGGCATGCAGGTGCTGCAATGGGCCGCGAGCTATCCCGAGCGGCTGTTCAGCGCCGTGGTCGTCGCCTCGGCGGCGCGGCATTCCGCCCAGAACATCGCCTTCCACGAGGTCGGCCGGCAGGCGGTCATGGGCGATCCCGACTGGCGCGGCGGCGACTACGCCCTGCACGGCGCGCGCCCCGAGAAGGGCCTCGCCGTGGCCCGGATGGCCGCGCACATCACCTACCTGTCCGAGGCCGCCCTGCAGCGGAAGTTCGGCCGCGAGCTGCAGCGCGACGGCCTGAGCTGGGGCTTCGACGCGGATTTCCAGGTCGAGAGCTACCTGCGCTACCAGGGCGCCAGCTTCGTCGACCGCTTCGACGCCAACAGCTACCTCTACATCACCCGGGCGATGGACTATTTCGACTTGGCCGCCGAGCACGGCGGGGTGCTGGCCGAGGCGTTCAGGAAGGCGCGGGACGTGCGGTTCTGCGTGATGTCCTTCACCTCCGACTGGCTGTACCCGACCAGCGAGAGCCGCCACATCGTGCGGGCGCTGAACGCCGCCGGCGCCCGGGCCAGCTTCGTCGAGATCGAGAGCGACAAGGGCCACGACGCCTTCCTGCTCGACGAGCCGGTGATGGAGGCCGCCCTGGCCGGGTTCCTGGACGGGGTCGAGCGGGCGAGGGGGCTCAAGTGAACGGCGAGACGGTGCGCGAGGACTTCCGGGAGATCCTGCGGCTGGTGCGCCCCGGCTCACGGGTGCTGGACGTCGGCTGCGGCGGCGGCGAGCTGCTGGAGCTGCTGACCCAGGAGAAACAGGTCGACGGCCGCGGCGTCGAGATCAGTCCCCAGGGGGTCTCCGCCTGCCTGGCGCGTGGTCTGTCGGTCATGCAGGGGGACGCGGATCGCGACCTCGACCAGTTTCCGACCGGCGCCTTCGACTACGCCATCCTGTCCCAGACGTTGCAGGCCACCCGCAACCCGCGCGAGGTGCTGAGCGAGCTCATGCGGATCGCCGACCGCGCCGTGGTCAGCTTCCCGAACTTCGGCCATTGGCGGGTGCGCTGGTCGCTCCTGAGCCGCGGGCGGATGCCGGAGACGCGGTCGCTGCCCGAGCCCTGGTGGTCGACCCCCAACATCCACCTGTGCACGCTGGCGGACTTCAACGCCCTGGTGGCGGACCTGGGGCTGCGGATCGAGGCCAGCGCCGCCCTGGCGCAGGGCCAGCCGGCCCGGCCGATGGACCCGTCCCGGATGATCGAGAACTGGCGCGCGGAAGCGGCGCTGTTCCTGCTCAGCCGCCGCGACGGCGGCGACGGCGTGGAACCAGATCCGATCCAGGACGATCTCTTCGGCGGATGAAGATCCGTCTCATGACCTACAACGTCCACCGCTGCGTGGGCGTGGACCGAAAACTCGACGTGGAGCGGGTGGCCGAGGTGATCGCCGCCTGCGAGGTCGACGTCGTCGCCCTGCAGGAGCTGGACGTCGGTCGCGCCCGCACGCGCGGCGTGGACCAGGCCCACCGTCTCGCCGAGCTTCTGCGCATGCGCTCGCACTTCCATCCGGCGATGAAGGTCGAGGAGGAACGCTACGGCGACGCCATCCTGACGGCCCTGCCGGAGCGGTTGGTGAAGGTCGGCGCGCTGCCGGGCCTGCCGCGTATACGGGGTCTCGAGCCGCGGGGCGCGCTGTGGGTCGCGGTCGATGTCGGCGGCGCCGAGCTGCAGGTCATCAACACGCACCTGGGCCTGGTGCCCAAGGAGCAGCAGCTGCAGGCCGCCGCCCTGATCGGCTCTGAATGGATGGGCGCGGAAGCGTTCAAGGGGCCGGCGGTGCTGCTCGGCGACTTCAACGCCACGCCGCTGTCGCGCACCTATCGCATGCTGAGCAGTGTCCTGCGGGATGGGCAGGTCGGCTACGTTCGGCCGCCAACGGCGACCTTCCCGTCTGGCTTTCCGTTCATGCGGATCGACCACGTCTTCCTGGCCGGGGACCTGAAGGTCACGTCCGTTGAGTCGCCTTTCGACCCCCGCGCGCGGACGGCGTCGGACCATCTGCCCCTGGTGATGGAGCTGGAGCTCCCAGGAGCTTAGCCGTCTCGTCGATCAGGCGAAGCTGGTCCCGCAGGCGGTTCTTGCGGACCCAGGGCCGCCAGGCGTCGCTGGGCGCGGTCGGGTCGCCCAGGCCCCAGCCGCTGACGAACCGCTCGATCGGCCCCAGCTTGCGGTAGTCGACCGGCCGCAGCCGCGGCGGCGTGTGGTCGAGCAGGGCGATGGCGTCGGCCACGGAGTCGGATTGGGCCAGGGCCGCCTCCACCTCGAGCAGGTTGCGGTCGACATAGTGGCCGATCAGCAGATTGCGGAAGGTCGCGATCGTCTCCCGCGTGTCGGCGCCGGCGTCGCCGGGTTCGGCCTCGACGGCCATGTCGCACTCGGTGTCCAGCCCGCCCGAGCGATTGTTCAGATTGGCCGATCCGATGCGCAGGAAGACGTCGTCGACGATGGTCACCTTAGAATGGACGATGATCGGCTTGTCGGCGCGCGTGCGGGCGCTGTAGGCGCGGAACCGGCTGTAGAGATCCGCCTTCTCCAGCTTGTCGATCGCCGCCGACCGGGCGCTGTCCATGGTCATCTGGTCGAAGAAGCTGGGGCTGCGGTCCGGACCGATGGCGATGATCTCCGGTCCGTCCGGCTCGACGAGCCGCCGGCATAGGGCTTCCACGATCGTCGGGGCGGCCAGGTACTGGTTCTCGATGTAGATCAGCCTGCGGGCCGCCAGGATGGCCGCCAGATGCAGGCGAAGTCCCTCCTCGGCGCCCGGAGCGTCCTTCCATTTCGGCTGGGTGAGCGCCAAGCCCACCGTCTGGCCGAGCATGTCGGGCAGAACCCCGCGCGGCCAGGGCGAGTCCTCGGAATAGTCGGGTTCAAGCAGGTCCAGGCGACCGCCGCCCGACCGCTCCCAGCGGTCGACGAACAGCTGCGCGCAGTCGCGGGCGATGGGGCCTTCCATCATGGTCGCCACGTCGTGGCGGGCCGGATAGCGGTTCAGGTTCGGCAGCATGCGACGCGGGTCGGCGTCGTCATGCTCGCAAGTGTCCCAGCGGTCGGTGCTCAGGTCGCCGCCGCTGACGAAGGCCAGCCGGCCGTCGATGACCAGCACCTTCTGGTGATGGCAGGCGCTCATCGGCAGGCTGGAGTCGAGGCGGTACTTGACCTGCGATCCCATGAAGAAGGCCGCGGCGCGCTGTACGGCGAACCCCTGGGAAGCGGAGATCGGCAGCGGCATGTTCCAGCACAGCACCCGCACGTCCAACGCGGGGTTCAGGGCCGCGATCCGGCGCAGCAGCAGTCCCAGCCGATCCGCCGTGCGGGGGTCGCCGCTGCGCTGAATGCGGTCCGGCTGCATCCGGGTCAGGGCGTCGAAGGTCCAGGCCAGCAGCCAGACCGAACGGCGCGCGTTCAGGATGGCGGCCTTCACCGCGCCGAAGTAGTCGGCGCCGTCCACCAGGAACGACAAGGCGTCCGCCCGGCTGGTTCGCCAGGCCGTCACGCCTTCGCGAAGGATCCGTCCCTGCATGCAGCCCCTATCCGTCGTTCCTGGCCTGAACGTACGAGCGATGGAGGCGTTCGGCCACCTCGGAACGGCGACGGCTCAGCCGGCGATGGCGGCGGCGCCGGTCTCGCCGGTGCGGATGCGCAGGGTCTGCTCCAGGTCGAGGACGAAGATCTTGCCGTCGCCGATCTTGCCGCTGTTGGCGGTGCGGACAATGGCGTCGATGACCGGCTGCAGCACGTCGTCGGGGACGGCGATCTCCAGCTTCACCTTGGGCAGCAGCTTTATCTCGTACTCGGCGCCGCGATAGACCTCGGTCTTACCCTTCTGTCGGCCATAGCCGCGGACCTCGGTCACCGTCAGGCCGGAGGCTCCGGCTTCGGTGACGCCCTCAAGCACCGCGTCGAGGCGGCTGGGCTTGATCACGGCGACGATCATCTTCATGGGCGCGACTCCCACCACGGAGCAATCGTGGTGCGGTGCAACATTATGGTGAAACCCTCTTCCGGGCCAAGGGGGCGCGGTGATTTCCGGTCTCGGAGGCCCGGCCCGCCGGCGCCGGCGGGGCGGGCGCCAGGCCGCCGACGGGAGCGAAGACCCGCGCCCGCGCCCGAACGGCGCGCGGCTTGACGGCGTAGGTCTGCTTCACCGCCTCCATCAGGATCAGGCCCGCGAAGGGCGGCCACAGCCAGGCGCCGGCCTGCTCGAACCCCTCGGCCCAGCGCGCGGTCCAGGTGAATGGCGGCGCATAGAGGGCGCGGGTCCAGCCCGACGGTTCGAGATCCGCTTCGCGGAGCACGTTCTCGAGCTGGCGGCGGCTCCAGGGGCGGCCATGGCCGAAGGGCGTGCCCTCGGCGTTGGACCATAGGCCGTTGCGGGCGGCGACGGCGACGATCACCCGGCCGGACGGCGCCGTCACGCGGCAGACCTCGCGCATCAGCGCCACCGCGTCGTCGGCCTCTTCCAGCGCGTGGACGCAGACGACGCGGTCGAACACGGCGTTGGGCAACGGCAGGCTGGTCTCGTCGGCGATCACCGCCAGGTTCCGGCCGCCGACCGGCCAGACCTCGACCCCCTGGGAGGCGGGCATCACCGCCACGGCCCGCCGGGCTCGCTCGCGGACCGATTCCAGGTAGGGGGTGGCGTAGCCGAGGCCGAGGAACTCCAGCCCGCGCGGATCGCCCCAGGCTTCCGACAGCTTGCGCGCGACCATCTCCCGGGCGGCCCGGCCGCGGGGGGAGGCGTAGAAGGTGCGGAGCTCCAGGACGTCGCGACGCATACAGTCTCCTTACACCCGCTCTGGCTCGTTGCGTCCTTCGACACGGCCTTTCAGGCCCGCTCAGGATGACTTAGGTCGGCGTATCGCCATAGACTTAGTCATCCTGAGCAGCCGCGCGAGGCGGGGCGTGTCGAAGGACGCAATGAGGTCGATATGCCCGTCAAGATTCACCAGTTCCCCTGCCTGTCCGACAACTACGGCTTTCTTGTGCGCGACGAGGCCTCGGGACGAGTGGCGACGATCGACACGCCCGACGCCGACGCCATCCTGGCGGAGCTCGACAAGCTGGGCTGGTCGCTGGATCTGGTCCTGAACACCCACTGGCACCCGGACCACGCCGGCGGCAACGCCCGGCTGAAGGCCGAGACGGGTTGCACCGTCGTGGGCCCGGCGGAGGTCGAGCGCATCGGCGCCGCGCCGGATCGCGTCGTGGTCGAGGGCGACGTCGTCACCCTGGGCGACACCGCCTTTGAGGTCATCGACACCGGCGGCCATACGCTGGGCCACATCAGCTACTACGATGCGGTCGACCATGTCGCCTTCGTCGGCGACACCCTGTTCGCGCTCGGCTGCGGCCGGCTGTTCGAGGGCACGCCGCAGCAGATGTGGGTCAGCCTGCAGAAGCTGGCCGCGCTGCCCGAAGACGTCGTCGTCTACTGCGCCCACGAATACACCGCCTCCAACGCGCGCTTCGCCCTGTCGGTCGACGCCGATCCGGCGCTGAAGACGCGGACCGACGCCGTCTTCGCCGCCCGCGAGCGCGGCGAGTGGACCGTGCCGACCCGCATCGGCCTCGAGAAGGCCACCAACCCCTTCCTGCGCGCGCCGCTGCTGCGGCCGGACATCGCCGACCCGGCCGAGGCCTTCGGCGCCGTGCGGGCGGCCAAGGACGCCTTCAAGGGATGACCGCGGCCGAGGTCATCGCGATCCTGGGCCTGGAGCCGCATCCGGAGGGCGGCTGGTACCGCCAGACCTTCCGCGACGCGGCCCAGTCGCCGGACGGCCGGGCAGCGTCGACGGCGATCTACTTCCTGCTCGAAGCCGGACAGGAGAGCCGCTGGCACCGTGTGCACGGCTCGGTCGAGGTCTGGTTCTTCCACGCCGGCGCGCCGCTGCTGCTGAGCGTGGAGCTGGACGAGATCCGGCTGGGGCCGGACCTCGCCGCCGGCGAGCGGCCGCAGGGCCTGGTCCCGGCCGGCGCCTGGCAGAAGGCGCGGTCTCTGGGCGACTGGACGCTGGTCAGCTGCACGGTCGCGCCGGGCTTCGAGTTCGCGAACTTCGAGATGGCGCCGGAGGGATGGACCCCCTAGCGGGTGGCGGCCACGTGGATGATGCGGTCGGAGGACGGGCGGCCGGCCATGCCGTCGTCTGGCGTCACCACGATCAGCAGGACGCCGTTCTTCAGGACAACCGACGGCCGGGCGCCCTCGACGATCACGACCTTGCCGATCTTCTCCAGCTGGACGCGGCCCTTCGGGGTGGAGGACAGGCGGACGATGGCCTCGGACGCGATCACCGAGGCGTCGGCGATCAGCGGCGAGGAGGCCGGCGTGGCGTCGGCCTCGAAGGCGATCACGCGGCCCGAGGCCTTGCTCGCCCGGGCGCTGGACAGCCGCATCAACTGATAGAGGGCCAGGGGGCTGACGGGTTTCAGGCGCAGGGCCGGGGCGGCGCCCATCACCTCCGCCGACGAGCCGGAGGGCCGCTTGCGGGTGAACAGGGTGAACCCGCCCAGCTTGGTGGCCCGCAGGATGATCTGGCCCAGATCGTTCTTGTAGTTGATGTCCCCGCGCGGCCCGACTTCGGGCTGCAGGGCCCAGACCTCGTAGCTGCTCTCGAACTTCAGCAGGGGCTTGCCGCTGCTGCGGTCGAGGATGAAGCCCTCGCCGGTTTCGGAGACGTAGCGGGCCACCGGCGGCGCGGCCGGGCGGCGCTGGGTCTGATCGGCGCGCTCGCCGAACAGGAAGTCCTTCAGCGATCCCTGGGCAAGCGCCGGCGACGCCGCCAACGAGAGCAGCGCGAGCGCCGCGGCGAGGATCGCCGCAGCTGCTTCAGGAACCCGGAAACCCGTCCTCGCCATTCCCCCAGCCATGCACGGCGACTGGGGCGATTCTTGGACGGGTTCCAGGCCGTGATCAAGCAAGGCCAAGGTCGTTCTACGACGCCAGATACTGCCCGCCGTTGAGTGTGAACGTCGCGCCGGTCACAAATCCGGCCCGCTCGCCCGACAGATAGGAGACCATGTCGGCGATCTCCTCGCCCTTGCCCAGGCGGCCGACGGGGATGCCCGCGATGATGCCCTGGAGCACGTTCTCGGGCACCGCGGCGACCATGTCGGTGTCGATGTAGCCCGGGCAGATCACGTTGACGGTGATGCCCTTCTTGGCGTTCTCGAGCGCCAGCGCCTTGGTGAAGCCGATCACCCCGGCCTTGGCCGCGGAGTAGTTGGTCTGGCCGACCTGACCCTTCTGGCCGTTGATCGAGCTGATGTTGACGATCCGGCCCCAGCTGCGTTCACGCATCCCGTCGATGACCTGACGGGTCATGTTGAACGCGCTGTCCATGTTGACGCGGATCACCTCGGACCACTGCTCGTACGACATCTTGTGGAAGAAGCCGTCGCGCGTGATGCCGGCGTTGTTGACGAGCACGTCGATCGGGCCGAGCTCGCCGGCGACAGCCTCGGCCGCGCGCTTGCAGTCGTCGAACGAGCCGACATTCCCCTTCACCACCATGACGCCCAGCTCTCTGGCCGTGGCGTTGGCGGCCTCGTCGTTGCCGGAATAGCCGGCCGCCACCTTGAGGCCGTCGGCCTTCAGGCGCTCGACGATGGCGCGGCCGATGCCCCGCGTGCCGCCGGTGACGAATGCAACCCTGGTCATGTGTCCCGCTTCCCTCTTTGGCTCCCGTCCTTCTCCCTCGAGAACGGAAGATGCTCAGGTCACACGGCTTCGACGCACATGGCAACGCCCATGCCGCCGCCGACGCACAGAGTCGCCGCGCCCTTCTTGGCGCCGGACCGCTTCATCTCGTGCAGCAGGGTGGTCAGGATCCGCGCGCCCGAGGCGCCGATCGGGTGGCCGATGGCGATCGCGCCGCCGTTGACGTTGGTCTTCGCCGGGTCGAGGCCCAGTTCGCGAACCACCGACAGCGACTGGGCGGCGAACGCTTCGTTCGACTCGACCAGGTCCAGGTCGGCGACCGACCAGCCGGCGCGTTCCAGGGCTTTCTTCATGGCCGGGATCGGGCCCGTGCCCATGATCTCCGGCTCGACGCCGGCGTTGGCCCAGGAGGCGATTCGGGCCAGGGGCTTCAGGCCGCGCTTGGCCGCTTCCTCGGCGGTCATCAGCACCAGGGCGGCGGCGCCGTCGTTGATGCCCGAGGCGTTGGCGGCGGTGACGCTGCCGTCCTTGGTGAAGGCGGGACGCAGGCCCGAGATGCTCTCCAGGGTGACGCCGCTCTTGATGTACTCGTCCTGGTCCACGACCGTGTCGCCCTTGCGGCCCTTCACGGTGACCGGCGCGATCTCGTCCTTGAACTTTCCGGCCTTCTGGGCGGCCTCGGCGCGGTTCTGGGAGGTCACGGCGAAGGCGTCCTGGTCGGCGCGGGTGATCTGCCAGCGGCTGGCGATGTTCTCGGCGGTCTGACCCATGTGATAGCCGTGGAAGGCGTCCCACAGGCCGTCCTTCAGCATGGTGTCGACCAGGCCCAGCTCGCCCATCTTCTTGCCGTCGCGCAGGTGAGCGGCGTGCGGCGACTGGCTCATGCTCTCCTGGCCGCCGGCGACGACGACCTTGGCCGATCCGTCGGCGATCTGCTGCGCCGCGAGCGCGACGGCGCGCAGGCCCGAACCGCAGAGCTGGTTGAGGCTCCAGGCCGGGCTTTCCACCGGGATGCCCGCGTTGACGGCGGCCTGGCGGGCGGGGCCCTGGCCGCTCCCGGCCTGCAGGACCTGCCCCATGATCACCTCGTCGACGTCGGCCGGCGCCACGCCGGCGCGCTCGACGGCCGCCTGGATGGCGATCTTGCCGAGGTCATGGGCGGGCACGCTGGCGAGCGCGCCGTTGAAGGAGCCGACGGGGGTGCGGGCGGCCGAAACGATGACGATGTCGCTCATGGGTGGTTCTCCGTCGTTCCCTGGGGGCGCAGCCGTGTCAGTCCGGGCGCTCGATTTCGTGACGTTCCGGCACCATGCATAGTCCGGCGGCGTTCGTCATCCGAGATTCTCGCACTGCAACATGATGGTTACGGAAGGCCCCACTGGCGCCATGCCTTTGCATCCGCGATAGTGCGGCGCGAAAAAGCGCTGCAAGGCGTTGCTCAGGGAATGGAAATGGCCGATCAGCCCGAAGCCGGCGAAAACGCTGCCGGAGAGAAAAACGGCGAACGCGTCGTCATCAAGAAGTACGCGAACCGGCGACTCTACAACACCGCGTCCAGCTCCTACGTCACGCTGGAGCATCTGGCGGACATGGTTCGCGAGGGCGTCGACTTCGTCGTCTACGACGCCAAGACGGGCGAGGACATCACCCGTTCCGTCCTGACCCAGATCATCTTCGAGGAAGAGAATCGCGGCGGCGGCCAGAACCTGCTGCCGATCCAGTTCCTCCGTCAGCTGATCCGTTTCTATGGCGACCAGATGCAGGCCTTCGTGCCGAGCTACCTGGAGATGAGCCTGGAGAACTTCGCCAAGCAGCAGGAGCGGTTCCGCAGCCAGTTCGCGGCGATGAACCCCGGCGCCGGCGCCGGCGCCGGCCTGGGCGTCTACGAGGAGCAGATCCGGCAGAACATGGCGCTGTTCGACCGGGCCATGAAGATGTTCTCGCCCTTCCCGTACGCCGGCCAGGGCGGCGCGGCCGAGCCCGCGCCCGCCGCGAAGCCGGCCGAACCGGCCGCGCCGAGCAAGGAAGTCGAGGCGCTGGACGAGCTGAAGAAGCAGATGGCGGCTATGCAGGCCCAGCTTGAGAAGCTCGCTTCCAAGGGATGAATTAACCAGTCCGGGCCTAGCGTTTCCACCATGACTCGTCCGATCGACCCTCTGCGTCCCTACGGCGAGCGGCGCCAGACGCGCCGCCGTGCGGAGGATCGCGACGAGGCGACGGCCGGCGAGAACGGCGGGGCCAACCTGCCGGTCCCGATCGAGGCCGAGCCGGAGGAAAGGCCCCGCGCGGAACCGAAGAGGGCCGACGCCTATTCGGCCTTCGACGCGCATCTCTATGGCCAGGAAAACCAGCGGCGGGGTCTGCGCGGCGGCAAGCCGGTGCTCGACAGCGCGCGGGCGACCTATCTGGGGACGGAGTTCTCCGGTCCGGCGGACCGACGCCCGCCCAAGGGTCTGCTCAAGAAGACCGACATCTGAGGCTCAGGTCTCGGGAAAGCGCGCCGCGCGCGGGCTGTCGCCGGTCCAGCGCTTGAACGCTCGCGAGAAGGCCGCCGGCTCCGAAAAGCCGACCAGATAGGCGGTCTCGTTCACCGAGGCGCGCTTGCCGCCCAGGTAGTGCAGCGCCAGCCGCCGGCGCAGATCGTCCAGCACCCGTTCGAAGGTCGCGTCCTCGGCCTTGAGCTTGCGATACAGCGTCTGTCGGCTGAGGCCCATCCGGCGGGCGATCAGGTCCATGTTGGCCTGGCCGGTGTGCAAGATCGGCATCAGCAGGCTCTCGACCCGCCCACGCACGGACTTCGAAGCCTCCAGGTTCGCCATCAGCGCGTCGGCATGCGCGCTCAGGACGCCGAAGACGTAGCGCGGCTGAAGCTGCACCCGGTGCGTCGTCAGGGTCGGGTCGAGCCGCATCGCGTTCCAGTCGCTGTCGAACCTGACGGGGCACTGGAAGATGCGGTCGTACTCGGTGCGATGAACCGGGGCGGAATGGGTGACGTGCACCTCGAGCACATGCGGCCGGGGCAGGAAGCGGCGCGGACCACAGGTTAGCCGGGCGAACGTCGTCTCCGTCATCTCCGGGAAGGCGTTCGGCTCGTCGCGCGTGTCGATCATCCAGAACCCGCCGTCGTGGACGTCGAGCCGGAAGCGGGACTCGGCGCCGAGATCGACCTCGGCGACCAGCCGGCCATAGCGATTGAGCTGGGCGAAGGCCTCCATCATCGTCTCGGACGCGTTGGTCAGCAGGCCGACGATCGACACCTCCGACATGTCGACGGCCTCGGCGAAGCGCAGGGGCAGGGCCGGATCGCCGGTCAGGTCTTTCGCGGCGCGCACCAGGGCGACATAGCGCGCCATCGGCAGCCGTCCGTCGTGATCGGACAGGTCCGCGGCGGTCACGCCCGACCGTTCGCCCAGCGCCCGCGCCTCGGCGCCTCTGGTCACGGCGAAGTCGAGGAAGCCCTTCGCCAGCCCGGCGGAGACGGTCGGCTCAGCCATGCCGCCGGCTCCTGTCGCCTGGGATCATGTCTTTGGCGTCCAGCATCATGGCCCGCGCCGCCTGTCGGATGGACTCTAGGCGCCCCGATCCGGGCCGTCGAGTGAGGAGCCGCCGTTGTCGTCCCTGTCGATTCTTCACGCGGTCTTGGGCGCCGCCGGGCTGGTCTCGGGCGCGACGGCGATCCTGGCGCCCAAGGGGCAATGGCTTCATCGGCGGGCCGGCGCGGTCTTCTTCTTCGTCATGCTGGGAACGGCGTCCAGCGGCGCGGGGCTGGCGGTTCTGAAGGGAGAGGCCAACAACGCCGTCGCGGGAACGATCACCGCCTATCTGCTGCTCACCGGCCTGATGGCGGTGCGACAGCGGGAAGGAAGGGCCGGATTCTTCGAGCTCGGGGCCTTCCTGTTCTCGGCCGGCGGCGCGGCGATCGCCTTCTACTTCGCGGTCGACGCCGTCCGCAGCGGCGGCGCGATGCTCGGCGGCGTACCCTATGTGGTGTTCGCGTCGATCATGAGCCTGGCGGCGTTGCTGGACCTCAGCGTGGTGCTGCGCCAGGGCGTCGCCGGACGTCAGCGCATCGCCCGGCACCTCTGGCGCATGAGCCTGGGGTTCGCCGCCGCGGTAGGCTCTTTCTTCCCAGGGCAGATCGAGATCTTCCCGGCGGCGGTTCAGAACGTCCGTCCGGTGATCCTGCTGTTCATCCCTCTGTTCTCGGTGCTGGGCCTGATGCTGTTCTGGCTGGCGCGGGTCCTGTTCACGAACGCGTTCGGGCCAGCCGCGCCAGCTCGGTCTCCAGCGCCGTGACCCGTCGTTCCAGTTCGGCGATGCGGGACAAGGGGTCGGCGCCCGGCGTGGGGGTGGATATCCCCGCGTGCAGCGCCACCTCGGCGCCGGTGACGCCCAGCAATTCGGCGAAGGCCGCGACCTCGGCCGCCGACAGTTCGCGCTGATCCTTCCAGACCAGGGCCAGATCGTCCTCGCCGATGCCGGCGACGGCGGCGAGCACTGCGCGCGACAGGCCGCGATCGGCCAGCCGCGAGTCGAACCAATCCTTGTCGAAGAAAAGCGCCATGGGGGGAACTGGTCCGGGTCTTGCTTAACCGGTGGTGAATCCGATCCTGGAGTCCCCGCCCGTGTCCATCGCCATCCGCATCCTCGACATCGCCTTCGTCACGGTGCTTTTCACCGTCCTGACCTAGGTCAGGCGTCCGCGCTGCTCGCGAGGTCGATGTCGCGGCGGGCGGCGATGATGGTGACGATGAAGCCTGCGAGCACATCGAGCAGGACCATCAGCGTCATCAGGAAGAAGGTCGAGGTGGCGAAGGCCGGCGCCAGCAGGAACTCGACCAGGCAGACGATGAACAGGATCATCGACAGCGAGTGGTTGATGATCGCGATCCGCCGGCTGGTGGTCGACTTCAGCAGCTCTATGAACAGCACGATCAGCGCCAGGGCGAGCAGCAGGTCCGACAGGCTGATCGGCCAGGGCGAGCCCGAGGTCATGGCGATGGTGAACAGCGGCTCGCCGAACCGCGTGGTCGCCTCGGTCGAGGCGAACCCGCCCGCGAGCGTCAGCGCGACGAGATTGTAGACCAGCACCGGCAGCGCCAGCAGCGGAAACGCAGCGAACATGACGGCGACCCCCAAGTTCCGGATAACCCGGTTCGCAAGGGTTAACGCCTTTCCGCGCCTCGGTGAAGCCGGCGCACGTGGTGATTCCAGGCCGTCGTTCGGCGCCGCCGGACGCCGGCGCGAAAGGGGGAGGACCCGTCGCCGGGACCTCCCCCTCCATCGAGCCGGTATCAGAAACGGGCCGTCAGGCCGGCGATGAAGGTGCGGCCGCGGCCGGTCAGGGCCGAGTAGGCGCCGAAGCTGGACGCCGCGTAGCCGTAGACCTTGTCCTCGACGTTCTCGACCGAGAAGAACAGCTCCGCCCGCTGGTTCACCGCGTAGCTGCCGTACAGGTCGACGAGGGTGTAGGCCTCCGTCGGCGTCCAGCCCACGCCGAACTGCGCCACCTGGCCTTCGCCGGTGTAGCGCGCCTGAGCCCCGAGGATCAGCCGGCGCTCGAACAGCCGCGCGCCCACGTCCAGCGTGGCGGTGGTGTCGGGCAGGATCGAACCTTCGCCGTTGCCCGCGCCCGCCCCGTCGCCGACCGGCTGGTCGGTGTCGGTCTTGGCGAAGGCCAGGTTGGCGTAGGCGACCCCGGCGTCGTAACCGCCCTCGATCTCCAGTCCCTGCATGACGGTCTCGCCCGGGCGGTTCACCCACATCGCGGTCAGACCGCGGCCCGGAACGTTGACGAAGTCGTTGACGATGAAGTTGTCGATGCTGTTGCGGAAGTAGCCGACCTTGAGCCGCAGGCGATCGTCGTCGCGGAACAGGCCGTCGCGCTTGAAGTTGGCGCCCAGGTCCCAGCCCTTGTTCGTCTCCGCGTCCAGGTCGAGATTGTTGGCCACGCCCGAGCCGACGCCGTTGCCGAACGGCGCCAGCGAGAAGAACACCTCGTGCGTCGTCGGCGGCCGGAAGGTGTGGGCGTAGGTCGCGTAGAGCTCCAGGTCCTTGGTCGCCTGGAAGACGACGCCGACCTTGGGGAGCCATTTCCCGCCGTCGCGTCCGACCCACTTGTCGCCGCAGGGCGGACCGCCGACCGGACCGGGGCAATCGCCCGCGCCGGCGTTGTAGGGCGGCCGGTAGCCCTTCATCTTCCAGGCGTCGTAGCGCAGGCCGGCGATCAGGCTGTAGCGGCCGAAGTCGAACTCGGCGTCCGAGAACAGGCTGGTCTTGTCCAGCTTGCCGGGGTGGTTGCCGCCGCGCATGGCCAGGGTCTGGAAGTCCTCGCGCCCCCAGGAGACGCCGTAGGCCAGCCGGACGTCGACATCATCGCCGAGGGTCAGGGTCGAGCGGTTGGTCGCGTTCAGGCCGTAGCCCTTGTTGCGGGTTTCCCGGCCGGCGTACGAGCCGCCCGTCCCGACATACTGCAGATGGGTGTCGTTGTAGTAGGCGCTGACGGCGAGGTTCAGCCAGTTTCCGCCCGGCGTGAAACGGTAGTCGGCCGTCCAGGTCTGGTTGTCGATCGCCCAGGTGTAGTTGGAATTGACGAACTGGTTCTCGTACAGGCGCACGCCGACCGAGAAATCGTGGTCCTGGTTCGGCGACACCGTCACCTTGAGCAGGCCGCCCTGCGGTGAGTTCGAGGACTGGCGGCCGGGCTGGACGGGCTGGCCGCCGCCGGCCTTGTAGTCCCCGGTCTCGGTGTAGGCGACGCCGGCGAAGACATCGATCCGGCCGTCCCCGCCCCACAGGCCGTCGAAGCGCGCGCCGCCGGAGATCGAGCCCGCGACGTCGGCGCCGTTGTCGCCGAGTTTGAGCCGCACCATCCCGCCGACGGTCTGGCCTTCGAGCAGGACGTCGTCGAGCGACAGGGTCCGGAAGTTGGCCGCGCCGGTCAGCGTCCCGCTGCCGTGGGCGCCCGCGACCGCGCCGCGGGTGACGTCGATCCCGGCCAGGAGCTCCGGCTGGATGTAGAGCAGGGACCCGCCGGAGGCCTCGTGGCCGGCGATGTTCTTGAAGGCCTGCGGAACGCCGTCGATCATGGCGTTGACCCGGCCGTAGCCGCTCATGCCGCGGATGTTGACCTCGATGCCCGGTTGGCTGGAGGACTGGCGGGTCGACACGCCGGGCGTCGCGCGCAGGGCGGTCTGCGGATTGCCGGAGAACCGGGTCTGCAGTTCCTTGCCGTCGATTGAGCTGATCGGGGCCGCGGTCTTGTAGGGCGTGTCGCCCGCGGCGCCGGGGGCGCCGGCTTCATCAGCGCCGGCTTCAACGCGCACGGGCCCGAGCGCGATCGTCCCGTCCGGTTGCGGAGCCGGCTTCGGCGTCGTCGCGCCGTCGACGGACTGCGCCAGGGCAGGACGAGCCAAGGCCAGCGGTCCGACCGCCGCCGTCGCCATCAAGACCGCGCCCAGCAGTCGGCGCTGCGCGCCGCCTGCGATGTTTCTCGTACTCTTGGTCACGTGACCCCCTGCAGCAAACTGAGGAGGCCCTGATAATGATTCTGAGAATCATTATCAATACGATCGGGCGATCCAAGATCCGGGAGGGGTCTCACCGCCCCGGAACAGGGCCCATGGCGCTGGGATCAGGCCTCGTCGACCGCGCCGGGCAGGCGCGAGCGGGACTGCAGCCACATCACGCCCATCAGGTCGCTGACCGAGGCCTTCAGCCGGCCGAAGTTGGTGTACTTCGACACGCCGGTCTCGCGGTGGCGGTGGTTCACCGGCTCGAAGGCGATGTCGTACCCCTCGCGCCGCATCAGCGCCGGCAGATAGCGGTGGATGTGATCGAAGTAGGGCAGGCGCAGGAAGGCGTCGCGGCGGAAGGCCTTCAGGCCGCAGCCGGTATCGGTCGCGCCGTCCTTCAGCAGCCAGTTGCGCACGCCGTTGCCGACCTTGGAGGCGTAGCGTTTGGCGGCGCTGTCCTGACGCTTCACGCGCTCGCCGCCGACCATGGCCAGCGTATCCGGCGCCGCCTTTAGCCGTTCGGCCAGGCGAGGGGCGTCGGCGGGATCGTTCTGGCCGTCGCCGTCCATGGTCACGATGATCGGCGCGCGGGCGGCGATGATGCCGGTGCGGATCGAGCGGCTCTGGCCCGAGTTCTTGTGGTGCGACAGCACCCGCAGCTGCGGAATTTCGGCCTTCAGGTCGGTCAGGCGCTTGAGCGTGTCGTCGCGGCTGGCGTCGTTGACGAACACCATCTCGTAGTTTCGGTCGCCGAAGGCGCCGGCGATCTCGCGCGCCAGGGCGGGGGCGGCGCCGCCCTCGTCGAACACCGGCACGACGACTGAGAAATCCGGCGTCGTCGAGGAAGGAGCGGCGGGCTTCGGTTCAGCCTTCGCCGCCGCCTTCGGGGCGGCTTTCGAGGCAGCCTTCGGCGCGCTCGCGGCGGTGGGCTTGGCCGTGGCCTGGGCGGCGGTCTTCTTGGCGGCGGCCTTGCGCGGCGCCGGGGTCTTGTCGGTCATGCCCTCTCATAGCTGAAAAGCGTCGCCACGTAAGGATGTGCTATCAGGTGCGACATGACGCTCGAATCCCGACTGGACGCCTGGAGCCGCGGTTGGCGCGGACCGTTGCTGGCGGCGCTGATCGCCCTGGTCGCCGGATTGCCCGGCGTCTTCGCCGTGCCGCCGCTGGACCGCGACGAGTCGCGCTTCGCCCAGGCCACGGCCCAGATGCTGGAGACGGGCGACTACGTCTCGATCAACTACCAGGACCAGCCCCGCGCCAAGAAGCCGGTCGGCATCCACTGGCTGCAGGCCGCGGTGGTGAGCACGGTGTCGGACGTCGCCGATCGCGACATCTGGCCCTACCGTATTCCCTCGCTGCTCGGCGCGATGCTGGCGGCGGCGGCCTGCGCCTGGGGCGCGGCGGCGCTGTTCGGCCCGCGCGTCGGCCTGCTGGCCGGCGGGATGATGGGGGCGAGTTTCCTGCTGTCCACCGAGGCGTTCATCGCCAAGACGGACGCGGTTCTGGCCGGGACGACGACCCTGGCGCTGGCCGCCTTGGCGCGGATCTACCTCGCCGGCCGTGACGGCGGCGCGCCGGCGACCTGGCGGACCAAGCTGCTGTTCTGGCTGGGCGTCGCGGTGGCGGCGCTGGTGAAGGGACCGATCGGGCCGCTGGTTGCGGTGCTGACCATCCTGGCGCTGTGGGCCTGGGACCGCCGCATCGGCTGGGTGAAGTCGCTGGGCTGGAGCTGGGGGCCGCTGCTGGTCCTGGCCATCGTCGGCCCCTGGGCCTGGGCGATCACCGTGGCCAGCGACGGCGCCTTCTGGGGCGCGGCGATCGGCGGCGACCTGACGCCCAAGCTGGCCGGCGGCCACGAGCGTCATGGCGGCGTCTTCGGCTACCACCTGCTGCTGGCGCCGATGCTGACCTTCCCCTCCAGCCTGCTGATTCCGGCCGGTCTGGTCCTGGCCTGGAAGAACCGGGCGGAGGCCGGCGTGCGTTTCGCCGTCTGCTGGCTGGTTCCGACCTGGCTGATGTTCGAGCTGCTGCCGACCAAGCTGGTCCACTACACCCTGCCGGCGCACGGTGCGCTGTTTTGGCTGATGGCCGCCTCGCTGCGCGAGCCGCTGGGGCGGATCAGCCGGATCGTCGGGGTCATCCTGCTGGCCTTCGCGAGCCTGGTCTTCGCGGCCATCAGCATCGCCGCCCTGGCGCAGTACGGCGACGGAGCCGATGTGATCTGGGCGACGATCAGCGCCGGGCTGTTCATCATCACCGCGATCGTCGGCGGGGTGCTGATCTTCCGCAAGGCCGCGGGCACGGCCCTCGTCGTCGCCGGCGCGGTCGGCGTCCTGGCTCACGCCGTGTTCTTCGGGCAGCTCGCGCCGCGCCTGGAGCCGCTGTGGCTGTCCGAGCGGGTTTCCCTGGCCCTGGTCAGCAGCAACCTGGCCCCGCGCGAGGGCGTCGTGCCGGGACCGGTGGAGATCGCCGGCTACGCCGAGCCCAGCCTGGTCTTCGCCCTGGGCACCAAGACCGGCCTCGGCGGTCCGGCGGAGGCCGTCACCGCGATCGCCGAGGGGCGTCCGGCCGTGGTCGAGGCGCGCGAGGCCGCCGCGTTCCTGACGGCGATGAAGGCGGCCGGCCTGACGCCGCGCCCCGTCAAAACCGTCAAGGGAATTGACTATTCCAATGGCGACGACATGGCTCTGACCCTATATCGAGGGGAGCCCCAGCGGCCGGTCCAGCCGGCCCCGCTGGTGGTCGCGCCCGCACCGGAGACTGAGTGACATGAGCCGCTTCATCGAGATCGTCGAGGTCGGCGCCCGCGACGGGCTGCAGAACGAGAAGGTCGTGCTGGAGCCGGCCGACAAGATCGAGCTGGTCCGCCGCCTGGACGCCTGCGGCGCCCGTCGCCAGGAGGTGGTCTCCTTCGTCAATCCCAAGCGCGTGCCCCAGATGGCCGGCGCCGAGGAGATGATCGCCGAGCTGGCCGGGGCTCCTGGTCGGTCGCGCATCGGCCTGGTGCTGAACGAGCGCGGCTGGGACCGCGCCGTGGCCGGCCAGTGCGACGAGGCCAACGTCGTGGTCTGCGCCACCGACGGCTTCGGCATCCGCAATCAGGGCGCTTCGTCGGCCGAGCAGATCGCGACCCTGGCCGCCATCGCCGCCAAGCGCCAGGCCGAAGGCGGCCCGCCGATCAGCCTGACCATCTCGGTGGCCTTCGGCTGTCCGTTCGACGGCGAGGTCTCCGAGGACCAGGTCGTGGCCATCGCCCAGGAGGGCGCGGCCCTGGGCCTGGCCGAGATCGCCCTGGCCGACACCATCGGCGTCGCCGATCCCTGGACCGTCCGCAAGCGCGTCGAGGCGGTCCGGAAGGTCATCGGCGACATCCCGCTGCGCATGCATTTCCACGACACCCGCAACACCGGCATCGCCAATGCCTACGCCTCGGTGGAAGCCGGCGTCCGCATCCTGGACGCCTCGGTCGGCGGTCTGGGCGGCTGCCCCTTCGCCCCGGCGGCGACGGGCAACATCGGCACCGAGGATCTGGTCTACATGCTGGAGCGCGCCGGCTTCGAGACGGGTCTTGACCTCGGCAAGCTGATCGAGACCGCCCACTGGATCGGCGGCAAGATCGACAAGGCCCCGGTCTCGGGCCTCAGCAAGGCGGGGCCGTTCCCGAAGCCGGCGGAGTAGGCGCATTGCGTCCTTCGAGCCCCGGATCAAGTCCGGGGTCGCCTGAGGGCTCGCTCCTCAGGATGACGGATTCAGCAAGCCAACCCCATTCGTCATGGTGAGGAGCGGACCCTCAGGTCCGCGTCTCGAACCACGCAAGGTCGCTCGGCAGCTAATACGGATCCGCTGCTTCCAGGACTTCCTGGCCCATCAGGACGCAGCCTTCCATCTGGGCGTAGAGGAAGCGCATCCGATACTGGCCCTTGTAGATGTAGCCCCAGACCTCGAGCACATCGAACTTCCCCTTGCCGCGCAGCGACTTCACCGGCGGCAGGACCTTCACCGGGCCGCTGACCTGCAACTCGTGGTCGGTCTCGCCGAAGTGGAAGGCCAGCAGGGCCTTGCCCCTCTGAATCGCGTCGGCGGCGCAGGCGTGAACGGCGGGCGGCGGCGGGGCCTGGTCCATGGTCGTCTCCGAGGCGAAAGGGTCGGTCAGGCCACCAGCTGTTCGGCCTGGCGCAGGTCGACCGACACCAGCTGGCTGACGCCGCGCTCGGCCATGGTCACGCCGAACAGGCGGTCCATCCGGCTCATGGTGACGGGGTTGTGGGTGATGGCGATGAAGCGGGTCTGGGTGCGCTTGCGCATCTCGTCCAGCATCGAGCAGTAGCGGTCGACGTTGGCGTCATCGAGCGGTGCGTCGACTTCGTCCAGCACGCAGATCGGCGCCGGGTTGGCCAGGAAGACGCCGAAGATCAGCGCCGAGGCGGTCAAGGCCTGCTCGCCGCCCGACATCAGGCTCATGGTCGACAGCCGCTTGCCCGGCGGGCAGGCGAAGATCTCCAGCCCGGCCTCCAGCGGGTCGTCGGACTCGATCAGCCGCAGCTCCGCCTGGCCGCCCCCGAACAGCGCCTGGAAGAGGGTCTGGAAGTGGCCGTTGATGATGTCGAAGGCCGCCAGCAGGCGCTCGCGGCCTTCGGCGTTCAGCTCCTCGATCCCCTCGCGCAGCTTGGCGATGGCGCTGGTCAGGTCGACGCGTTCCGACCGCATGGTCTGGAGGCGGTCGGTCTGTTCGGTGGTCTCCTCTTCCGCGCGGAGGTTGACCAGGCCGATGGCGTCGCGCTCGCGCTCCAGATTGAACAGGTGCGCCTCGACGCCGCCGGCGGAGGCCGGGATGGCGTAGGCCTCGTCCTGCAGCGAGCGGCCCAGCTCCTCGGGCTCCATCTTGGCGCTGTCGCGGATGTTGCCGGCGATCTCGCCGAAGCGTTCGCGGGCGGCGTCCAGCCGGGCGGTCAGGCCGGCCCGGTGTTCGCGGGCGGCGGCGGCGGCGGTCTCGGCGGCGCGGGCCGTGCGATCGGCTTCGAGACGGGCCGTCTCGGCCTGCTGCAGGGCGTCGGTCGATTTGGCGCGCCGGGCCTCGGCCAGGGCGTACTCGTCGAGCAGCTTGGCGGTGCGTTCGGCCAGCACAGCCGGGGCGTCGCGGGCGGCCAGCATCCCCTTGTCAGCGGCGGCCTTGCCTTCGGCCAGGCCTTCGATCCGCTTCTTGGCGGCGTTCGAGCGGCGGCTCCAGTCGTCGCGGTCGCGGCGCAGGCCCTCGACCCGGCGCATGCGGCCGTCGCGCTCGCGGGTCTCGATGTCGACCGCGGCGCGCGCCGCGGCGGCGGCCTCGCGGGCCTCGCCGGCGGCGACGCGGGCCTTGTCCAGCATCGGCGACAGGTTCTCGCCCGAGCCGTCCTCGCTGGCGTCGGCGCGGGCGGCGTTCAGGGCGGTTTCGGCCTCCGCCCGCTCGGCCTCGAAGCGGGCGATGGTCTCGTCCAGCGACTGGGCGCGGGCCTCGCGGCGGGCGGCCTCGTGCGCCAGCCGTTCGACGGCCTCGCGGGCGGACTGCAGCGCGCGCTCGGCCTCCTGCGGCGCGCGGCGGCGATCCTTCAGCGCCTCCTCGGCGGCGCGGAACCGGACCTGGGCGTCCTTCAGCGCGGTCGTCGCGGCGTCCGCCTCCGGCGTCAGGCCTTCGATCTCGGCCTCGGCCTCGGCCAGACGGTTGCGCTGCTCCAGCCGGATCGCGGCGGGCTTGGGCGCTTCGGCGCGGGCGGTGAAGCCGTCCCAGCGCCACAGATCGCCCTCACGGGACACCAGACGCGCGCCGGCGGGCAACAGCTTCTGAAGCCGCTCGCCATCCTTGCGGTCGACCAGGGCGGTGAAGGCGAGGCGGGCGGCCAGGGCCGGCGGCGCCTTGATCAACGGGCCGAGCGGGGTCGCGCCTTCCGGCCATTTCGGCGTCTCGGCGTCGCGGCCGCCCCAGTAGGCGGGGGCCTTGGCGTCGAGCGCGGCTTCCAGGTCGTCGCCCAGGGCTGCGGCCAGAGCGGTCTCATAGCCCTTGTCCGGCTTCACCGCGTCCAGCGCGGGGGCGAAGCCGCTCTTGGCGCGGGGCGCGGACAGCTGCGCCAGGCCGCGGGCCTCGGTCTTCAGCCGGCCCAGACGATCCTCGATCTGGCGGGCGGCGTCGCGGGCGGCGCCTTCGGCGCGGGCGGCCTCGGTGCGTTCGGTCTCGGCCGTCTCAAGAGCCGCACGAGCCTCGGTCAGCACGCCCTGGGCGGCCTCAAGCTTCTGTTGGGCGGCCGCGGCCTGCGGATCGACGGTCGGACCGATGGCGGCGCGATCGGCCTTGGCCATGTCCAGGGCGCGGACGGTGCGGGCCAGCCGCCCCTCGGCGTCGGCCACCCGGGCCTGGGCGGCGCGCCGACGGGCCTCGTCGGCGGCGACGCCGGCGGCCAGGGTCTCGACCTCGCGGTCGGCCGCCGCGCGGGCCTCTTCGGCCTGTTTCAGCGCCTCCTGCAGTTCGGGCAGACGGGAGGGCGCCGACTTCACCTCCGCCTCGACGATCTCCAGCTCCTCGGCCAGACGGGCCAGGGCGACGCCGGCGTCCTCGACGATCTGGAGCTCACGAGCAGTGTCCGCCTCGATCCGCGCCAGCTCGGCGGTCAGGCGTTCGACCTCGGCGGCGGCGCTCTGGTGTTCGCGCTCGAGGCGGTCCTTCTCGATCTCCAGCTTGTTGAGGACGGCGGCGGCCACCGTTTCCTCGTCGCGGAGCGGCTTGATCGCCTCCTCGGCCTTCAACGCGGCGGTCTGGGCGGCGGCGGCCTCGCGGGCGGTGTTCTCGACCTGCCGGCCGCTCTCGGTGTTCTCCGTCTCCACCCGCATCAGGGTGTCACGGGCCTCCGTCCAGCGGGCGAACAGCACGGCGCCCTGCACGGCGCGGATCTCGGCCGACAGGCGCTTGTACTTCTCCGCCGCCCGGGCTTCCCGGCGCAGCCGATTCAGGGTCGAGTCCAGTTCGCGGATGATGTCGTCGAGGCGGTTGAGGTTGGTCTCCGCCGCCCGCAGCCGCAGCTCCGCCTCATGCCGCCGGGTATGCAGGCCGGAGACGCCGCCGGCCTCCTCCAGGATGCGGCGGCGGTTCTGCGGCTTGGCGGCGATCAGCTCGCTGATCTGGCCCTGACGGACCAGGGCAGGGGAGTTGGCGCCCGTCGAGGCGTCCGCGAACAGCAGCTGGACGTCCCGCGCCCGCACCTCGCGGCCGTTGACCTTGTAGGTCGAGCCCTCGCCGCGATCGATGCGGCGGACCACCTCGATCGTGGCGTGATGGTTGAACTGCGCCGGCGCGGTGTGGTCGCTGTTGTCGATGGTCAGCGTGACCTCGGCGTGGTTCCGCTGAGGCCGCGAGCCGGCGCCGTTGAAGATTACGTCGTCCATGCCGCCGGCCCGCATAGCCTTGGCGGAATTGGCGCCCATCACCCAGCGCAGAGCTTCCAGAAGGTTCGACTTGCCGCAGCCGTTCGGCCCCACGATGCCCGTGAGTCCGGGCTCGATCCGGAATTCGGTCGGATCGACGAAGGACTTGAACCCGGAAAGGCGAAGCCTCTGGAAGTGCACGGGTCGGGGTCGGCTCCTACTTCTTCGCCTTGGCCAGAGCCTTGTCGTAGGCCGCGTCGATCTGGGCCATCGTCATTTCACCCTGGGCGTACTTGTCGTCGTTGAAGAAGAAGGTCGGGGTGCTGTCGACGTTCGCTTCCTTGCCGTACTTCTCCACGCGGGCGGTCATGTCGGTCAGGGCCTTTTCGTCGCTGACGCAGGCCACGAACTGGTCTTCGTTCATGCCGGCCGACTGCGCCACGCGCAGCAGCACGCCGCGGATGTCGCCGGTCTGGGCGATCTCTTCGTGGCCATGGAACACCGCGTCGACCACGCCGAAGTATTTGTCCTTGCCCGCGCAGCGCGCCAGCAGGGCGCCGGCGGTCGCCAGTTCCGCCGGCGGCGTGATGAACTCGCGGAAGACGTAGCGGACCTTGCCGGTGTCGATGTACTTGGCCTTGAAGGTCGGGAAGACCTCCTTGTTCCACTTGGCGCAGTGGCCGCAGGACAGCGAGGCGTACTCGACCACCGTAACCGGCGCGTCGGCCTTGCCCTGGCTCATGTCATCGGACGTAACGGTCTGACCGCCGCCCTTGCCGCAGGCCGACAGAAGCAGAGAGCTCGCGCCCAGGCCGAGGATGGCGGAGCCGGCCAGGATGGTGCGGCGATCAATGCGCATGACGGGTAGTCCCCCTTTGAGCGGACGTTGAGTTTAAGCCCGATTCCCGAAGCCGGAAGAAGGCGGCGTTTGTTGGGCGCAACAGCCTCTCGACAGCGCCGTTGTCAACTGCCGGAGCCGCGCAGGACCTCGCGTCCCAGTTTGATCAGCACCTCCTTCAGCGGCCCGTCGGTCGCCTCGGCGACGCCGTCGGCGAGAGCCTTCTCGGACGCGGCGTCCAGAGGGCCGCGCAGACGGCGTCGCTTGGCCTGGGGCTTGCCGGCGCTGACGCGGACCGGTCCCTGGATGATGCGCAGCTTGCCGATCTGGCCTTCGCCGAGCAGCAGGGAGACGCGCTTGAGGATTTCGGGGGCCTGGTGCTGGACGATGGCGGCGGCCGGTCCGGCCACCTTCAGCTCCAGCACGCCGGGCGCCGCGCCGCGGCCCTTGGTGACCTTCACGGGCTCGGTATGCCGGGCCAGGGTCTCCCCGACGATCTCCTTCCAGCGCATCTGCAGCTGGCCCGGGCCCTGGCCGTACTGGGCCTCCAGCCTGCGGAGCATCGGCGCGAGCGACTTGCCCGCCAGGGGCGCGGGCCGCGGCGCCGGCTTGGTCCGGCGACGCGCGAGAATCTCGGCGGCTTCCTGAAGCGTGGGCAACGTGCGACGGCGCATGGCTTATCTATACCCGTCATCCCGGCCGGAGCGAAGCGGAGAGCCCGGGACCCAGCAACGCCGCACCCGGGGCCCGGATGGCCGCTTCGCGGCTTCCGGGATGACGGCTAAAGGAAACCGGATGAACGCTCCCGCCCTCCGCGCCGCGCTGCTCGACTGGTACGACGCCCATGCGCGGAGCCTGCCCTGGCGCGCGCCGCCCGGCGCGGGGAAACGGACCGACCCGTATTTCGTCTGGCTGTCGGAGGTGATGCTGCAGCAGACCACCGTGCCGCACGCCACGCCGTACTTCCTGGCCTTCACCCGCCGCTGGCCGACCGTCTCCGATCTGGCGGCGGAGGAGGACGCCGAGGTCATGGCCGCCTGGGCGGGCCTCGGCTACTACGCCCGCGCCCGGAACCTGCTGGCCTGCGCCCGGGCGGTGGCGGGCCGGCGCGGCGGCGTGTTTCCGGACACGGAGGAAGGGCTGCTGCGCCTGCCCGGCGTGGGGGCCTACACCGCGGCGGCGGTGGCGGCGATCGCCTTCGACCGCGAGGCCAACGTCGTCGACGGCAATGTCGAGCGGGTGATGGCGCGCCTGTTCGCCGTCGAACCGCCGCTGCCCGACAGCAAGCCGGAGCTGAAGCGGCTGGCCGGGTCGCTGGCGACCGCCGACCGTCCCGGCGACTGGGCTCAGGCGCTGATGGACCTGGGCGCCACGGTCTGCCGGCCCAAGGCGCCGCTATGTGACCGCTGCCCGATCTCGGGCGCCTGCGCGGCCTATGCCCGCGGCGATCAGGAGACCTTCCCGCGCAAGACGAAGAAGGCCGAGCGCCCCCGCCGCCATGGCGTGGCCTGGCTGCTGACCGACGGCGATCGCGTCGCTCTGGTCCGCCGCCCGCCGAAGGGGCTGTTGGGGGGCATGCTCGGCCTGCCGACCAGCGACTGGCGCGCGGCGCCCTGGACCGACGCGGAGGCTCTGGCGGCCGCGCCGACGGTCGCGGCCTGGCGCGACGCCGGAGAGATCGAGCATGTCTTCACCCACTTCGCCCTGACCCTGCGCGTCTTCCGGGCCGAGGGCGCCATGGCGGCCGAGTGGACGCCCCGCGCCGGCCTGGAGGCCTTGCCCAGCGTGTTTCTCAAGGCGGCCAAGGCGGGACTGACGCGGCTGGTCTAGCCGTGTACTCAGGCGAACCGAGTTTCGCCAAACGGGGGCCTCATGCGCCTGCTACTGTCCGTCCTGGCCGCCCTCGCCGGGGCGCTTCCCGCCCTGGCCGCTCCGGCGGCGGCGCCCCTGGTCATCGCCGACGTCACGGTCATCCCGGTCGACACCGACGAGGTGCTGCCGGGCCGGACCGTCCTGATCCGCGACGGCCGCATCGTTCGGATCGATCCGGCGAAGGAGGCCAGGATTCCGAAGGGCGCGACCGTGGTCGACGGACGCGGCAAGTTCCTGGTTCCGGGCTTCTTCGACGCCCACGTCCACATCACCGCCCGCGCCGCGGCGAAGGCCAGCCGGGACCCGGCGACGGCCGCGCTGGATCTGCCGCCAGGCTACGACCAGGCCGTGATGCTCAGTTTTCTGCGGGCCGGCGTGACCTCTGTCGCCAACCTCGGCGGCGGGCCGGTCGGCGACGGCGAACTGCTGCGGCTGCGCGAGGAGATCGCCGCCGGCCGAACGGCGGGGCCTCGCCTGTACATCGCCAAGCGCATCAACGGTCCGCTCGCCGGCGTGACGGAGAAGGACCTGGCGACCGCGCCGGCTTCCACCATCGACGCGCCGACCATCGCCGCCGACGGCGCCGCCGCGGTCCAGGCCGCGAAGGCCAAGGGCTATGACTTCATCAAGCCGTACCAGTTCCTGAACCGCCAGACCTACGCCGCCGTCGTCGAGGAGGCCGGCCGCCAGGGCTTCGTCACCACGGGCCATCTGCCGGAGTTGGGCTGTTCGGTCTGCGCCGACCGGGCCTTCGTCTTCGCGCATCCGATGAGCAACGTCGCCCATGCCGAGGAGCTGCAGCGCTATGGCCGCGAGACCGATCTGGCGCCGGCGGACATCGACGCCCTCGCCGACCTGGTGAAACGCTCGGGCATGGGCGTCACCCCGACCCTGATCACCATGAAGGCGATCCAGCACATGCAGGTCGAGCGCGAGGTCATGCCCGTGGCGCCGGGCTGGTCGCGCTATCTGGATCCGGTCTCGCGCCTGCAGTGGACGGCCCCCGCCAACCGCTATCTGGGCCAGCCGTTCCGCGACCGCGACGGCGCGCATCTGTTCTCGGCGTCCTATGACTTCGCGCGCGTGCTGACCCGGCAGCTCTGGAAGCGCGGCGTCCCCCTGACCGTCGGGACGGACGCCTCGCTGCCGGGCCTGGTCTACGGTCATTCCGTCCATCAGGAGATGATCGAGCTGCATGAGATCGGCCTGTCGCCGGTCGAGGTTCTGCGGGCGGCGAGCCTCAACGGTCGTCGCCTGTTCGATCCCAAGGGCGACGACGGCGCGATCCGGCCGGGCCGTCGGGCCGACCTGGTCCTTCTCGGAGCCGATCCGCTCGCCGACGTCCGCAACGTCGAGACGGTCGAGGGCGTGGTCGCCGCCGGCCTCTGGCGCAGCGCGGCCGAGCTGGACCGGCTGTACGAGGAAGCGGCGCGTTAGCGGCGACGTTGCCTAAGTTTCATTTGCGCCCTGCATCTGTTCGGCGTCTCAAGCGCCTCTTGCTTGTTGGGGGAAGCGGCGATGATCCGGACCTTGTCGAAGTGCGCGGCTGTTGTCGGCTTGCTGGCGTTTCCCGCCGCCGCCGTCGCGGCGCCGGAGAGCCCGCCCCCAGGCCTGTGTCACGTCGGCGCCTACGCCTTGGCGGACGGCCGCAAGCTGGTCGTCCAGCCCAGCAACGCTCCCAATCTGCGCTGGCGGATGCTCGACGGAACGACCGGCAAGGTTTTTCCGTCCGGCGATGCGGGAAGCTACGCGGGCGGCGACGGCTGGTCCGCCAAGGCGCCGGTCACGACCACCGTCGACTTCGGTTCGTGCGGTAGCCCGACAATCCAATTCAACAACACACCCGGCGACCGCATCGCCCTGCCGACCACGCCGATCACCTTCGCCAGCGGACCGCTGAGCCTGCAGGGCGAACTGGTCATGCCGTCGTCGGGCAAGCCGCGGGCGGTGGTCGTGCTGCAGTACGGCTCCGACAAGGAGTCCGCCGTCTGGCACAACTACGTCCAGTATCTGCTCCCGTTGAAGGACATCGCCGTCTTCGTGTTCGACAAGCGCGGCACGGGGCGTTCGACGGGCGAGTACACGATCCATTTCGGCGATTTGGCCGACGACATGGCGGCGGCTATCGGCGCGGTGCGCGCCCGGCCGGAGCTGAAGGGCGTTCCGCTCGGCCTGATGGGCGAGAGTCAGGGCGGCTGGGTCGCGCCGCTGGCGGCGACCAAGGCCAAGGTCGACTTCGTCGTGGTCGGCTACGGCCTGGCGGTCAGCCTCGTCGAGGAGGATCGGTCCGAGGTCGAGCAGGGCCTGCGAGCGAAAGGCTACGGGGCCGACGTGCTGGCCAAGGGGCGAGCGATGCACGACGCCGCGACCAGGGTGGCCGTGTCGCGGTTCAACGAGGGCGCGGATGAGCTGGCGCGACTGAAGGCCGCGTCCGAGGGCGAGCCGTGGCGGAAGGGCCTCGGCGGCGATTACACCGGCCCCCTGTCCAGCATGCCCGCCGAGGACGTGAAACGGATCTTCTCCTTCGGATATGACCTCGCCTACGAGCCGGTTCCCACGCTGGAAAAACTGAACGTCCCGATGCTCTGGGTCCTGGCCGGCATGGACACCGCGGCCCCGCACGAGCGGACGCTGGCCATCCTGCGGGCGCTTCAGGCGAAGGGCGCGCCGATCGACGTGGTGGTGTTCCCCAAGGCCGAACACGGGATCATCGAGACCGACGGCGCCGGCAAGCGGCTGGGCCGCACCGCACCGGGCTATTTCGAGCTGCTCGGGGACTGGATGAAGACGCGGCGGTTGGAGAAGGCCTACGGCGAAGGCGTGGAGCATCGGCGTCGGTGATGCGTCCCCAATCGGGGATTGGCCGCGTCGCGCCTAGACCACTCTGAGCTTGATGGCGGCGCCGTCGGGGAGATCGCAGATCTGACGATGGAGGTCGGCCGACAGCGACACCACCTCGTGGGCCGGAGCGACGAACATATTCTCCGGCGTGTAGACGCCGCCCTCGAACCCCGGGGGCGTGATGAACCAGTAGCACTGTCCTTCGCCGGCCTTCTTGCCCGCCTCGTGAAGGGCTTCGACGACCGGCCGCATATGCCAGAGCTCGCCATCGTCGCCCTGCATCAACGCGTGCAGACGGCTTTCGCTGTCAGCCACGCGCGAGACCTCGCCGGTGGCGCATTCCAGCCAGTGAACGCCGTCGTCTCGCTCGAAGAAGACGTCGGCCATGCGGGTCATCAGGACAGGCCGCCATAGGCCGGCGATCTTCCAGGACCAGGCCTCGATCGCCGTCTTGGACAGCGCGGCGTCCGGCTGGAAAATCAGGTCGGCCCAGCGGACGGACATCGAGCCTAGGCCGCCATCTCCGCGCGGACCTTGCTGCGCAGGACATCGATCGGGGCCAGGCCCTTGTCCGACTTGAAGTGCCAGTAGGTCCAGCCGTTGCAGGCGGGCTGGCTCTGGATCATGGCGCCGACCTTGTGGATCGACCCGGTCATCTCGCCCACGGCCAGGCTGCCGTCGGCGCGGACCTTGGCGCTACGCTGACCCTTGGGGCACCAGACGGTGTCGCCCGGACGCAGCAGGCCGGCCTCGACGATGGTGCCGAACGGCACGCGGGGCTCGGACTTCTTGCTGCCCATGACTTCAAGGTCGGCCGGCGCGATCGGCACGACCTTGCGGATGCGCTCCTTGGCGTGGGCGACGTATTCGCTCTCGCGCTCGATGCCGATGAAGCGGCGGCCCAGGCGCTTGGCCGCGGCGCCTGTGGTGCCGACGCCGAAGAAGGGGTCCAGGATCACGTCGCCCGGACGGCTCGACGACAGGATCACCCGGTGCAGCAGAGCCTCGGGCTTCTGGGTCGGGTGCGCCTTGTGGCCGTCGGCGCCCTTGATGCGCTCTTCGCCGGTGCAGAGGGGCAGGGTCCAGTCGGACCGCATCTGCACCTCGTCGTTGGCCATCTTCATGGCGTCGTAATTGAAGGTGTAGCGCTTGCCGCCTCGGCTCTTGGCCGCCCAGATCAGGGTTTCGTGGGCGTTGGCGAACCGCGTGCCCTTGAAGTTCGGCATCGGATTGGTCTTGCGCCAGATGACGTCGTTCAGCACCCAGAAGCCGAGGTCCTGCAGCACGGTCCCGACGCGGAAGATGTTGTGATAGCTGCCGATCACCCACAGGGCGCCGTCGTCCTTCAGCACGCGGCGGCACTCGGCCATCCAGGCGCGGGTGAAGTCGTCGTAGGCCTTGAAGCTCTCGAACTGGTCCCAATGGTCGTCGACCGCGTCGACCTTGGAATTGTCCGGCCGCAGCAGGTCGCCGCCGAGCTGCAGGTTGTAGGGCGGATCGGCGAAGACGAGGTCCACCGAACCATCCGGAAGCTTTTTCAGCTCCTCGATGCAGTCGCCTTGGATGATGGTTTCCGGACCGAACGCCATGGGAGATCCCTGAACACGAAAGAGTCCAAGGATTCTGAGTCCGTTAGGGTTAAGGCGGGATTCACAAGCGTGGTTAACGCCTGTTCACAGTTTCAGAGCGCGGGCGTGATGTCCGTCGCCGCGAAGTCGTCGCCGACGAACAGCAGCGGAGCGTTCAGCGATTTCGCCAGCGCGTAGGCGAAGCTGTCGCCGAAGTTCAGTTTGGCCGGTGAGCCAAAGCCGCGGCCGAATTTCACTCGGGCTTCGAGGGCGAGGCGGGCCTGGGCAGCGGTCAAAGGCGCTATCTCGACGCCGGCGACGGCCAGGAACTGATCGAGGTCCGACCGTGCTTCGTTTGGGTCTTCGACGCGGCCTGCCATCACCGCGCCGACTTCGACGTAGTTCGCCGCTGAAATGACTCGTTGGCCGTGCAGTTCCTTTTCCAGGCGGTCGGCGAGCGCCGAGCCGATCGTCTCACCAAAGAGGATGGCGATCACGGCGGAAGAGTCGACAACGATCAATCCTCGTCCCCCGACGCCCAGTCCCACTCCGCCTTTGTCACTGGGCGCCGGTCGTACTTAGTGGCGACGCTTTCGGCGAAGGCCATGAGCCGCTCTACATACTCGGCTCGTTGGACATCGCGTTCGCGCGCCAGACGTTCGCGGAGAGCGTTTGTCACCGCGTCCGTTAAGGTCTCGCCAGTTAGCGCCGCGAGTTCACGGGCCAACCGATCCGCCTCCTCGGTCTTGATGCTCAGAGCCATGGCCGTCTTTCTAGAACGTCTTTCTAGATAGCACGAAAACGGCTCTGGCGCATCGTACGACGTCCTTCTATTGCCGCGCCGGCTTGTCCACCCTGATGCCCTCGAGGAACCGGCGCACGGGCGCCGAGGTCGGGCAGTTGGCGGCGGCGACGTAGTTGGCCGCGCCCTTCACCTGGCACATCGCCGGGGTCGGGCCGGACAGGACGCCGTCGGCGCAGGCGTTGCACATGCGGGTGAAGGCGGCTTCCAGCTGCAGCGAATAGTCCAGCGGCCGGGCGCCGCCCCAGCTGGCGGTCGGGGTCGCCTCGCTCGGGTCGGTCAGGGTCCCGCCGGGCACGTTCTTCAGATAGCTGGCCGCCAGCGCCGCCCGGGTCTGGTCGTTGTTCAGGGTAGCCATGGTGTAGGTCGGGCCGGTGGGCAGGATGCTCAGCGCCTTGGACCGCGGCCACTGCGCCAGGGCGTGGCAGGACATGCAGGTCGAGATCATGTTGTCGGCGGGGCCGTTCAACCGGCCCTGGAAGCCGGGCCAGGGCCGCTCGTCCCAGGTCTGCCCATGACCGCGCCAGACCACGCCCGCCAGCGCCGGGTTCAGCCGGGTCTCGGTCAAGGTGGCCATGGCGTCGCGCGGCGAGGCGGCGGCGTTCGGATCGTTGCCCCACATCAGCCCGACCGGAACGAGGTTGTCGAACAGGCCGTCGCCGGTCTTCGGGCCCTTCCAGATGTAGGTGCCCAGGATCCAGCCGGTGGGGGAGTCGTTGTCGCGGATGGCGATGTCCATCTGCAGCAGGCGAACGGTCTGCTGGGTGCGTTGGCTGACCCGGTTGCCGATGAAGGCCTGCACCTCGGGCGAGCCGTCGAGATAGGCGGCGTCCTGGGCCGTGGCGGTCGTGAACAGCAGCTTGAACGAGGCCGCGCCCTCCGGCATCGACCAGCCGGTCTGCGGCACCTGCGGATTGCAGGGATCGGCGAAGACCTGGCCCAGCGCCGCGGCGCCCTCGCGGTTGTAGAAGCCGACCGCCCAGACCTGGCGGCCCGTGCCGGAGCCCGGCGCCAGATCGCCCTTGCCGGGGTTGCGCTCCTTGGTCAGGCCCAGGTTCTTCTCGCGACCGTTGTCGCCGTAGTCCATCCAGGGCGCGATCCACCACTCGGCGTCCGGCTTCATCGCGGCCTTGCCGTCGGCGATGGCCAGGCCCCCCGCCTTCACCTCGGAGAGGAAGGCGGCCATGTAGGCCTCCCAGTTCTCCTTCTGGACGCTGTCCCAAGCGTGAGGCTGGCGGTTCGCCGCCGGCTGGGGCAGGTCGCGACGCCAGGGGAAGGCGATCGGCTGGGCCGCGCCGGCATAGGCGCTGCTCTTGGTGAGGTCGAAACGACCGCACATTCCGGCCGGCGTCGCCTGCTGTTGCCGCGCGAAGGAGGCGTAGCCGATCGCCGTCGCCGCCAGTCCCGCCGCCACAACGGCTATCGCCAAACGCTTTGCTCGCATGATCGCCCCCGCTTCAACCCTGGCGAGAGCTTACAGTGGCGCGTGGAAAAGGGAACGGCGTTATGCGACCTTCTAGATCGCCCGGCCGCGGCCTTCCCAATAGGGCTCGCGCAGGCGGCGCTTGAAGATCTTGCCGGAGTCCTCGCGGGGCAGGGCCGGGACGATCTCGACCAGCCGGGGGACCTTGTAGCGGCTCAGCCGCCCGGCCAGGGCGGCGCGGATGTCGACCGGGTCCAGAGTCGCGCCGTCGACCGGCTCGACATAGGCGCACAGGGCTTCGCCGAACTCCTCGTCCGGGATGCCGAACACGGCGCAGTCCTTCACGCCGGACACGTCCAGCAGCACGGCCTCGATCTCGGCCGGATAGATGTTCACCCCGCCGGAGATGACCATGTCGCGCTTACGGTCGCACAGGAACAGATAGCCGTCCGCGTCCAGGTAGCCGACGTCGCCGACGGTGACATGGGCGCCGCGCCCGACTTCGCGACGCTTCTCGTCGGCCCCGATGTAGGTGAAGTCGGGCAGGTTGGCCGGGCGGATATAGACCTCGCCGACCTCGCCCGCAGGCAGCTCCGCGCCGTCGTCGCCGACGATGACGATGTCGACGCCGGGCAGGGGGCGGCCGACCGTGCCGGGCTTCGCCACAGCTTCTTCCGCGCCGTGGAAAGCAGCCAGGCCGGTCTCCGACGAGCCGTAGTATTCGAAGATCACCGGGCCCCACCAGTCGATCATCGCCCGCTTCACGGCCGGCGGGCAGGGCGCAGCGCCATGGACGACGAACTGGAGGGAGGAGAGGTCGTACTTCGCCTTCACGGCCTCCGGCAGCTTGAGCAGCCGCACGAACATGGTCGGCACGATGTGCATGTGGGTGATGCCGTGGCGCTCGATCAGCTGCAGCATCTCCTCGGCGTCGAAGCGCGGCTGCAGCACGATGTCAGCCCCGACGTGCAGGGCGCTCAGGCCGTAGATGTTGGGCGCGGCGTGGTACATCGGGCCGTTCATCAGCACGATGATCGGACCGGGCCGGTCCAGCCCGAACGGCGTCAGGCCGCTGAGCGTCGGCGGCGTCGCGCCCGGCGCCGGCGGTTGGCGGCGAACGCCCTTCGGCTTGCCGGTGGTGCCGGAGGTGTAGATCACCGCCGAACGGTTCACCGGCGACGGATCGGCGAGCGGGCCATGCTCATCGACGAAGCCGTCCCAGGCGCGGGCCGGGACAGCGTGGGGCGCGACGGCGGCGGCGTAGGCGGCGGCGATCTCGTCCGGCGTGTCGACGACCAGCACCGGAACGCCCGCGGGGATTCCGGCTTCCATCCCCGGCAGCAGGTCGGCGTGGGCGATCACCGCCCGGGCGCCGCTGTCGCGCAGGATGTAGCCGGCCTCTTCGGCGGTCGAATGCCAGTTCAGCGGCACCGGATAGGCGCCGGCCAGGCTGGCGCCCAGCGCGGCCTCGAAGAAGGCGACGTCGTTGCGCAGGACCAGGGCCACCGTATCGCCCTCGCGCACGCCCAGGGCCCGCAGGCCTGCCGCCGCCTTGAGCGCCCGTTCGCGGATCTCGGCGTGGCCGACCCGGCGGTCGCCGGCATGAACGGCGGGCGTGGACTCGATGGCGGACATGGCGCTCTTCCCTGTGGTCTCGTCGGCGAAAAATGTACGACGTAAATCTACGATGTAAACCGGTATCGGCCGCTCGACTGCCCCTGCGGAACGCCTGAGAACATCCGATCCGGAAAAGGCGCCCGCGTTCAGAGGCGCCGGGAGGACCCGCATGACCAGCCCGCTCGCCGCCTTGAACGAGAGCCGCAAGAGCCCGTTCTACGAGGAGCATCACCACGCCTGGCGCGACACGCTGCGCCGGTTCGTGGAGGCGGAGATCATGCCCCATGTGAACGACTGGGACGAAGCCGGCGAGTTCCCGCGCGAGCTCTACAGGAAGGCCTCGGACGTCGGGCTGCTGCGGCTGGGCTGGCCGGAGGAATACGGCGGCGTGCCGTCGGACCCCTTCATGTCGATCGTCACCAGCCAGGAGATGGCGCGCCACGGCGCCGGCGGGGTCAACGCCAGCCTGATGGTCCACGGCATCGGCCTGCCGCCGATCCGCCGGCTGGGGAGCCAGGCGATGAAGGATCGGATCATCCCGGAGGTGCTGTCCGGCGAGAAGATCATCGCCCTGGGCATCACCGAACCTTCGGGCGGGTCCGACGTGGCCAACCTGAAGACCACCGCCCGCCGCGACGGCGACCACTATGTCGTCAACGGCTCCAAGATGTTCATCACCGGCGGCATGCGGGCCGACTACTACACCGTCGCCGTCCGCACGGGCGGGGAGGGCGCGGGCGGCGTCTCCCTGCTGCTGATCGAGCGTGACCGGGAAGGCTTTTCCCGCACGCCGCTGAAGAAGCAGGGCTGGTGGGCGTCGGACACGGCGGCGCTCTATTTCGACGACGTCCGGGTGCCGGTCGAGAACCTGATCGGCCAGGAGAACCGGGGCTTCGCCGGGATCATGGAGAACTTCAACGGCGAGCGGATCGGGATGAGCGCCGGGGCGATCGGGTTTTCGAAGGTCTGTCTGGAAGACGCCATCAGCTGGGCGCAGGAGCGGGTGACCTTCGGCAAGCGGCTCGCCGACCACCAGGTGATCCGCCACAAGCTGGCCGACATGTACAAGCGCATCAACGCGACCCAGTCCTGGCTGGAGCTGCTGGCCTGGCGCATCCAGCAGGGCGAGAGCCCGATCGCCGAGATCGCCCTGCTCAAGGTCCAGGCCACCGAGACCATGGAGTACTGCGCCCGCGAGGCGATGCAGGTGATGGGCGGCAATGGCTACATGCGCGGCAGCCGCGTGGAGCGGATCTATCGCGAGGTCCGCGTCAACGCGATCGGCGGCGGGTCCGAGGAGATCATGCGCGATCTGGCGGCGCGGCAGATGGGGATCTGATTTCCTCCCCCTTTGGGAGAGGGGGACCGTCCGACAGGTCGGTGGAGCGGGCCTAATGTGGTGGACAGCAGCCGGCGCCTTTGGCCCCCTCCACCATGCTGCGCATGGTCCCCCTCCCCCGGTGGGGGAGGATCAGGACCACGGATAAACCCACGTCTCCGACACCGGTCGGCCGTCGCGCATCAGGGCGCAGCGGATGTCGCCCTGGCCGGGCTTGAAGTTGAAGGCCAGGCGGACGCCGCCGGTCACCGCGTTGGGCTGGACCACGACATGGCGGACCTCGCCGCCGGGAATGTCGATCGCCCCGATGAGCCCCTCCGGATCGCCGACGACGGGGCCGTAGTCGATGACCAGCCGCTTCCACTCCGCCGAGTCGCCCGCGCCCGAGCGCCAGGCCATCACCCGGGCGACGGCGGGGTCGGTGACGTCGCGACCCCAGTTCAGGCGGTAGGCGACCGTCACCGGCTGCTGCGCCTTCAGCGGCGCGGCGGCGCGCCATTCGGCGACGGTGTTGTCGTCGGCTTCGCTCTTGGCGTGGAGCTCGACCAACCGCGCCTGCCCGGCGGGCCAGGCGACCATCGGCTCGACCCAGAGGCTGGGCCGCAGGTCGTAGCGGGCCTCGAGGTCCTCGTAGTCGCGGAAGGCGGTCTTGCGCTGGATCAGGCCGAACGACCCGGAGCCGCCCAGCAGCGTCGGCCGCGTCGCCGGCGGATTGGCCAGCGGCCGCCAGGTGCGGGTCCCGTCCGCCTGGGTCACGGCGATGCCGTCGGAATCGTGCACCGCCGGGCGGAAGTCGTCGTACTTGGCGCCGGTCTCCTGGTCGAACAGGAACATGCTGGTCAACGGGGCGAAGCCCACGCGCGGCGTGTCGTGGCGCGGGAACAGCACCGCCCAGACGTCCATGGTGGTGACATCGCCCGGGGTGACCACGAAGCGATAGGCGCCGGTGAGGCTCGGGCTGTCGAGCAGGCCGTGCAGGATGACGCTGGCCGCGCCCGGTTCGGGCCGCTCCAGCCACCAGGCGCGGAAGTCGGGGAACTCCTCGGGCCAGTCGCCGGCCCCGATCGCCAGACCTCGGGCCGACAGGCCGTAGACCCCGCCGCGCGCCACGCCGCGGAAGTAGCTGGCCCCGATGAAGGCGGCGACCTCGTCCAGCTTGTCGGGCTGGTTGATCGGGTTCAGCAGGCGGAAGCCGGCGAAGCCCAGCTCCGGATGGCCCTCCAGGCCCGCGGGCGTCCCCTGGCCGAAGGCGAACATCTCGGGCGTGTAGCCGATCGGCGTCGCGCGGCCGCCGGCGACCTCGAAGATCTCGACCCGGGTCTTGGCCAGGCCGCCCCGATGGAAGAAATGCGCCTGGAACGGCAGGCCCAGGTCACGCCAGAGGGCCCGGCTCTCGACGAAGCGGATCTGGCGATAGCCGTCGTAGTCCAGCGCCGCCAGCGACGGCGGCAGGGTCTTGTCCGGCCCGACATAGGGCTTGCGCGCCAGCTCGCGCGCCAACTTCGGCACGGTGTCGCCGTTGAAACGGGCCGGGCCGGGCGCGGCGCCGCCGGCCATCATGGCCGCCACGACGCCCGCGCCCAGGAGTTCACGCCGGGTCATCTGCACTCAAGCCTCGTCAAACAGGTCCCGGATCGGGCTCCACCCTCTGCGGTGAATGGGCGAGGGGCCCAGTCGTTGCAACGCCTCGACATGGATCGGGGCGTGATAGCCCTTGTGGGCCGCGAAGCCATAGCCGGGGTAGAGGGCGTCCATCTCGACCATCAGCCGGTCGCGGGCGGTCTTGGCAAGGATCGAGGCGGCGGCGATCGAGGCGCTGATCGAGTCGCCCTTGACCACCGTCTTGATCTCGCAGGGGAGGCGGAACCTGTAGTTGCCGTCGACCAGGGCGAAGGCGGCCGGCGTCGCCAGGCCCTCGACCGCGCGGCGCATGGCCAGGCCGGTGGCCTGCAGGATGTTCAGTTCGGCGATCTCGTCGACGCTGGCGAAGGCCACGCACCAGGCGGTCGCCCTGAGCTTGATCTCGCCCTCCAGCGCCTCGCGCTTCAAGGCGGTCAGCTTCTTGGAGTCGTTCAGGCCCGCGGGCGCCGTGTCCGGATCGAGGATCACCGCCGCGGCGCAGACCGGCCCCGCCCAGGGGCCGCGGCCGGCCTCGTCGACCCCGCAGACAGGGCCGGGACAGGCGGCTTCGAGCAGGAAATCGGGACCGGCGGCGGGGGGCATCACCGCCCTATACGCTGGACCGGTCCGTGTCGGAAGCAGCCGGCCAGATGGTCGTTCACCATCCCGGTGGCCTGCATGAAGGCGTAGACGATCACCGGGCCGACGAACTTGAAGCCCTTCTTCTTGAGCGCCTTGGACATGGCCTCCGCCTCGGGGCTCTTCACCGGCACCTGCGAGGTCGCGTCCCAGTGGTTCACGATCGGCTTGTCGCCGACGAAGGCCCACAGGAACTCGCTGAAGTCCTCGCCCCGGTCGCGCATCTCCAGAAAGATCTTCGCGCCGGAGATGGCGGCGTCGATCTTGGCGTTGGAGCGCACGATGCCGGCGTCGGCCATCAGCCGGGCGCGGTCTTCGGGCCCATAGAGCGCCACCTTCTCGGGATCGAAGCCGTCGAAGGCCGCGCGGAAGGCGTCGCGCTTGCGCAGGATGGTGATCCAGGCCAGCCCGGCCTGGAAACCGTCCAGCACCAGCTTCTCCCAGAGGGCGCGGCTGTCGTACTCGGGCACGCCCCACTCGTCGTCGTGGTAGGCGATGTACTGCGCGTCGGTCGCGCCGGGCCAGGTGCAGCGGAGCAGGGAGGTGTCGGTCATGCGCCGGACGTTAGCGGCGGCCGCGCAAGGCGGCCAGAACTTTTCGTGAACTTCAGGGCGTGCGGCGGACGGCGTTTGTGATCGCCGATCGATGGGAGCTAATGCCGCCATGTCCGGGAATCAGTCGCCCAGCCTCTATCTGAAGCTCCGCCGCAGCGTTGACCGCGACCTGTCCCGTCAGGGGCGGCCGATGTCGCCCTACTGGGGCCTTGCGCCGTTGGGCCTCCTGGCTTTCGGACATCCCTTTCTCGGCGCGATGGAGATCCCGGCCTGGTGCCTGGCCGGCGCCGTCGCCGTGGCCTGGGCCGGCTTCATCGCCTGGCGCGGACTACGCCTGGCCAAGGCGCATGCGCTCAAACGGGATCGCGACTTCGACCGGCGCGGCAAGTTCGGCCTGGCGCCCGTCTACTGGGGCAGCGAAAGCGCCGCCCGCGCCGGAAGCCGCCGCCGGGGCGAGAAGCGGCGGGGGCAGGCCTGATCCTCTGCGAACGTCGGTCGCATTTCCGATTTCCTGTCGTCTCGCCTAAGACGCTGAAATGACGCGGCGCCCCGAACGCGTCACGATTGCGGACGAGAACCGTCCGGGTCCGGAAAGGCGTGAGGCGAGCTTGAAGACGTTGGCGGTGATCGCCCTCAAGGGGGGCTCGGGTAAGACCACGGTGGCGACCCACCTGGCGCTGGCCGCCCATCGCCGCGGCGTCGATACGCTGCTGGTCGACACCGATCCCCAGTTCTCGGCCCGCGACATCCTCGGCGCTCGCGAAGCGCCGGGGCCGGCCTATGTCGAGTCCTCGGGCCGCAACGTCCTGACCGCGCAGTTCGCCGCCCTGGCGGAGCGCAAGGATCTGCTGATCGTCGACACCGCCGCCGGCGCCGTCGAGGCCGTCAGCGAGGCGGTGGTGATCGCCGACTTCGTGCTGATGGTCGCCCGGCCGACCCTCATCGACCTGTCGGGCCTGGCCCGATCGCTGATGTTGGTCCGCCGGCTGGGCAAGCCCTGCGCCGTCGTGGTGAACCAGGCTCCGGTCGCCCGCGAGAACGTCGAGGCGCCGCTGGTGAAGCGGGCGATGAAGGGTCTCGACTACATGAAGGTCGAGGTCGCCCCGGCCATCCTGCGCTCGCGGGCCATCTACCAGGTCGCGCTGGAGCGTGGCCGCTCGGTCGAAGAGAGCTCCGACCGCCACGCCGCCCGCGAGATCGCCGGGCTGTGGGACTATGTCGCCGAGCGGATCGGCTTGAAGGCTGGCGACGCGGAGGCCTAGCCTTCGAACCACGCCGGCCGCTCGATCCGCACCGGGCGGCCGTCCACGGTCAGGTCCGCGCCTTCGATGCGGTCCAGCCGCACCGTCGCCATCGCCCGGCCGTCATGGCCCGACAGCACCTCGCCGCCCCGCAGGTCGTCGGCGGTCAGGACTTCCGCGCCCTGGGCCGGGGCCGGGCCGTCGAAGGCCAACGGCAGCATGCGGTTGCGGATCTGACCGCGGCGCTTCATCCGGCTGGTCGTCTCCTGGCCGATGAAGCAGCCCTTCTGGAAGTCGATGCCGTGCAGCAGGTCGAAGTTGGCCTCGATCGGATAGGTCTTCTCCTCGCCCCAGTCGGCCGGCCCGGGGACGCCGAGCGACAGGCGATGGGCGTCGTAGGCGGCCTCATCCAGGACGGTCGCGCCGGCTGGCGCCGCCGCGCCATAGCCGCGCAAGCCGAGCGCGGACAGCCGGGGGTCAGCGATGAAGCCGTCAGCCGCGTCCGTGTTCCAGAGCGCCGAGACCGTCCGCTCGTCCGCCGCGATCTCGACCTTGGCCCGCAGGCGGTACATCGACAGCCGCACAATCAGCGCTTCGCGTTTCTCCGCCGCGACGTCCAGCAAGGCTCCGTTCTGCTCCTCCAGCACGAACAGGTCGTAGAGCAGTCGACCCTGGGCGTTCAGGAGCGCGCCGAACCGAAGGTCTCCGACGGTCATCGTATCGACATCCTGGGTCAGCAGACCTTGCAGGAACGATCGCCAGTCGGGACCCGTTACCGAGATCAGGGCGCGACTTTCGAGGAGGGCGTATGCAGGTGAAGCGGTCATGGACCCTAGGTGGCGCTTCCGGCGGTGGAGCGCCAGCCCATAGAGCCCTATACCTAGGCGGATGATCGCCCGGTCCTTCCCGATTCTGATCGTCGGCCCCACGCGCATCGGCGACGCCGTGCTCGCGTCGGGGCTCGTCAAGAAGCTCGCCGACGAGGCGCCCGGCGCCCGGTTCACCATCGCCGTCGGCCCCGCCGCTGCGTCCCTGTTCCGCGAGGTTCCGGGTCTCGACGAACTGATCGTCATGGAGAAACTCAAGGGTTCGGGCCATTGGTTCGCGCTCTGGAACAAGGTCCGCCATACCCGCTGGGGGCTGGTGATCGACATGCGCGGCTCGGCCCTGAGCAGTTTCCTCAAGCGCGACCGACGGGCCGTCTACAAGCGCCCGAGCGAGCCGACCCACAAGGTGATCGAGGCCGCGCGCCTGCTCACCCTCGAGGATGATCCGCCGCCGCCCTACCTGTTCACCAGTCCCGAGATCGAGGCTCACGCCGACGAACTGGTCGGCGAGGGCGGTCCGATCCTGGCCATCGGTCCGGCGGCCAACTGGATGGGAAAGACCTGGCCGATCGAGCGCTTCGGCCGGCTGGCGATCGAACTGCTGGACGACGAAGGTCCGATGGCCGGCGGCCGCCTGATGATCCTGGGCGGGCCCGAGGACGTCCGCCATGTCGAGCCGCTGGCCCGGACCATGCCCAAGGACCGGCTGATCGACCTGACCGGCCAGATCGACCTGCTGACCGCCTACGCCTGCCTCAAGCGGGCGCGGCTGTTCGTCGGCAACGATTCGGGCCTGATGCACCTGGCCGCCGCGGCCGGGGCGCCGACGGTGGGTCTGTTCGGTCCCTCGGACGATCGTCTCTACGCGCCTTGGGGGCCGCATACCCGGGTGGTCCGCGGACCGCGCGAATTCGAGCAGTTCAAGCAGGTCGACCCGGACTTCACCCAGGCCATCAACCACATGATGGACCTCCCCGTGGACGCCGTCGTCCGCGCCGCCCGCGAGCTGCTGGCGGAGACGGAGGAGGACGACGAAGGCGTCGAGGCGGAGATCGAGGAAGCGCCGCCGGCGGACGAGCCGGAGGCCGACGCGGAAGACTAGGCCTTGCGTGGTTCGAGACGCGGACCTGCAGGTCCGCTCCTCACCATGACGCATTCTGAGTTCGTCGTGGCGAGGAGCGAGCGTGAAGCGAGCGTCTCGAACCACGCAACGCGACTCCGCGACTATGGGGGTGCAGGCTGAAGCGTGCGGGTCTACAAGCCGACGAACCCATAGTCCCGAGGCTCCCCCATGACCCAGACCTACGACCTGATCCTCCGCGGCGGCGAGGTGGTGAACCATGCGGGGCGCGGTCTGACCGATGTCGGGGTCAAGGACGGCAAGATCGTCGCCATCGGCGACCTGTCGCAGGCCTCCGCGGCGGAGGTGTTCGACGCCGCCGGCCTGACCGTGCTTCCGGGCGTGATCGACAGCCAGGTGCACTTCCGCGAGCCGGGTCTCGAGTGGAAGGAAGATCTGCAGACCGGCGCCGATGCGGCGGTGCGCGGCGGCGTGGTCGCCGTGTTCGAGATGCCGAACACCGAGCCGACCACCACCGATCCGGACGCGCTGGCCGACAAGCTGCGCCGCGCCAAGGGCCGGATGAGCTGCGATCACGCCTTCTACGTCGGCGGCACGCACGAGAACGCCCAGTTCCTCGGCGAGCTGGAGCGTCTGCCCGGCTGCTGCGGCGTCAAGGTGTTCATGGGCGCCTCGACGGGCACCCTGCTGATCAAGGACGACGAGGGCGTCGAGGCCGTGCTGCG